>CAZTLP010000004.1:0-72604 GCA_964614345.1 uncultured Gammaproteobacteria bacterium | reverse complement strand
TTTTCATAATCCAACGGATCTATTGCTAAAGCTTCACCAGTCTCAGGGCACGCCAATAAATAATTAAAATTACGATAAGCATTCCCAGTCCATATTTGTTCTATTTTCATTTCTAAAGTTTGTAGCGAAAACCAATAGTATAAGACTTCCCTGAAGTACTTTTATCGGAAGCCTCCATAACAAAGGCTATATTTTCACTGTAATTTCTAATTGTTTTTAAACCAAAGATACTTTCAGTATCATCTCCAAGTCCATATTTTGTTTCAAGAGTATTAGGATCTATCTCAATCTCAGCTTGTTTACTTCTATCAAAGAAAATGTCTGCTTCCCAACCTTCAGAATCCCCAAATCGAAGACCTCCCACGAAGTTGAGGTCTGTACTTGCTTTTGTTTCGCCTAATTCATCTACTAATTCCCACCTTTTAGGTCCTAATTCAACATAAAAATCTAAAAATTTGGCAAATTCAAAATCTATTTTCTTATAACTCGCTTTTTTAAAAACATCTGCGATTGAATAATGAATACCTAGTCGTAAGGACTCAGAATTTTTTTCATACTCCGAACCTTTGATTTGATAATCTGATCTTTCAGCTGATCCACTTAAGTAAAAACCTGCTGGTAACCACAATGAGCCTTCTAAGGTTGCTCCTTTTGAGTCTCCGTCGTTGTAAGAAAGACCCAAATACGAGTAAGAAAATTCTTCATCTTCAGACAGAAGAAAAAAAGGAACTATCAAAAGGCACAAAACAAACGTTTTTCGCATGACTCCCCCTTGAGAAAGAGCCATTGTAAAGAAAAAGGGAACAGAACTGAAATTCTAGATTTTCAGTCCTTTTTAATTATCTTTATTTGATTTGCTTTTGTTTGAGCAATTAGGCGGTAAGTTTATGGTTGGATTCTTGTCAAAAAAGCCAACTGGTATGAGATGAAAACCACAATACTCCACTGGCATAACTGGCCAATCTTCAGGTCTTGGTACATGCGTTACACCAAAGGTATGCCACATAACCAAATCTCCATTGCTTATGTCCCTGTCTTTCGAAGTAAGATCTTCTAAACTACCTTGTCCCGAATGCATCACAGGGCTAGCACCACCAGCATATTGTTCATCTTCCTTAAATGGTGTCGCCCATAAATTATGTTTAGCGAAAGAGGCGCGTACTCCAGGAGGTGAATCTGGGTGAGCAAGAAGACTTGGCGTATTTCCTGGTAGAAGTTTGTAACCCACTGGAAGTCCAACAGAATTTATTTTCTCTGGATTTGTTACTTTCCAAACTCTACTTGTAGAAGATGAAACATCTCTTTTGGCTTCGCTCTCCTTTTTTAAATGTGTGGTTACATTCTTTAATTGCATGCCATTAGGATTGGCCTCACTTACAGGAAGCGGAACTACTTCACTCTCATATAATTGATTGTTTCCTCCATCTAAATCCCAATCCAGTCTTACACAGAATAAATGCTGGTGTAGTGGCGATACTAATTCTTCAGTAATCTTCAAATCTTGCTCTGGATTATGCAGCTTTTCATCAAAGGCACTTATACCAACTATGCCTGTTAGCTTTATTTCAACTTGAATTGTGCCGTCCAGATACAGATACCAAAATATTCCGTAGTCGTAGTTACCTATGGTAGAGATAGAGCTTATAACTAACCTTCTTGACCTCCTTACTTCTGTTGGAATCAACCCAGTTTCATCCGTATGTTTCCATTGAATTCCAAAGTCTTCTTCATGAATACAAATTGCATTCTCAATATGATTTACAGAACCATCAAACATAAGAATATTGGCGTCCAAGTAATGGATATCCCCTAAACAATCACAACCTAAAGTTAAAGAATTTGTTAAGTTTCCGATTCCATACTCTGTCCCGTCATGAACTGCCTTCCAGCTGTGCATAGGATCGGCAGAACCATAAGGGACTACCATGTCTGATAATGAAGCACGATAAAGAATGGGTCTTTTATTTAAAGAAACTTGGTGTAAAACAGGTCCTTCAACAGGATGAATTGATACTCTTAGTTGCCAACCTTCCCATGAAATTTGATTACCCTCTACATCAAAACCACTCCCTTCAGGTTGAGTAATTTCGATTGGTTTGGGTTGTTCCCTCATCTCAGCTTGAGAATCCGCATCATATCTAGCATGCGCTTTAGGAATAGGCACAACCCCAAAATCTTCAACACAGGTTACCTCATTAAGAGTTAAGTCAACATGTGCTATTACACCCTGTATTGGTTTAGCGTAGGCATTGTCATTTTCATTTTCTTTTAAAAAAGAAATGGCTTTCATAGCTCTATGCCCCGGTTTAATAGACTCATGAACTACACCCCCACCCGGCCAAGGGTCTATCTGTACTAAATCTAAATTTGTGACATCCCTTTTCTTCAGAGCATCTTTATACTCTTTGTTTTCTTTAGTTAGCATAGTAGCTAAACCAACTTCGGCAAGACTGTAAGCTGCCTGAGCTTCATTAGGCAATCTCTCTACACTGCTTACCTCTTCTTTATTTAGATCTACAGAAGCAACAAAACCTCCATCAGGATTAGAATCAACTCCTACAATTTTTACAGATCTATCAAATCCATCACCGTCTTTATAATTTCTGACAATTTCTTTACTTGGTTCTACTAAAGTTATGTTGGTGAATAAAGTATTTTCATCTGAATTATCATGTGATTTATATAAGTCAACGGCCTTATTTATCTCATCTGCTGTTAAGCTTTCAAGCGGATGTTTAATCATTCTTATTCCTTACATTAACTTTTTTATCTTAGTTACTAAAATTAACCTTGGCAATAACAGGAAAGTGGTCTGAAACTCCTTCCATAGAAACGGCATCAAATCCTTTCGGTTTAGAAGAACCTTTAAAAGCATTACTTAGATTTATCAACACATCTATAGATTTGGTGTTGAAGCTCACCCCTCTCCCTTTGGAAACTAATATAGCATCTAAGAAAGACCAGTCGTCTTTGGGCTGATAATAATAAGTTCCTTTACATTCGGTGCAGCCTTGAAGGTGGGACACATACCAATTCTTTGACTGATTTTTAAAAGTCCCTAGTTCAGTTTCTTCTTCTGAAGTGACATTAAAATCCCCCATGGCAACCGCAGGATGATCGTGAGATTTAAGTAAATTTTCTAAATAAGTAAAAGCATCCTTTCTCATAACAGAATCTAGAAACGGTGCTGGGAAGTGCACACTGTAGACTCTGAGAGTCTTCCCTGATAAATCTATCTGGGCTTCTAGAATTGGTCTTGTGTCTCTGGTGGGGAAGCCAGGAGAAAATTTTATAAAATGCAGCTTTGATTTCTTTATAGGAAATTTTGAGATAATGGCACTATCTATTCCTCGATAATCTTTTCCTTCCAATAAAACAAAATCCACATAGCCAAGAGGTTCTAATTCCGTAAATAAATCTCGAAGAACGTTGATATTTTCAATTTCTTGGAAAGCAATAATATCGGCCCCATTAGAACCAAAAGAAGAAACTACTTTAGCTATATTTAAGATTTTCTTTGTTTTAGCTTCTTCATTCCAATCCAAATATAGACATTCGTCACGCCATTTTTTTACTTCAATTTTTTTGCAATGACCCTTATGGTAAGAGCTTCTCTTAAGGGTTGCTGGTAGAAACGCTTTATCGTCTTTCCCTAAATCGTCTTTGTTATCAAAAAGGTTCTCAACGTTGTATGTCATTAGGGAAATTTCTTCAGCGGTCACCGCAAAAGAAAACACTAAGCTGATAAAAAAAATGGCCTTTATGAATTTAGTTCCCATAGTATTCTTGATGGGTAGCCCAAGCAATTTTCTGTAAGTTCAGTGCAACTTTTTTATCTAGATCAAATGTGTAAGTATTGCCAATGGGCGAAGTCTTAAATATAGAAGCAAACATTACACAGGCAGAAAGATAAGTTCCCGCTTTACTGGGGTGTCTGTTGTCTGGATGATATAAGTTAATTTCTGGGTAGGCCTTCATTGAATTCATATAAGCTAAACCAACAGGTGTTACCAAAGTATCATTTTTGTTTCCGGCTAAAGTGTACTCTTTAGCCAATTGTTTAGTCATCTCGGGCTTATCCTTATAAGCCCAAGTCATCATAAGTACTGGTTCTATACCGTTCTTCTTTAAAAGATCACTATGCTTTTCTGTATATTCGTAAAACAAGTTCTTTCTTTCTGGATGAATTGGACACTGACTACAGTCCTGCATAATAGCCAGATCAAAACCCTTAAAGTCGTATTCATTGAGAACATTTTTTGAATTAATTGAGAAAGAGCCAATATTTGGATTTTTAATGTAAGAATTCACATCATGCCAGCTTAGTGAAGAGCCATTGATCGTAATTAGTCTTATTTTGTGTCCTTTACCAAGTTCTTCCGTGGCTCTAATGAGTCTCACTAAAGGGTTGTGAACTCCATTGTTGTAATACATAAAGCTATTTCCAATCATAAGTATTGATTTAGGATTCTCGCCCTTGGGCTCTTTAATAGCTGGTGTCACCGAAGAAAATACTGTCGATAGTTGAAATAACAAGATAAGGGTTATGGAAATTCTAGTTAATATCATTTAAATACTTTATCTATCGTTGCTATCGTTAGTAGAATAACAAAGATAATAAATGGGGAGAAATATAATGAGTACTATCGATACAGGAACACAAGAACTGCTCGCTTCAAAAGAAAATGGTGTAGGAATACTAACTATGAACAGACCAGAGGCAAGAAACGCTATGTCTGGTGAAATGAATGCTGCGATGCAAGAAATGTTGGCTCAATTTGAAACCGATACAGAAATTCGTTGCGTAGTTTTAACGGGAGCTGGAAAAGGATTTTGTGCAGGAGGAGATGTTAAAGGAATGGCAGCTTCCGGCGATGGCACTGTTGGAACAAACACAATTGATTCAGCTATTCATAGACAAAGAGTGCATCAAAGAGCTACTTCAGGGAAACTCTTCAAAATGCCAAAACCCACTATAGCTTCTTTACCGGGAGCAGCAGCTGGTGCTGGACTTTCTTATGCTTTAGCTTGTGATTTAAGAATTATGGCAAGTAATGCCATCCTAACCACTGCATTTGCAAGGGTAGGATTTTCTGGTGATTACGGAGGCAGTTATTTTATGACTCAACTAATTGGTTCTGCAAAGGCCAGAGAACTCTATTATCTTTCCGAAAGAGTAAGCGCTGAAGAAGCTTTAAGCTTAGGTCTGACAAATTGGGTTTGTGAACCAGAAGAGCTTGAAGAAAAGACCATGGAAATTGCTCTGCGATTAGCTAACGGACCTTCAGTGGCATACAGGTATATGAAAGAGAACCTTAACAGAGCAATGTCTGGAGAAGTTGATGATTGCTTAGACTTGGAAGCAACACATCATATCCATTGTGGCCAAACAGAAGACCATAGAAATGCAACCAAAGCATTCGTTGAAAAAAAAGAACCAGTTTTTAAAGGAAAATAAAACATAAAAATGACAAATAAAATCAAAGACGATCCCAGAATTGATAAGCGATTAAAAGCCGTTTTCGGAGACATTCCGGTAGACAGTGTTATGGATTCTAAGGCTAAAACACGTGATGAAATAATGGAAGAACAAAATTCAGAAGCAGCTAAAACAGGAAAAGATGTTATGCAGATGATTAATAATTCTCCACATTATAAAGAAGTTATACCTCAGGAAGGCCTAGTGACAACCACCAAAGAATTTACTTCCCAACCAGATGGTAATGCTATCAAAATTCAATACATTAGACCTGATTCTGATGAAACTTTGCCTTGTATTTACTATATTCACGGCGGTGGGATGATGATTAGCTCCTGTTTTGATGAGCTTTATGCAGCTTGGGGAAGATGTATAGCTAGACAAGGAGTGGCCGTTGCTATGGTTGATTTTAGAAATTGCATGTGGGCTTCTTCAGCACCTGAAGTTGCTCCATTTCCTGCTGGACTCAATGATTGTGTATCGGGAATAAAATGGGTACATGAAAATTCAGATGATTTAAATATTGATAAGGAACAAATCGTAATAGCCGGAGAAAGTGGTGGAGGAAATCTAACTTTAGCTACAGGATTAAAACTAAACCAAGATGGAGATATAGGAATAGTTAAAGGACTTTATGCCTTATGTCCATATATTGCTGGTTATTGGCCCTTGCCTGAAAACCCTTCCTCTGAAGAAAACGAGGGGATTTTGTTAAGTCTTCATTCGGAAACCAACGAGTCCTTCGGAGCAATTATTTATGGCATCGAGGAGTATCACAATAAGAATCCACTTGCATGGCCTAGTTTTGCCTCTGTCGAGGATGTAAAAGGACTACCTAAGACTTATATTATCGTCAACGAATGTGATCCCTTAAGAGATGAAGGGGTAAACTTCTTTCGATTGTTGAGAGAAGCTGATGTCGAAGCTCAGTGTCGACAAGTAATGGGGTCTATTCATGGTACGGAGATTTTCTTAGGGCTACCTGAAGTAAGCGATGAGACAGCGATGAGTATCGCGAATTTTGTCAAAAACTAACTTCTGTCTAAATTTTTTGTTCGAAGCAATAGTTGAGCCTGATGAAGCATATTACTTTTTTACCCTTCTCGAATTATTGATCTTCTATTTTTAAAACTTTACATGCATTTCCGCGTAGAAACTTTGGCCAAACTTCATCTTTGAAAGTAACATTTTGCATATCTTTCATGATCCTTTCTAATGAAAGCCCTATTGGAAAATAGCCAGCATAAATCACCTTATCGGCTCCACGCGTATTAGCGTAATCAATGATTTCTTTCGGGTAATATTTAGGAGCGAAAGCCGAAGTAGAATAATAAAGATTTGGCCATTTCAACATTAACTTAACTGCAAGATCTACCCAGGGTTCACAGCCATGTCTTGTTACAAAAACTAACTCAGGAAAATCGTACATTACTTTATCAATCCGTTCCACATGTTGTGGCCACATGGGCAATCTAGGTCCAGGAACACCGGCACAGGAGAAAATTGGAACATCAAGTTCCACACATTTATCATAGATCGGATACATAAGTTCATCATCAATACCAACCTGAGGATCGAAACCTGAATTAAAAGCTCCGAATGACCGCACACCAAACTCTTCGTACTGGCGCACCATGTTTCGAATACCTTCCTTACCTTTATTAGGATCAACACTCCCTTGTGCTACAAACCGATCTGAATGGGTTTTAAGCGCTTCCAGGCTGACATCCCCACCTGCTCCAATAAGGCCGATCTCTATGCCAAATCTATCCATCTCATGTAAAGTTACTGAGATGGGATCTTTATTCCCATATAGTTCTTTAGGAACATTTTTAAACATGTATTCAACCGGAAAATCAAGATCAGTGGATCCGTCTTTTAGTTGTTTGCGGATGAAATCGTATTGAGAAAAATCATTGGCTGGGAAGCCGATCATGGTATCAACTATCCCAATGCCTTTAGGCATATTCATAACTATCCCTCACTGGGTTGATTGAACAGAGCATTCCGAAAAATAACCCCTGTAGCGTCAGCTGGAATTTCTTCTCGGGCTAATGGTTGATCCACTTGACTTGGTGTAGGTCCATACTGATTGGCTAAAGGTCGTAATTTTTCTAGGTCAAAGTTGTATAGTTCTGCAGCGTTTTCACCCAGGAGCAAACGACGATCTGTTTCGGATATATCATTAAATGTTAGACGAAGCGATTCCAGATTGTATGGAAACGTCCCCTCATAATGAGGGTAGTCATTCCCCCAAAGGACTCGCTCTACACCAATTTTATCAATTCCATCTAGTTCAGCTTTACTGGGAAAACTAGCTCCATACCAACAGTTACGTTGAGCATATACACTGGGTAATTCTTTTAAAACCCATTCACCTTCGTAATGCATTTCTCCTATTGCTCCAAACTCTATACCCAAGTGGATACCATCCAGTTGAGCTAACATCGGAGCTACCCAAGAGCAGCCTGACTCGGTAAGTATGTACTTCAACTTACTAAAGCGCTCGAATACACCACTCATCAAAAGATGACGGAAACCAGCCTGACAATAGAAAGTTACTTCTGAAATCCATAAAGCTTCTCCTACCAGACTATTGCCGTATCTAGGAGAACCTTGACCTGAATGTTGGTTTATCACAAGATCATGGTCTTGAATGGCCGCAAAAAGTTTGTCCCAAGAAGGGTCGTACAAGGGAGTAAGCCACTCACAATCTGGAGGAATAAGAGGTAATAACACACCACCGCGTAAGTTTGCTTTTGCTATAAACTCAATATCCTTTACTGCCTCATCCATATCGTTGGGTAAAATCAAACCAACTCCAGCACGCCGGTCAGGGTCTTCCGCACAAAAATCTTTGAGCCAACGATTATGAGCTCTAATACCCTCTAAACAGAGTTTGTATTCTTCGGGCGATGGAGGTTGAGCTGTAACTATACTTTTCTTAAAAAAAGGTGGCACTGTGTTGGGAAAAACAACTTCACCTACTACTCCTTGACTGTTTTGATCCTTGGTACGGATATCTAAATCCCAATTACGCTTTTTCTTTTCCCCGTAGTGTTCTTGAGAAGGATTCTTATAACCTCCTCTCCACTCATCAAATTGTTCTCGATATTTTGGGTCTAGATAATCTCTATATTGAGCATGACTGCCACCAGCATGGGTGTCTGCAGTAATAAGAATATAGGGCTCCTTACTCATCTTAGTATTCTATCACTCAGTAAATATGCGTTGTATCAGAAGACTATTAACCAGAATAATGTACTTCCATATGCTTGATACTGTTTAAGAAGTTTGATCTCAATCTTTTAACATCTCCTTTTACTTCAAAATCTGGAAAACGTTTAAGCAACTCTTCAATACAGACAGTAAGTTGAATTTCTGCTAGGTGCCAGCCTATACATAAGTGTTGTCCATAACCAAAGCTTAAATGACGTGGACCGTTTCTGGTGACTTTAAATAAAAAAGGATCTTCCCATTTATCTTCATCACGATTGCCTGACATATACCAAAGAACTAGCCTGTCACCTTTTTTGATATTTTGATCTCCTAGTTTTATATCTTCTAAAGCTGTTCGAGCCATGTAGATTACAGGATGCACCCAACGAATAATTTCATCCACTGCATTGGTTATGATTGATGGATCATTAAGGAGTTTTTGTTTTTCTTCTGGGTGTTGGCTTAACGCGAGAACCCCGCCGCTTATAGAATTACGAGTTGTTTCATTACCAGCAACTATTAAAAGAATGAAGGCAGATATGTAATCATTGATACTTGTCAATTCCCCATCAACTTTAGTGTTGGCAAGCATGGAGATAAGATCTTCTCCAGGTTCTTCAGTACGTTTTTGATGCAAATCAATAGCATACTGATATAGCTCAGTGAGTGCTGTTATAACGTGATCATTGTCTACACGCATGTCAGGATCATCACCTCCTATTATGATATTGGACCACCCTAGCAACTTGGATCTATCTTCCTGGTCAACACCAAAAAGTTCTGCGAGCATCTGAATAGGTAATTCTGCAGCCACTGAAGAAATGAATTCACACCTCCCTTTACCTGTAATCTGGTTGAGAATATCGACACAACGTTTTCTAATTTGAGGAGTTAGATTCGAAAGTCTTTTAGGCGAGAATCCCGGTGCCACCATATGTCTATGTTTGGTATGCCTAGGAGGATCCATCTGGATCATACTGTCACCCGCCTCTAATATATTTAATTTTTTAAACTTATCTTGTACTTCTTTTCCTCTAGAAATATTTCGTAAACGTCTAGCCTCCTGAGAAGGAAAAGTAATTCCTCCATGTACTCTATCTGAACTGAATAATTTTGGGTTTTTTGATACAAACTGAATGTCATCGTACTTGGTTATTGACCAAAACCCAGAACCCCCTTCCGTTTCTGGACACCAAGAAACTGGGTCTTCCTTTCGAAGTTCTGTGAATATCTCGTGGACAGCCTTATGATCTTGGAAGGTCTCAGCTTGAGATAATGAAATCCTTAAGTCTTCGTTCAATTAGTAACTTGAATTATTTTCTATATGAAAGATACTCTTTAATTACAAAAATAAAAGAAAAAATTAAAGTTAATTATTGAGTAAAGTAATTTATTTCTTTTAATCTCGTTTGGAATGAAGTCTATTCCTACGATCAAGATACTCATCTTCAACAGTCCCTTCCCCGTACCTGTTAAATAATTCTGTTCTTGGATCGGAAGCAAAAATATGCCCCGCCCCTTTACATATCTTAAAACCTAATATGTTTTGTAGTTCTTGAGGAAATGTCATCATCCGTTCAGGTTTAATTCCAAGCATAAGATTTTCTTGCTGACGCATGGAGCCATTACAATAATTAATAGTTAAAGCCCACCTAATCTCATCTGTGGTATTGGCTCCTGCACCGTGGTAACAAGTGCCCACTACGAAAGCGATACTTCCTGCTGGCATTTCTAAGGAAGTTGTTTTGTAGTCTTTTCCCATAACTGGATCGTGATCCCAATTATTACTTTCAGGAACCACTAAAGTAGCTCCGTTTTCAAAAGTAAAATCAGACAAAGCCCACATTGTGTTGCAAACTAAATTAGGATGAGGTCTTGGAAATTGATAGACCCCATCATCCACATGAAGCATCTGAGATTCTTCACCAGGTCCAATCACTGCACTACCCATGGTCGACAAAAGAAAATCTTCTCCTAATACATGAGGGAGAACTGATAATACAGCTTGATTAATAGCAACCTGCTGCCAAATATCACTATCATTCAATAAATCAAACCATCGTCTTGTTACAAAACCTGTAAAAGGACCGGGTGGAATGTCTCCGCCCGGACGAACTGACTCGAGCCTATCCAATTCTTCAAGTAGCTGTGACCTAAATGCCTCATCAATTACATCCTCCATAATGGAATAGCCTTGACTAGCTATTTCGGAAGCGTGATTTTGTATTTCTTTCTCAGATAACTGACGCACAAGCTAAGCTTGTTTAGGGGCACCAAAGAACTGCTGAATCAGAGGTTTGAAACTCTCTAAACTATCCACTTTAAATTCGGGATCAAAAGCTTGCTGATCCCAATCATCGGTAAACTCAGTGGCTTTGTCGTACCAAGATTCATCTACATATTGTTTTCTTAGGTCTCTTGGCTTTCCTTGGTAATGATAATAATGCTCACCCTGAAAATCTTGATGTGTCCTAATAATATGATAAGCATCCTCACTGACATAAGGCTTAATAATTTCTGCGCATATTTCTCCATGTCCAACAACATTAATAACCTTGCCAATATCGTGGATTAAGCTTATTAAAATCATTTCATCACTTGCCCCTGCATTTCTTGCCATGGTTGCAGTTTGAAGACTATGGTGTAGTTGATCCACGGCAAATCCACCTGTAAAACTTTCTAGTTGCTCAAGCATAGATATAATCCTATTAGGCATATCTACTATATGTGGAAGATGTTCAGCACCAATATGCTCCCAATCTTCCCTTGTACCTTCATCCATTCTAGTGAACATATAACCTCCAATAAATGTAACTTTGTATTAATGTTAATACCATTTTTAGACAAGTACAATGTGGGGTAATAATCAGTTTGATAAAGTAAGGGCATGTCTAAAGCACTGGAAGGATTAAGAATAGTAGATATTAGTGGCTCCATAAGTACTGAATACTGTTCTAAAATTTTTTCTGATTACGGTGCTGAAGTAATAAACCTTGAACCTAAAGAAGGTTTTGAAACTAGAAAATCTCCACCTTTCCTTCACGAAAGGGATGAAAGTGCTATGCATGCTTATTTAAATACCAAAAAGCTCAGCATTAGAAGAGACAAGCTAAAAAAAGACGCCATTAAAACATTAATTTCCAGTGCCGATTTGGTTCTAAGTAATGGAAAGGATTCAGAACTTTCTTCAATGGCGAAAAGTATTCTTTCCGAAATTAGCTGGTATGGGAAAGGCGGTGATTACGAAGACTTTATCGGTACAGATGCACAATGTTTTGCATTAAATGGAATGCTTCGTGGACTAGGTTCCATTGAAGGACCTCCTATTATTCCAACAGGCTACCAGGCTCAGATCGTGGGAGGAATGGCAGCCTTTGCAGGAAGCCTAGGACAAATCATAGGAATGGAACTAGGAAACAATCAAAACCCTAAATTGTTGGAGACTAGTATTTTTGAAGCTTGTCTTTGTCTTACAGAGGTGGGGGCAGTTTCATTTTTCAATACAGGTCTAGAGGGAAAAAGATTGGGTGTTAATAGGTTTGCTCCTACTTACCCATTGGGTGTTTTCCCTTGTAAAGAGGGGTGGATCGGGTTAACAGTTCTAACCCCCAGTCAATGGCATGCCTTTTGTAAGCTTCTAAATATGGAGCAATTTGCTTTTGTTCCTGAATACCAAACTTCTTTAGGAAGATTACAAGCTATAGAGATAATAGAACCTGTTATTCAAGAGAGTTTATTAACTTTTACTTCCAATGATCTCTTCTATAAAGCCCAAGAGCAAAAGATACCTTTAGCAAGAGTTCCAACTATGGAAGAACTTCTAAATGTAGATCAGTTTTTAGAACGAGATGCCTTCACATCAGCAATTTTGCCAGATGAGAGTAAGTTAACTGTTCCTAGCATCCCCTTTAGATTAATGGAAACTCCGCCTTCCTTGGGAGGCAAGGTAGCCGAATTAGGAGAGCACACCGAGGATTTTACCCATGACGAGTAATCGACCTCTACAAGGTATACGCATTATTGACTTAAGTATGGGTTGGGCAGGGCCTTTGGCTGCAAGAAACTTAGCTGATTTAGGTGCAGATGTGATCAAAGTTGAGAGTTGTGAAAACTTTGATTGGTGGCGAAGCTGGGAAGCAACTCAAGAGTGGATTGATGAAGATGGTGCAGAAAAGTCACCTGCTTTTAATTCAGTTAATAGGAATAATAGAAACATTACTCTAGATTTATCCAACCCTAAGGGAAGAGAAATACTTCTTAGGCTAGTTGGAACAGCTAATGCTGTAATGGAAAATTTCTCTGGAAGCGTTTTGCCGAAGCTTGGCTTCAGTTACGACGTATTTAAAAAAGAAAAAGAAGACATTATTTTACTTTCCATGCATGCCTTTGGATCAACTGGGCCTTGGAAAATGTATAGAGCTTACGGCTCCACAGTTGAGCAATCTTCTGGGTTGCCTCACGTTAATGGTGTGTCATCAGATCCTCCTATGATGCACCACATAGCTTATGGGGATGCCGTTGCAGGCTTAAATGGAGTTTCAGCACTTTTGATTGCATTAAGACATCAGGCCAAGACGGGCAAAGGACAATTCATAGACTTATCACAAGTTGAATCACTTTTTCCGTTGGCGGTGCATGGAATTACTGAATTTACAGCCAATGGTAAAGAGCCCTTAAGAAATGGAAATAAGTCTAAATTTTTTGCTCCTAATGGAGTGTATCCTTGTGAGGGAGAAGATAATTGGATTGTTATTCAAGCCTTAAATGAAGATCAGTGGTCGAGTCTCCAGAAAGTGGTTGGTGCACCTCTAAAAAAGTTTGGGGAATTAACAGATAGACTCTCTAGGCTTGAAGATCTTGATAAAACAATCAGTGAATGGACTTCTTCGAAGGAATCTCAAAGACTAATGTATGTTTTGCAGGAAGCTAAAATACCTGCAGCATCGACTCACACCATGCCTACCCTACTTAACGATCCGCATCTTAATGCTAGAAACTTTTGGCAATGGCTAGACCGAGCTGTTGTAGGCAATCAGCCAAATCCTTCAGCGCCTTTTAGGGTTAATGGAAATAGACTTCCTATTAACACCCCGGCCCCTACTCTTGGCCAACACAATCAAGAAGTTCTTAAAGACATTCTAGGATTTAATCAAACTGAAATAGACGAACTTGAAGAAATAGGCATTATAGGAACTAAGCCCAAGATGCCCTCTTCATAAAATCTTATTTTGATTTAGCTGAGTCTCTAGCTCTTTTTACTGCTTCCCTAACAGTATATTTCTTATTCAGTTCCTTTTTAGAGGATTTACCAGACAATTCTCTGACCCTTTCATACTCTCCCTTATCGTAGGCTGTTCTAAATTGCTTAATACTTCCCCATTGATCACCTACTCTACCAGGAGCTCCTAGACCAAAGCCTTCAATGGTTGCACCGTAAGTTAAAGCTTGTAATCCGATTCTATGTAAAAGTTTTGGACTGGCATTCTCTAAAACATCCGGTGCAACTGAAATTACCCAATTTTCTTGGGTTCTAGTCCAAGCCTTTACATTACTCATAGTCGCAACAAACCTTTGCTTATCAGTTCTATTTGCCCCTGTACCATGCAGCATTCTTCCGTCAAAAAGCATTATGGTTCCAGCTTTAGCTTCTAAGTTAATGGCTGGAGGCAATTTACCTATCTTCCCCCCACTCCCTGCTTCTATTAGTATCTTGTGGCTGCCAGGAATGACTAAAGTGCCGCCGTTCTTTTCATTGACATCTTGAGGAATATACATGGTATTAAACAAAGCAGGTGCTTCTTCAGTAACCCAAGGAAGCAAAGGGCCTTGATCGATATGCAGACCTTGAGGATACCCACCAGGGTCAGAGCCATTGGATAGAAAACTGTGACAAATCCAACCCTTACCTAGAGTTTCATCCATGATTTGTTCTATTACAGGACCTGCTTGTACTGCTTCAATATTTTGTTCAATGCATTGAGCAAATACCTCTCCTTTATTAATTAAAGTATTAATGTATTGCCCTGAAGGAGTTGGTTGGTCAACGCCTGCTAATCTCTCACCTTCGGCTTGGTCAAGTAGTCGATTATGAAAACGATCACACTGTTCTTTGGACATAGCGTCTTCAATTAAACAATACCCCCATTCCTTGATGTCCTTTCTCATTTGATTGATATCTTTAGTGGCTTTAGGTAGATCAAACTCTTTCCAATAATCATGCTTTCTAGCAACTGTGGTATCCCAGTACATACCTGTACCCCATTCAAGAGGTTTCTTAATATCCGGTGGCATTAACCAGGGGTTATTCTTAAAAATAGAACGGAAAGGTTCACCCGATCTTAAGAAGTCTCTATAAATCTGTTGGTCGTGAGGAGAATTTTCTTCTACATACTCCTCAGTAAACTCTATTGGTACTTTCATGGTTAATTTCAGAAATAATGTCCTTTAATTTATCTAGAAAAATTTAATCTATCAACTTTTGTGATCTCGCCATTTCATCGGAATAGGTCCCTGATGCAGCATTCAATTCCTCAGACCAATCTTGCCACATGTTATCTTGAGGTGGTTTGGCCCTATTTTCATCTAAGTCTTTTTTTATGAAATCACCCAGAACTGCAAGCCTCATTCTATTGGAATAGTTGTGGCCAGCCATATGAGCTAATCGATGATGCCAGAGAACTACATCCCCTTCTGAGCCACAGCAATCAACAGGTTTAGTATCTTCCATCACCTTTTTAATTTCCTCTTCATAGGCTTCTGACTGAATAATTCCTTTATAGGATGGCAAGTGCTCATAATAAGCTATTCTCGGTTGGTCATACTGCATTTGAAATGTTGGATAAAGTCTTTTATGAGAACCCGGCCAAACCTTGAAAGCTCCTCCATTGGGAAGTACATCATCAATTAATCCAACCAGACTTAAGTTAAAAGGATGCCCATCACTATGACAAAAATCTGGTTCCTTTTCTTTATCCCCATACGGGAGAGTTGCATAGATCCCTCTAGCACCTTCATTATCTAAGGCCGGATCAACAGGGCCTCCTGGCCAAGCTGCTCCATGCTGACCCATAGTTTTTCCCCCTACTTTGGGTTTTACTAATGTACCTTTGCCTAATAGTTCTTCTGCTATTTGTTGCAATGTCTCAGAGTAGACAAGATCGATCATCAACTGATCAGTACCTATTGATCTAAGTTGCCACTTATATCCTTGTCGAAGATTTGTTACATCTTCTTCTAAGTCCTTATCAATAAATGGTCCTACATGAGTTGACGGATCTTCTCTCTTAATATTCGTTTCTTTGGGTAAAGAAGACCAAAGTAAATCACGTGCTCTCTCACAAAGGCCAGAGTCAAGAATCTTTGGAAGAATTAAGTATCCGTTTACTTTAAAAAAAGAAAGCTGTTCCTGAGTAAGAATCACTTAGATTGTCTGACAGATAAGAGAAATGCAACCAAAGTAATAGGAAATAAAATATAAGCGCCTATTTCCCCAGGTGGTGTAACGGGTAAGGGTTTCCAATTTATTAAAATAAGTCCCAGAATCTCAGTTATTCCAAGATATAGAAAAAAAATTGGGATTAAAGCTCTCCATCTAAAAATAATCAACCAAGCCAATACTGCTTCCATCAAATGATACTTTCCAGAAACACCAGCGAACGTATTAATAGTTTGGACAGCTCCTTGCGGGTAAGTTTCTAGAGGTATGCCTGCAATAATCCCATTACCTCCATCCGGAGCAAAATAATGGACACAACCACGAAAAGTAAACATACAGGCTAATAACACCAGATAATAAAGAGAAATCTTAGAACCTGAATAGTTATTATTAGGCTGGGGAAGAATTGTTGACCAATTAAACATGATCTTCTAATGTAACTTAAACTTATAAGTCTGGGAAGACTTGAACTTCCATAATTAGAGAAAATATTGAGCACATCTGAAAGTCCGGAAGTAAATCCTAAAAAGTCTAATGGGATTGGAAAGATCTTACTAATTGGGATTGCTTTAGCGTGTTTTTACTATATCTATACTAGATTAAATGGAGCTGCCTTAAGAGAAGGCATGACTCTGATCGAATACATGTTGGTTGTTTTTGCAGCGGTAAACTGGATTCCGTGGCTATTAATGATGACCGGTTACTGTCTATTCTATTTTTCCGTAGACACATTAATCATAACTAGAGCACTTAATTGGTTTATTAAAGATATTAAATACACTGACATTTTGCCTATCCGAGCCAGTGCTTACATCATCTCCATGTTTAATGAGCAAATTGGGAAAGGTGCGATGGCCTTTTACTTAAACAGACGTGATCAGGTACCTGGATGGGAAGTTACTTCATTAATGCTGTTCATAATGTTTTGTGAAATATTCTATTTATTAGTTTGGGCAACCATAGGTTTTACCATTGGAGGTCAAGATTTACCTGAAGTATTTGGGTTGGTTCAATATATTGCTATTGGTGGAGCAATATTTTTTATCCTTTGGGTATTTTTCTTTCGAGGACCTTTATTTCAGAACAACAGAATAAGAAATTTAGAAATTTTTCATGCCTTCAGATTGGCTAAACTCAAACATTACGGAGCTTTTTTCTTACTGAGATCACCCCTATTAATTGCTGCTGTATTTGTTTACTCGACAGCATTGGGCTTCTTTGGTGTGCAAGTATCTTCAATGACCCTACTTCCTCTTCTTCCAGTAATATTTTTCGCTGCGACAGTTCCCACCCCTATGCGAGCTGCCGCTATAACCTCTTGGATAATTCTTTTCCCTGAGAATGAAGGGGAAATGGCAGCTTTTGGTTTTTTACAGCATAACTTTTTTATTTTATTCAATGCAGTGATAGGTCTAATGTTTCTTCCCAGAGCTAATAAAGAATTATTTGGTAATAAATCAAATTAAGTGAAGATCTCTTTTACTTTAGCTAATTCTTTAAGCCTATCTAGATTAATCATTGCGCCTGTAATCGTCTGGATTATTCTTTCTGACTGGTGGTTAACTGCTAGTTTTTTACTATTGCTGGCTATTCTTAGTGATCTGCTGGATGGACCCATTGCAAGAAAGAAGGGTCAAGAAACTGCAACCGGAGGACTCTTAGATCATTCTTGTGATGCCCTATTGGTAGCTGCTTTGTTATTTGTGCTAAACAAAACTCACGGGATACCATTGCTTCTTCCTATACTGGTACTAGGTTCTTTTCTTCAATATGTCTTAGATTCCAAAGCACTATCTGGATATAAGTTAAGGACCAGCTTTTTAGGTCGCTCAAATGGAATCGCTTACTATGTTTTGGCGAGTATCTGTATTTTTTCTCAAGCCATAAGTTTTGATCAACTTGATAAATTTTTTATTACTTGTGCTTGGGTTCTGATTGCTTCAACTTTAGTGTCGATGTCTGAGAGATTGTGGACTTTATTAACTAGATAAGATTATGAAAGACAAAATCTTAGTAACAGGTGCTAATGGTAATTTAGGTAAGAAGTTCATGCTCTGCAAAAGGGAAGTGGATGTTTGTGCTCTAGTAAGATCAGAGAAAGCTAAAGATGATTTGATGAGTTTCGTACAGGCTCATGATATTCAAGATGTTCAAGTAGTTAAGTGTGATTACCTTGATGAGCAAGTCATTAAGGGGTTAGCTAGATCATGCACATATATGCTGCATCTAGTGGGCATAATTAAAGAAAATAAAGACAATAGATTTGATGTCGTTCACAAACAAACCACAAAGGCACTTGTGTCAGCTATCAAAGGTAGTGGTATCAAGAAATGTTGTTATATAAGTATTTTGGGTGCTAAAGAAGACTCTGAAAATACCTGTTTTTCTTCTAGGGGATTTGCAGAAAAACTCTTCTTAGATTCCGATATACCTTCCCTAATCCTGCAAGTCCCAATGGTACTGGGAGAAGGTGATTATGCTTTTGAAGCTTTAAAAAAAAATGCTCTTTCCAGAATTAATTTCACCTTTAGAAAACTTAGTTTAGAGCAACCCATTTATGCCAAAGATATCATTGATGTTATAAATATAGATATAAATAGAACTCTCCAAGAGAGTCATTCGTCTACTGGAATTAAGACTCTTGCTGGTCCAACTTCTCTTACTCGAGAAAAACTAATCATGAAGGCAGCAAAAAATTTAGGAGTAAAAGTGAAAGTCTTTTCTCTCCCGCTCTTTATTGGTTACACATTAGCAAAAATTTGTGAAGTGCTAGTTTCCAAACCCCCCATAACTCAGGCTATGTTGGGAGTGTTAGATCATGACGATGATATTGACCCTTTGCCTGTTAGCAAAGAGCTGGGTATTAATCTAACTACTCTGGATGAAATGCTTGAGAAGACTATCAGTGCTTAAAAAAATTTAAGGAAAAAATTTAATTCTTTCTTGGCTCCAACTCAAAGATCCACAAGTCTCCAGAATCTATATTCTCTTGAGAAACGGGGAACCCTCCTGCATATTTTCTGCTTAGCTCTCCTAAAATGTCAGTTAGGATCTCACCTTCCTCTATGCGGACCATCGTTCTTTCATAAATTTTTCCATCTACTCTTAAAAGGGCTCTGCCATCTTTTTCCGCTTCCATTGGCCAATGCTTCCAGATCTTACCTACTGTGCTGTTCATATAGCCTGAAGGAATAAAAATTCTCCCTTCAGTTTCCATAATAAAAGTAGTTCGAGAGCGAGGAGGATCCAAAAGTTGAAATTGCACAATAGGATAGTCTTTCAGAAAACTCCAATCAGGTTCATCGTCACTAACCTGTAACTCGCCTGTTTTAAAGGGGCCTGCAGTTACCATTTCTAAAGGCGGTCCATCACCTATCGGACCATCGCTGAATCTAGCCACGGCAAAAATAGAGAACACAACTAAAACGATTAGACCGACAACTCCACCTATTGTTTTTACTAACAACACAAAAAATTTCTTCATACGATCAATACTGTCATAAAAAACGAACTAATAATAGTTTGATGAAGGTTAACTTAGTCCTTTAAGTCTAAACGAATAAAGTACCTAGGAGGAAAGCCCGTTAGAATCCTGAAAGTTAATGGATGAGCATGTTCTTTCATAAGCCTATTATGTTCTTCGCCTTCAACAGAAATAGCTAAATAAGAATTTTTCTCTCCTTTATACAAAACTTCTACGTTGGGATTAGACAAAGCTTGTCTATACCAAGCACGAGGCCAATGGTTTGCTGAAACATAAAGTTTGCCGTCATTATTTACTGCCGAAAGTACTCTGTCCTTCGTTTCCCCACTATCAAAAGTTGTAATTACTAAACTATTTGTATTGGTGGGTTGTGAGTAACCTAACCAAGATTCAAATAAAACAACTAAACCGATGTAAAGGGCTAGTAAACTAATTAAGGTAATTCTTAAAATCCTCATATCGTATTCCTTTAATAACTTTATCTATTTTAGATGGTTCTGGGAAGGCTTGAATTTCTTTAATAGTTATTGACCACTTATGTTTCTTACTTAATAAGTATTCTGCTCTCAAATTTAGGACTATAGATTTCTTTGTTTTGCATAAAATCTTCAACAGCATCTACAATTACAACTCCGGTGTCGATATATTCTATTGCATCTTGAAATGCCCAATATCCGTCACCACCTTGAGTAACAAAATTTGGTGCTGCAACCCAATACTCTTCTTCATCTGTAACTAGTTCACCTTTAATCCAGATCTCGTGGACTTGTTCACCGGGGGTAAAAGAGTACCTAGAATTTTCAGATATTTGTAATACTCCATTTGTCATGCCAGCGGCATGGTTGAAAATTTCTCTGACTTGGATACCTTTCAACTTAGTCATAACTAAAGTATTGGGGAAAGGAAAAGCAGAGATTAAGTCTCCTTTAGTTACAATTCCGGCATCAATATCCTGCCTTAGAGCCCCACTATTTATAACTGCAACATCTATCCTTTCATCTGAAGCAGCAACAGCGTCAGCAAATAAATTACCCATGTTTGATTCTTTTCCATATGCTCGAACCAATTTCTTAGAAGAAGTGAAGACGGGAATTGAAGCTATTTTTTCTACTTCCTTTTGCCAAAACTCAATCTCTCTAAGCATATCTGGGTCGTCTTCTATTTCATCATCAAAAACAGTTATTAGCTTATTTGAATGCGAAATGATTTGCTTTTTGTCTGTATCATATTTTATTTTTAACTTTCCTAGTTCGGTTGTATAAGCATTCGTTGAAACTATGATAGTTCCGTTTGATAGGAGAGCTTTAGGTGTGCCTTGATGAGCATGTCCTGAAATAATCACGTCTACGCCTGGAACGTTCTTAGCTAACATAATGTCTTTACGAAGGCTCCTCTCTACGTCAACCTTTCCAAGGCTGGATTGTCTTCCTGGCATGCCTTGATGAATACTGAGAATTATTAAATCAGTAATAGGGTCAAGTTCTGCTATATATTTTCTTAGATATTCTTCTTCGTTTCTGGCTTCGATGCCCTTAGTCATCTTGAAATTAATAGTGTCATAAAAAGCAAACTTTCCGTGAAGGCCGATTAAACCAATTTTTAAGCCGCCTTTTTCTATCACTAAATAAGGATTATTCCAAACCAACTGATTAGTGCCTTCAAAAAATATATTGCCATTCAAAATTGGAAAGGTAGCTTCCTGCATTTGCTCAAGCATATTGTCCCAACCATGATCAAACTCATGATTTCCAATACAAGCGGCATCAAGACCAAGAAGATTCATAGAATTAATAACCGCCTTACCTTTTGTCAGAGTACTGACATAGGGTCCTGAAAAATAATCTCCAGAATCAATGTAGATGGTATCTGAGTTAGCTGCTTTTTCTCTTTTTACTAGAGTTGCTAAATTTGCAAAGCCTCCTACTTCTCTAGTTTCACTTATCCAAGTTTCAATATGGGGAAAGAGATGAGAATGTAGATCGTTGGTATGAAGAATAGTTAATTCTTTTATTTCTGCATGCGATAAGAACGACAAAAATAAAGTAAAAAACGATAGAATTCTCTTTATCACTAAATCTTACCTCGCTATTAAGTTTCTGGGTCAAGGAAGATTTAATCTTCTAACCTCAACCAAAAAAGAGCCCTTTCGGGCTCTTTTTTTTATCTTACAGTTCGTCCTACATAGACAGTAGAATGGTCACAATTAAAAACTCCATCCATAGAATCTTCTTCAGAACCTTGGATATTTGTTACGTAGTTATCTACATTAGCTCCCCACTGTTCTAAGCTAGGTGAAACATAAAGCATTACAAAATCGTAATCTCTTATAGCTTCAGGAGTTCCCTGTCTTGGAACAACAATCCTTGAAGCAATCGCGTTTCCACTTTCAGATATATTTTTCATTCTTCTCTCTTGTAAAGAATAAACATCTTCAATTGATTTTCCTTTTTCTATGTTACAAAGCCAGTATGCTGCAACAAATTCATCCTGGTTCATTTGATCTCTAAAGTCAGTTCCGTTTACAGGTATCTGCCTAGCAATGAAGCTAAACGGACAAGATTTTGCTGGGAAAGTATCTGCTAAACCTGAAGACCTATAAGCTGATTGCCCTCTAGCTAGTTCCTTCCAGCTATTAGTCCTTCCAACCCACATAAAATCGAGCTCGTCATTTGGAGATCTATATAAAGGAGTTAAAAGACTAGCTTCATATTCGCCTAAATCACTTGAGTCCATCCATCTATTCCATTTCTTTACCCAAGTGTTTAAATCATTTAAATCCTTATTATCATCCAATTTACATCCAAAATATTCTGCACTGACTGATGGGGGTAGTTCAGAAGCATTGGCAAGCGCAAAACATCCAAATGATAAGATTATAGTTAGTAAATATTTCATTAATTTCTCCTTATTAATATTTAAAAATAAGAATAACACAGATATAAATGAAACAATTGGTGGGTCTGGGAAGACTTGAACTTCCGACCTCACCCTTATCAGTGTCTTGTTCGTACATCAAAACCTTATACCTATAGGGGTTACATTCAACTAGTGTGAATACTAGTGTGAATATTTTGGTACTTTATTGTGTCGTTTCTCAGCGAAATGTGAACACTAAAATATTGTTTATCTCAATTCGTTGTTCTGCAGAACAACGAACAGCAGCAGGGAGGTTTGGTTAGGTTTTAGAATTTTCTTGTTTTTTTTATCTTCTCCTCACGTTTTTTCTTTTGTTGCTCCGCATCTGTAATCAATCGGCGTACCCAGCCATCCAGCCCAACGCTTCTCCCAGTAGAGGTTGTGTAGCTGGGTTGTTATCTCGCCGGGTCCATTGAGTCCGCCTAATAGCCGTTCGTTAACTGACGTAACAGGCATAATGCCACCCGCAGTCGAGGTTAAGAATGCTTCATCGGCATCGACTAGTTCCTGCACCGGAATCTTTGTCACTTCTAGCTTTACCTCAAGTTCTTCGGCAAGATCGAAAACCGTTTGGCGCGTGATACCTTCAAGACAACCATCATCCGGTGTCTTGAGCACACCATCCTTGATTAGAAATATGTTGCAGCCGGGCGCTTCAGTGAGATTACCGTCAAAATCGGTGAGCACTGACCACTCGGCACCAGACATAATTGCCTCAAACAAGGACAGTTTCATATCCATCCAATGGAAGTTCTTGGCTGTAGGGTCTACTGATTCTTTTGGTATTCTCTTAAATTCGGTACTGATCTTAACTTTGGCGCCACGGGTTCGGAGTTTATCCCCATGAATAAACATATAGGGCGTCACGAACGCATAGAACTTATTTTTATATTGGGCTGAGACACGGTCGCCCTCTTCGAGTTCACCCCTCGTTACAGCCCACCAGATGTATGCATCCTTCAATCCGGCCAATCGAACGAGATTGTTCAGAATCTCTTCTGTTTGAGCCTCACTGTAAGGGTTTTCTAACCTAAACTTTGCACAAGATTCTGTAAATCGCTTGATGTGATCCTGCAAACGGAACATATATCCAGCGCTAGCGCTGACCACATCATAAGCTGCATCTGCGTGGATAAACCCAGCATCTGTGATTGGCACTACACCTTGCTCAATCGGACGATACGTGTCTTGCGTGTATGCCGAACCATTCTCATACTCTGGTGAATGAGGCATACGCTCATGGTTGGCAATGATTCTCTCTGCTTCAATTACTGACACGATCCTGTTCCTGATTCTCTAATTATAGTATTGGGAACTTATTTTTAAGAGATAAATCTAAAAATTAATTAATATAGCAGGAATTATTTCTGAATGAACAACCAGCAAACAGGATTAGCAGGAGGGATAGGGTTAAGGAAGTTTTTTTCATTTTCTAACTATACCAAACTTTAATGAATGCATTTTTGAGCTTAAGAGTCTTCTGCTCTACCAAAACTGAGCTAAGTAGGTACAAGGTTCATCTTAATGAATTTTGTTCTACAGAACAAAAAATGTTCATCCGAACATATTATTTACTGTGTGAATAAGTGTGAATAGAAATAAAAAAAGAGTTTCAACCATGAAACTCTCTGAAACCCTTATCTAACTTGAGGAAACTGGTGGGTCTGGGAAGACTTGAACTTCCGACCTCACCCTTATCAGGGGTGCGCTCTGACCAACTGAGCTACAGACCCACTTGCGTGGAGGGCGAATCTTACAATGAATAAGTTAGTTCCGTAAGGTTTTTACTATCCAAATAATAGGGCCGGATAAAATATAGAGAAATGCACAGGTAAGAAGGACAAGGGGTGGATCAAGAGAAATTAAAGCAAAAAGGAAGACCACCATTAATATAGAAAAGAAAGGCACTCTTCTCTTCATCTCAATCTCTTTGAAACTATAGTAAGGAACATTAACTACCATTAAGATAGCTGTTATACCAGTTACGCTAGCACTAATGATTGCTAAAGTTGGAAATACACTTTCACCCTGCAGACCCAAAGAACTTAAGTACCATACATAATAGATAATTAAACCTGCTGCGACTGGACTTGGCAGACCCTTAAAAAACTTATCTTCTGATCCAATGTTCGTATTAAATCTAGCTAGTCTAAGGGCTGCAGCAGCAACAAATAAAAATGAAAAGACCCAGCCAGCTTGGCCTAGTGAATTCAAACCCCAAA
Organism: uncultured Gammaproteobacteria bacterium; assembly: GCA_964614345.1. Classification (GTDB taxonomy): domain Bacteria; phylum Pseudomonadota; class Gammaproteobacteria; order Magnimaribacterales; family Magnimaribacteraceae; genus AEGEAN-183. Next base: position 47,849 of record CAZTLP010000004.1, on the reverse strand, counting down.
GAAATATACAAAGAGCAGGAGCAAGTCCAAATGAAATAACGTCACTGAGACTGTCGTATTGAGCTCCAAATTGACTCTCTGCTTTAGCCAGTCTTGCTACCCTACCATCCAAACCATCAAAAATTTGTGCGACGAATATTGCCACACATGCATTAATAAAGTTTCCTTCGACTGAAGAAACTATAGAAAAGAATCCTGCAAATAAAGAGGCTGTCGTTAAAAGATTAGGTAATAGAAATATACCTCGTCTTCTAACTTTTTTTCCACCTTCAGAAACAACTTCTTCATGCTCGTCATAAAGATCTAAGTTTTCTGGTTTTTTGGACACTTGATTTAGTTTTTGGTTTTATCCACCAACTTATTCTGGGCAATCCATGGCATCATTGCTCTAAGTTCCCTTCCTACTTCTTCGATAGGATGAGAAGAAGCTTTCTCTCTGTAATTTTTCATTTCAGGACCGCCCTTACCATCATTGCTCTGTCTGCAATCAGACATGAACTGTTCTGCAAACTCACCTGACTGAATTCTCTTCAGTATTGCCCTCATCTCTTCTTTAGTCTCTTCAGTAATGATTTTTGGTCCACTCGTATAATCTCCAAATTCTGCGGTATTGGAAATGCTATAACGCATATTTTGTAATCCATCTTCATATATCAAATCAACTATTAATTTAACTTCATGAAGACATTCAAAATAGGCCATCTCTGGAGGATAACCTGCTTCAACGAGCACTTCATATCCCGCTTGAATAAGAGAAGTCAAACCACCACAAAGCACAGCTTGTTCACCAAACAGATCCGTTTCTGTTTCATCTTTAAAGTTAGTTTCAATAATTCCGGCTCTGCCTGAGCCTATTGCGGAAGCATATGCCAAAGCACTATCTTTAGCCTTACCTGACACATCTTTATGAATAGCAATTAAACAAGGCACACCTGCTCCTTCAACGTATTGTGATCGTACGGTATGACCTGGCCCCTTGGGAGCAATCATTACTACATCAAGATCTTCTCTTGGAACGATCATTTCAAAATGGATATTGAATCCATGAGCAAAGGCTAAAACAGCACCTTTTTTAATATTTTCATTTATTTCAGCACTGTAAGTAGAAGATTGAAGTTCATCCGGCATTAAAACCATAACTAAATCTGCTTCCTTTACTGCTTCTTTTACCTCTTGAACATTAAAACCTGCTTCTTCTGCTTTTTGCCAAGACGAAGAGTCTTTTCTAAGTGCAACACTTACATCCATACCTGAATCTTTCAGATTGTTAGCATGAGCATGCCCTTGAGAACCATACCCGACAACAACTATCTTTTTACTCTTTAGCGATTCAAGATCAGCATCTTTGTCGTAATAAATTTGCATAACTTTCTCCTGAAATTAGATTGTTAAGGTTTTTGCTGTAGAGGATATACCTGAAAGTCCTGTTCTTACTACTTCCAAAGGGTTTAATTTAGCCAATAAGGTAACTATTTCATCTAATTCTTCTGAGGTTCCTACAAATTCAACATTTAGAAGATTGTCATCTTTGAATAAAACTTGTCCTCCTAAACTTGATACCTCAGCTTCGGCTTTCTCTGAAAATTCCATTTTTATAAGTAAGAGCTCTCTTCCTACATATTCTTCTAGAGATAAGTCCAGTACCTTAACTACATCAATAAGTTTATTTAATTGCTTGGTAATTTGCTCAACTACTTGAGAGTCTCCATGAGTTGTCATAGTTAATCTGGATAAAGAGGGATCTTCAGTCGGGGCAACGATTAATGATTCAATGTTATAGCCTCTTTGAGAGAACAGTCCTACAACTCTAGACAAAGCGCCAGGTTGATTTTCCATTAACAATGCAATAACTCTCTTCATTCCCAAGTCTTTGTTTTTTTATCTATCCACATCGAATCCATGGCCATGCCAGCCTCTAACATAGGATAAACATGTTCGTCTTCATCAATAACAATATCAAGAAAAACTAATTTATCTTTTAATTCAAAGCATTTCTTCATGGCTGATTCTAATTCTTCAGGTTTCTCGACTCTTAATCCCACATGACCAAATGATTCTGTTAATTTTGCAAAATCTGGTAAGGAGTCCTCGTAAGTACTTTGGGAGAGTCTGCCACCATATTGCATGTCCTGCCATTGCTTAACCATACCGAGAGCAGAATTATTTAGATTAATAATCTTTATTGGTAAATCGTATTGAAGACATGTAGAGAGCTCTTGTATACACATTTGGATACTGCCTTCTCCAGTTACGCAAGCAACAGTTGAATTAGGAAAAGCTAACTGAACTCCCATAGCTGCTGGTAATCCGAAACCCATTGTTCCTAATCCCCCTGAATTTATCCAGCGCCTTGGTTTATCGAAGTGATAATACTGGGCGGCAAACATCTGGTGTTGACCAACATCAGAAGTAACATAAGCATCGCCTTTAGTTTCCTTATATAAAGACTGAATTACATGCTGCGGTAGAATTTTTTTACTACTAACTGCATCTTCTAACATTTGATGATTTAAACCATGCTCTTTACGCCATTCTTTGATTTGTTTACGCCAAGGTTCAATTTTGTTCTTATCTAATTTAGATTCATTTTTCTTTAGTTCTTTTAATAGTTGATCTAAACAAGTTTTAGCTGAACCTACAATTGGGACATCAGCCTTAATGATCTTAGATAGCGAAGCTGGGTCTATATCGATATGAATTTTTTTTGCACTTAAAGCAAATTGAGCTGGGTCATTAGTTATTCGATCATCGAACCTTGCCCCAACAGCAAGAATCAAGTCACAGTTATGCATGGCCATGTTGGCTTCATAAGTACCGTGCATACCTAACATGCCTAAAAAGTTTTTGTCTGTGCCTGGGTAAGCTCCTAGCCCCATAAGGGTATTAGTTACAGGGAAGTCTAGAAATTGAACCAGCGAGGTTAATTCTTCAGAGGCATCATTCTGAATTACACCTCCCCCACTGTAAATTACGGGTCTCTCTGAATTTAGTAAAAGTTTTGCAGCTTTTCTTATTTGACCTGAATGACCTTCTTCTACTGGGTTATAAGATCTTATGTCTACATCTTTGGGGTAACTGTAATCAAACTTATAGTCTGGATCTGTAACGTCTTTAGGAATATCTATGACCACTGGACCCGGCCTGCCTGTGGTCGCAATATGAAATGCTTTCTTAATGATCATCGGAATATCTTCAGCTCTCTGAGCCAAAAAACTATGCTTAACAACTGGTCGAGATACGCCAATCATGTCAGTTTCTTGAAATGAGTCTGTTCCTATAAGGTGACTTTTAACCTGACCAGAAATTACTATTACAGGAGTTGAATCCATATAGGCAGTAGCTAGACCTGTAATGGCATTAGTGGCGCCCGGGCCTGAAGTAACAAAAACTACACCGGCCTTCCCTGTACTTCTTGCATACCCATCAGCTGCGTGTACTGCCCCCTGTTCATGCCTAACTAAAACATGCTGAACTGCTTGTTGGTTAAATAAAGCATCATAAATATGCAGAGAAGCTCCGCCAGGATACCCAAACACCAGCTCTATTCCCTCGTCTTGAAGGGACCTCATAAGGGCTTCTCCTCCAGATAATTTTTCTTTACTCATAATAAGTACCCGCAATCAGCAAAAAGCTGAAGGTGGCGCATTTTGACACCAGAATATGTGAAGTCAAGAATTCCCAATATAATCAACATCTAAGGAGTTTTAAGGAAAGAGAAATTAAATCCTTTATCCCTCTCTAGAACAATATCTGCAAATGAAGGCATTTCTTCTAATATATAACGAGTTAATCTTTCGTAATGCATAACAAACCTAAATACTTCCTGTTTACTCATTATTTTCCTTTTTAATTCTGGGTCTTTGAGTGTTTTTTCTAAAGTTTGCTCTTGAAGCCACCTACTCTCGTAGACATGTTCCATGTTTGGCACTTTAATCATCAACAAAAGATCGAATCTATTGAATAGAACTTGATAATCACCAGCCAATTCATTATTACTCCACTTTGACCAAACCCCTTTTGGATCTTCTTCTCTTTCAAGTGTATTCATGGGTAGTTGCCAGTTTTCTGTTGAAACTGGCCTGGCTCCTCCACACCAAGCATCAAAAAAAATAAAATCTGGTTTCCCTTTGTAAACAGGCCAAGAATCTTTAGGAAGATGCCTATCCAAAGGCTTAGAGAAAGAAGGTATGGGCGTAAGAGAAGAATCATTAGCTTCTACAAGACTGTCTAAAGTATCTAGCCCTAGGCTAATGTCATGCGTTCCGGGTACTCCTCTAACTTTGCAAAGAGGATGGATAGATTTAGCTAAGCTCTCTCTTTCTTCTGGGGTCTTGTATATGTCATCTATGGAAAACCCGATACTCTTTTTGTTGCAGCCTTCTTTAAGAACTAACTGCACAAAGTCAGACAGGGTTGTTTTCCCTGAACCCTGGCCTCCTGTAAAGCAAATGAAATAAGGTTTATTTCTATTTTCTAGAGAGTAAAAAAAACTCGTTAAAGGAATAACTATTTCTGTAAAAAAATTTTTTGAGATTGAATGAATTTCTAACTTTTCAGCTAATTCATACAAGCTTGTTTTAGTCTCTTTAAAAAGATTTTTACAAAACTCACTATCTGGACCCGGAAAGGAGCTCATTAACTTCTTAACCTCCTAAATAGGCTTGAGGTATCCCATCTTCCTCCTCCTAATTGTTGTATTTCTGCATAAAAGGTATCCACAAGAGATGTAACCTCCAACTTAGATCCATTGTCTAAAGCTTCTTCTAGAACAAAGCCTAGATCTTTTCTCATCCAATCCACGGCAAATCCATGCTCATAATAATCCGACAACATAGTTTCCCATCTATTCTCCATTTGCCATGATTGAGCTGCTCCTTTTGAAATAACCTCTATAACCTCTTTAGTATCTAGTCCTGCTTTTTCTGAGAAATGCATACCTTCTGCTAACCCCTGGATTAAGCCCGCAATACAGATTTGATTAACCATTTTAGTGAGCTGTCCTGATCCAGAGTCCCCCATTCTTTTACAATATTTAGAATAAAGATTGATCACTTCAGTGCTAGATGTAAACGCCTCTTCATCTCCTCCAGCCATAACAGTCAATGTTCCTTCTTTGGCACCTATCTCTCCACCTGAAACAGGTGCATCGATAAAGGAAACTTCTTTTTCATACGAGCTTGCAGACATGTTTTTAGCTAAAACTGATGAGGTGGTAGTGTGATCAATGATAATTCCTCCTGCTTTTAATCCTTCCAGAACCCCATTTTTTCCTTTTACGATTTCTTCAACATCTTGATCATTACCAACACACAAAAAAACCATGTCGCAACTTTCAGCTAATTCAGCTGGAGAAAGCATGACTTCACCTGAGTACTCTTTTTTCCAGAGTTCTGATTTCTCTTTAGTTCGATTAAAAACTTTTAGACTGTATCCTGCATTTGATATATGCCCAGCCATTGGCGCCCCCATGACACCAAGACCTATAAAACCTATATTTTTCATTTTTGCCTCCAGGCTAAAGTTACCATCCTCTTTGAAGAAGAATTCTTTCTATATGAATAAAAAAGTTGTTCATCTTCAAAAGTACAAAATGTATTTGTAATTACTTGTACGTCAAACTTTTGAAGTCTTCTCGTGCACTCCTGTTTAAGACTAAAAATCCATTTATCCTTATTATTGGATGTTTTAAAACTAGAAATGCTTTCGGAATCTGAATCCTTAAATAGAGAGTAGACATCTCTACCCACCTCGTAGTTTGTTGATGAAATACAGGGTGCTAACCAAGCAACTAAGTTTTGTGTTGCACATTTAAAATTCAATATTGCATTTTCAACTATACCTCCATGCAGACCTCTCCAACCAACGTGCAGAGCTGTTAGCTCTTTTCCTTCCTTAGAACAGAGTATCAATGGTAAACAATCGGCCGTTTTTATAGCTAAAGCAATATTTTCTTTTTCTGTATAAAGTCCATCACAAGCTTCAATTATATTGACACTGTTTTCATGTATTAACTCAATCTTAGTTCCATGAACTTGGTCCATCCAAACAATAGGTACTCCCAATGTAGATATGACGAACTCTTCAATTGAAGAGTTGTCATTAAATTCATTTGAATGTTTATCAAAGTATTCCTTGGTGAGCATGAAAGAGGTAATACCTTTACCTAGATTTCGATCAGGTTTAATTAGTAATTTATTAATCATCTTCCTTTAATGCTCTAATTAACTGCTTCATGTCATCCGGTAATTCACTATCAAAAGTTAAGGTCTTCTTTGTTGAAGGATGAATAAAACTTAAAGAGCTGGCATGAAGAGCTTGCCTCTTGAATTGATTTATTTTATTCCTGAGGTTCTCAGAAGTCCCTTTTACATACTTTCTTCTTCCTCCATAAGTGTTATCTCCCACTATAGGAAAGCCTAAATAAGAAAGATGAACTCTTATTTGGTGAGTTCTTCCTGTCTCAAGCGAGACCTCTAGAAGCGAATACCCTTTAAGGCTCTTAACTTTCTTGAATCTACTAATAGCTTCCTTGCCGGATTTAACCACTGCCTGCTTAGTTCTAAATTTAGGATGCCTACCAATGGGTTTATCTATAACACCACTCAAGCTAGGCTCTCCTACTACTAAAGCGGTGTATTTTCTTGTAACAGTTCTTTCCTTTAATTGGTCTATAAGATTCAAATAAGTTTTCTCATTACGAGAAACTACCATCAGACCTGAGGTATCTTTATCCAAGCGGTGAACTATTCCTGCTCTGGGCAAGTATGACAGGCTTGAATCAAAATTAAGGAGTCCATTGACTAAAGTTCCTGAAGGATTACCTGCACCAGGGTGTACTACTAATCCAGAAGACTTATTAACAACTAACAAATCTTGATCTTGGTGAATTATGTCCAGTTCTATACTTTCTGCTTTATCTTTTAATTTAGGAGCTTCTTTAGCAAAAATTTCTATAACTTCACCTCCCTGTAGAATTAACTTAGGCTTAACTTCTTTACCATTTACCTTAACCGCACCTTCTTTAATTAACTTTTGTAGATGACTCCTAGAAAATTCTTTAAACGTCTCAGCAATAACAACATCAACCCTTTGACCAATTTGTTCTGGTTTTACGTTTAGTGTTAAAGCTATCTTACGATTCATATGTTTAAATAAATTTTTTTATAAGGAACCACAAAATTCTTTTTCTGTCCAATATCAATGCAGAAATGTAGAATCAGCAATCCAAATGCCAAAGCGACATAATATCAACTCATTAAGAATGTTAATTAAAAGTTGTTCATTACTTTTTTTAGGTTCAATTTTTTTACTTACTTCTTGTTCAAGTAATGAAGAACAACCGGATGAACGTCTTCTAGAGAAAGAACTTTATGATGCATCTCAAACCAGACTAAAGAATGGTAATTTCACTAATGCTATAACCAGTCTCGAAATACTCGAAAGACGCTTCCCGTTTGGTAGATATGCGGAACAAGCTCAAGCAGAACTAATATATGCCTACTATAGGAATTTTGAATTTGAAGCAGCCAGATCTGCTGCTGAGAGGTTCATTAATCTACACCCACGTCATCCGCATACAGGCTACGCATATTATTTGAGGGGACTTTCTGCTTTCACAGACGATTCTGGTTTGTTTTCTCGATATTTTACTTCTGACTTATCAAGAAGAGACATAGATCCAGCTCAACAATCCTTTGAAGATTTAAGTGAATTTTTAGCTAGATACCCTGACTCTCCTTATGCCCCTCATGCCACTCAAAGAATGATATATCTTAAAAATTTATTAGCTCAGCATGAACTTTACGTTGCTGAATTTTATATGGATAGGAAAGCCTACATAGCAGCAGTAGGAAGAGCTCGATATGTAATTGAACATATGCCTGACACTCCTCAAGTTCCTGAAGCTCTATCTATTTTAGTAAAAGCTTATGGACTCTTGGGTTATGAAGAATTAAGAGTGAAAAATTTCGAAATTTTAAAAACCAGTTATCCAACTTTCGATTCTAATGAATTGATAAGACCTAAGAGATCTTGGGCTAGTCGATTATCTTTTGGATTGCTAGGTGATGAAGAGATTCCTCCACCCCTTAAGGAAGAGTAGATTTGTCTCAGTTAATCCTAATATTAGGAATAGCAGGACTAATTTGGTTATATATTCTTTTCAAAAGAAAACCAGATATAAAAGAAAAAGTTAGCCTTGAAATGGTTAGATGTGTTACTTGCGGAGTTAATATTCCTAAGTCTGAAGCTATAGGCTCTGAAGAGCATTGGTTCTGTTCAGAAGAACACAAGACTTAGAATCTATATCTCACTTTGACAGTAAAATTATCTTTTGAGGGATCTTCCCAAGGCCTTTTATACAAGGTCCCTAAGTCATCCTCTTCATCAGCTTCATAAATCCTACCGCCCCTAGTATAGACAGCATACAAATAAGCCAAAGGCATAAATTCATAACGATAACGAATTTGAAAAGCTAATTGTCCTAAACTAAAAGGATCTAAATTAAGTGAAGATTCATTCAATTCCCCATTAACAGAGGCAATTTGGGCTTGAGGATTTTTAGCATTAAAAGCAACTAACTGAGCCTTGACCCTCAATTCATGTTGATTACCTTTGAAATACTTAATTGAGAAATTAGTGTTTCTCTGAGTTTTTTCATAGGTGCCCAAAAGGTTATCTTGAATCCAATTAAGCCAATTTATTTCCTTTTCATGAGAATAAGAAAGTCTCAAAGTTAAATTCGGTAATGGAAACGCTTTAATTGAAGAATAATATTTGTTTCTCCACCCAAGATCACTTGAATATTCACTGCCCTTAGATCTTTGTATAAATAAATCCCACTGCCAAAATTTTCTTTTTTGCCCAACATACTTAAAGTCGATCCCATAATTTTGAGGTAATTTAACGTAAGGAGCTAACTCAGAACCCCTAGTAATTAAGTTATCTCTACCATTTGTTCTAAAAAATACTTCTGCTTCAACCTGCGCGGTATTCTTAAATTGGTTTTTAATTTCAAATCCTGAAAAACAGCCTTCTTTATCTCCATTAGATAGTGCTCTACAACCGTATGAATGCTGATAAGTTCTTATTAGTGTTTTTGAAGCATCATTAAAATCTGTTTTTTGCAGCTCTGTTCTTCCACCTAACATAATCCAGTCATTTCTTACTAAATATCCCATATCATTCATATCTAAGTCTTTATCTAAATAATAAAAACCTACTCCAGTAGATAAATTCTGGTTAATTTGTTTGCTTAAACTCATACGGAATCCATATCCTTTATCTTCTTCAACAATAGAGTTTAAGAAGAGAGCATAAAGTCTAAAATCTTCATTAGGACGGTAAACCATGTCAACAGTATTGACATTAGCATTCCTGCTTAATACTTCATTCTTAGTGAAAGTACCTAAGTACCCAAAAGACAAGTTTTCTTTTTTTACTCGGTACCTAGTAGCAAAATAATCTCTTCCTTCACTGAAGGGTTCATCAGATTCGAGTGCGCCCAGGAAACCTAAATCATAGTTCTGACCAACTTTTGTATACCTGAAAGCGAGATTTATATCTGAATTTCCTTTTTGGTTTGCACTACAAAGAGCTTCTAATTCAGAACTATAATCTGAACAGTTGTAATTGGGAGAGCCGCCTATTCTTCGTGTATTGATTACATAAAGAAAACGGTACCCATCAACATCAAACATAGACTGATTTTCTGAAAAGAAAGGTCTTTTATCAGAGTAGAAGGTCTCCATAGCAGAGAAATTAATTACTACATCATCGCTTTCTACTTGGCCAAAGTCAGGATTTATTGCAATATTTAATTGGCTCCCAGAGTCTATCTTCCAGAAAATCTCTGCTCCTGCTTTTACATTATTATCATCTGTAGTTCTTTCATTTGAAGCAGTTACATAAGGAAAAAAATCTAAACTTGAGCTATCAAAATTTTTTACATAAAGATCATTTAAGGTAGAAATAAATCTAGACCTTGTAGGATTAGATTTAATAGTGGCAAAAGCTTTAGATATTTCCAAAGACATTCGCCAAAAACTGATTCTTATTTTTCTTAAGTCTCCTTCTTGCTTCTTCATAGGGGCAACAGTCCAAGGTATAAAGAACTCTGCAAACCAGACATCCTCGTCAATTGATGTCTTTGCTACCCAATCTGCGTCCCAATCCTTTTTTTGCTCATTCTCGTTTCTATAAACCGCGTCCCATAAAGAACCCCCTAAAGATACAGTAAACGAGTAAGCCATCAAGGCATCACTGTCAAAATCCACAGTCAGTCCTACTTTATCTGCATTGGCATTATCAGCATCTCTTTCATGCTGTTGGGATCGCATAGTCTCTGTGGGTTGGTAATTAATATAGCCTACATACAAACCATCTTCAGTTTCGTAAACTTTTACTACAGTTTTCTGTTCTGGTTCTTCTAGTGTGAAAGGTCCAACTTGATAGAATTTACTTATCTCTTGAGCAGATCTCCATTCTTCTTCATCTAACTTTCCATCCACTTTTATAGTAGAAAAAAGAAAACTGCTGTAAAGAAGAAATGGGATTAAAGAAATATTTCTAAATATAACCTTCCTTGATGTCATTCATTCCTCTGCTTGAACCAATGGCTTAATTTTACAGTAAAATTATCCTCTTAGAATCTGTATCTAACTTTTACTGTGAAGTTATCTGCCTGAGGATCATTCCAAGGACGTTTATACAATTTATCTAGACTGTCCTCTTCATCAAGTTCAACTATTCTTCCTCCTTTGGAATAAACCACATAGAGATAAGCTAAAGGCAGAATTTCATAACGATACCTAACTTGGAAAGCTAAATCACTCAAACTAAAAGGCGGAAGTACCATTTCAATAGGATTCAGAGATCCTGTTGCATTGCCAAGATAAGCACTTGGTTGCCTAGCTGTGAAAGCTACCATTTGAGCTTTCATTCTTAACTCATGTTTATCTCCACCAAACCAATTCATTGACCCAACCGTAACTCTTTGTTTAGATTTATAAATCCCCAACAAATTACCTTCAATCCAATTTAACCAATTGTCTTCATTGCTATGTTGGTACATCAAACTCAGACTAAGATTATCTCTGGGGGTAAACTCTGCCATAGCCATATAAGAAGTTTTAAAACCTAATGCACTAGACATCCATTGCGATCCTTTTTCCCTTTTAACCTCCAAGATATATTTAAAGAAATCTGTAGAAGGGCCCATGAATTGCAACTTAGTTCCATAATTCTTAGGCATTTTGATGTAAGGGGAAATCAAGTTACCCCGAGTTATCCAGAAGTCTTTGCTAGGAGTTCTATAAAAATTTGTGAACTCAATGTTAGAAGTATTTCTAAAACTACTTTCATAAGACAAATAGATGGATTGACTTGATTTATCTAAGTCTGCATTGCCCTCAAACGAATAGCCCACTTCAATTTCATTGGAAAGAAAAATAGATGACTCGTCGTAGTCTGAAAACTTTAAACCATTCTGACTACCCAGGAAAAGCCAGTTATTTGATATTTGATAACCCATATCCGTTATATCCAATTCTTTCCCAAACAAGAAGACTCCCATATCATGCCATCTCCCTTTTCTAGGCGAAGCCGTTAGTCTAAATCTAAATGCTTCTCCTGATTTCTTGATTTCACCCAGTCCTTGTTCAACATCTGAAGTAATAAAGACAGTGTCTACTCTCACTTTATCTGTAGGCCTATAAGTTAAATCGATTGAATGCACTTTAGCTTCTCTATCCAGAACCGGTCTTTGTGTGTATGTCCCTAGATAACCCAAGGAGTAATTCTCAGTGTTTTTTCTAGTTCTTATTGCATAAAAATCATTTCCTTGACTGAATTGTTCGTCGGCTTCAGAAGCACTTAGAAAACCAAAGTCAATGGACTCGCCTTGCTGTGTATACCGTATGGCATAGTCAATGTCAGTAATACCTTCTTGACTTGCCTCGCACATATTTTTTAAGGAATCAGTGTATTCAGAGCAATTGTAATCTGGAGCAGAACCGATTCTCCTTGTGTTTATGACGTAAAAGAATCTATAGCCTTTCACATCAAACAAAGAGTGATTTTCAGAAAAGAAAGGTCTTTTATCTGAATAAAAGGTTTCACTCTGAGTAAAGTTAACTACAAGCTCATCGCTTTCAACTTGTCCAAAATCAGGATTTAAAGCTATGTTTAGTTGTTTACCCGAATCAATCTTCCAAAATATCTCTGCTCCTACCTTATTCTCTTGATCTTCTTTGATTCTGTCTTCAGTAATATTTATGTACGGGAAGAAATCTATTTTCGAAACGCTGTAGTTTTTAAAGTCGTATTCATGGAAAAGAGACATAAATTTCTCTTGTCTTGGATTGCCTTTTATTGAGGTATTGACTCGCCATTCAGCTGCTACCATTCTCCAAAAAGATAATTTAACGGTTCTAACTTCTCCTTTTTGAGCCTTCATGGGAGCTATACTCCAAGGAATAAACATTTCAATAAACCATGCATCTCCTTCAATATGAGTGGCTGAATCCCAATCAGCATCCCAGTCATAGTTAGCTTCGTTCTCATTTCTATAGATGCCATCACTTATAGAGCCTCCGGCCGAAACAGTGAAGCCATAAGCAGTAAGACCGTCACCATCAAAATCTATCGCTAAACCTGCTTTATCAGCATTTGCCATTTCATCATCTCTTTCATGCTTATTCGCACGTATTGATTCTCTTGGCTGTTCATTAATAAAACCAAAATACATTCCTTTCTCATCTTGCTGAACTAGAACTTTCTGATAATGTTTTGGCTCCGCTAAAGAAAACGGCATTGATTCATAATATTTGGTCCACTCTCGGGCGGAAGACCAATCCTCTTCATCCAAAACACCATCAATCTTGATATCCACTGAATACACTGGCAATGCGATAAATAAAAAGAATGTTAAAACAAAGCAGGAAAAAGGATTTAGCTTCCTATGCAAGGTATTTACTCCTAAAAATGAGGGGCTATTCTAAGGCTAAGGAAAAGAAACACAAGCAATCCATAGGCCTAGAAACTCATATAAAAAAAGGTTAGTTTAGAATCTATACCTTAATTTTACGGTAAAAGTATCAGCCTGAGGATCTTCCCAAGGACGTTTATAGATTTTTCTTAAACTGTCTTCTTCATCCATTCCTACTACCCTTCCGCCTTTGGTGTAAACAACATAGAGATAGGAAAGTGGCATCAATTCATATCTGTATCTAACTTGGAAAGCCAAATCACTTAATGTGATAGGAGGTACTGCAATCTTTTTTGGAGAAGTATTTAGATTCCCAAACTGATCTGCTAAAAAGGGCATTGGATTTCTTGCAGTAAAAGCTACCATTTGTGCCTTAACTCTTAACTCATGCTTTTCGCCTTTAAACCAGTTAAGCCCTGCTACTGTTACTCTCTGTTTCATGTCGTAAGTGGCTAACAGATTTTCTTGAATCCAATTTAACCAGTCATCTTCTTCGTGTTCTTGGTAAAACACTGACAAAGATAAAGATTCAGAAGGAGATACCTCTAAGAAGAAATCATAAACAGTATTCCAGCCTAAAGCCGGCATGTATTCCTCTCCTTTTTTTCGATTGTAATGAAACATGTACTGGAAGAATTCTCGCGATGGACCCATGTATTCAAATTCAAAACCATACCCTGTGGGCATATTTACAAAAGGAGCTTGCTCATATTTTCTTGTAATCAGGGTGTCCCTTCCACTCAACCTGTAGAAAGTTTTTAACGTCGCCTGAGATGAGCTTTTAAATCCATTTGTCAGTGTTAGTGAAATTGGAGGAGTCTCTTTATTACCCTTACTGTCAGTTTCATAAGTAAAATCTAATTGGTATCTTCTCTCTCTAGTTAAAGAAGCTTCAGGGAACTCTGGCTGTTTCCATTCAAACCTTCCCGAAAAGAAGGCTTGATCATTTCTAAATAAATACCCCATGTCACTCAAATCTATTTTTTTATCGAAATACCAAATTCCCATACCTCCAGAAAACGTTTTTGAAGGCGTATAGCCGTATCCAACTCTAAACCCATACCCATCTTGATCATCAACTTTTGAATTCATTAGAACTCCACTTACCCTGAGATCTTCAGAAGCCCAGTATTCGAAATCAGCAGTGTGTACAGTGGCTTCTCGATTTAGAACTGGCCTTTCAACATAAGTACCCAAATATCCAACTGAAAAGTTTTTATTGGTTTTTCTTAATTTAGTAGCATAAAAATCTCTTCCTTGACTAAACTCCTCATCTTTTTCAGAAGCTCCTAAGAATCCAAAATCCAGATTCTCAGTTTGTTGGATATATCGAACCGCCAAATCTATGTCTGTAGTGCCCTTTTTGTTTGCATTGCACAGGGGTATCAGGTTGGAAGACAAACTGGAGCAGTTATAATCCGGGGCTGCGCCTATGCGTCTGGTGTTGATCACGTAAAACATTTGATAACCTTGAACCTCAAACATAGATTGATTTTCTGCAAAAAAGGGTCGCTTATCTGAGTAATAGGTTTCGGTAGCAGAAAAATTAACAACCAGCTCATCACTCTCAACCTGACCAAAATCTGGATTAAAGGTGGCATTTAATTGTTTACTAGAGTCAATTTTCCAGAAAACTTCAGCTCCCACCTTGGTATCTTTCTCTTTCGTTGCAGCATCGTCTGAAACCGTTAAATAAGGAAAGAAGTCCAACTGGGAAACATCGTATTTTTTAAAATTCATTTCATCAAATACTGAAAGAAATTTATTTACATAAGGACTCCCTTTGCATGTAGCAGATACCTTATATTCGGCAATCATCATTCTATAAAAACAAAACCCTATTGTTCGTTCCTCCCCTTTTTGAGACTTCATAGAAGTGATTGCCCAAGGGACAAATATCTCTGCATACCAACCATTATCCGAAATGCTAGTTGCAGATACCCAATCACCATCCCAGTCTAGATTTTGCTCATTCTCATTTATAACAGTCCCATCATTAATTGAATTTCCTGCATTAACTGAAAACCTATAAGCAGTCTTTCCGTCGTTATCAAAATCTAAAGTTACACCAACCTGATCCCCTACAGGAGGTCTTGCTCCTTGATCACGTTGATGCTGGTTTGCTCTTATAGATTCGTTCGACTGTGTGTTAATAAATCCAAAATATATTCCTTTCTCATCGTCTGCTATAAGAACCCTTGTGTTTCCTGAAACATCATTCAAAGAAAAAGGGAATACTTCATAGAATTTGTTAACTTCTCTAGCATTTTGCCATTCCTTTTCAGATAACTTTCCATCTATCAGAATCTCAGAAGAGAGAATTGAAGAGAAAGAAAATAATAAAAGAAAGATATGAAAGAATTTAGGTAAAGGCCGCCACGTATATATGCTTTTCATATTAATTAATCTAAATAATTTCCGTCCTTATAAAGTAAAGGATTGAAATTGTTTTGATTTAAGACTTTAGTAATTTCGCCTAAATAAATTGTGTGTGTAGTGTGCTCTATTGTCTTAATACATTTACAGAACATATTGGACTGAGATTCTTCATTGTATGGAATGCCTTCGAATTCTGACCAATTCCCTTCTAAAAACCTTTGTTCTTCCTTTCCCTTAATGCTACATATATCTGCCAAGCCTTCTTGACCAACAGATAAAATATTAATACAAAAACCCAAGCCTTCTTTCAAAATATTGTGAATGGTAGCTTCATGATTTATGCAAACTAACATTGTTGGCGGATCGAGAGATAGAGAAGCCACAGAAGTTGCTGTCATAGCTTCTTTACTTGAACCATCCTTTGCTGATAACACTGTAACCGTCGAAGTAATGCCACGCATGGCTCGAAGAAACTCTTTGTTAACTGGATCAGGGTCCATATTTCGGCAAATTATCATGTCCATAACCCTAAATCTACTTTAATTTAAATTAGCTGATATGATTTGAGCATGAAAAGACGTGTTTCCAATGTGAGAATAGTTGCGGGTAAATTCAAAGGATTAAAGATCCCTTTTAAAGCTTCAAGATATATCAGACCGACAACGAATAGAACAAAAGAAACTATTTTTAGTTGGCTTCAGGGTGATATTAAAAATTCTAGGTGTCTAGATATGTTTGCTGGAACTGGTAGCTTAGGATTAGAAGCCATTTCGAGAGGAGCATCTTTTGTTTATTTTGCAGAAAAAAATAGAAAAATGTCTGAGGAACTTTATAAAACTATTATCAAGTTAAATGTAAGAAGACAGTGTGAAGTCATGCCAATAGATTCTTTAAAATTTCCCTTTGAAAAAAAAATTGAAAAACCGCTTGATATTGTTTTTATTGACCCCCCTTTTAGACAAAATTACCTAAAAAGAGCCTTCTCATTAATTGTCGAAAAAGAACTAATAACAAAGGATTCTATTATTTGCACTGAAGTGGAAAAGGAGAAAGAAATAGAAGATATTTTTGAAGAGTGGAATATGATTAAATCTAAAATAGCAGGACAATCAAGATATTGTCTTCTGCAAATGAAGTAATGCCTAGAATCTACTTGTTTTCCATTATTTTAGCAGTGTTATTAGCTTTAATATTTGGTGACACTCAGTTCCTACTTGATTCAAAACCAGTGGTAATTTGGGGAAAAGAGATAAGTCTTAACAGCCAAATAATCATCAGCGGTTTAACAGTTCTGATTATCTTAACCTTATTGTCTTTAGGCTTAGTTGAGAAGATAGTTATGTTGTTTAAGGAAGGTAAAAGAAGAGAAAAAAAGAAAGAGATGGCAGTAAAGAAGTAGCGATTTACTTTCGCTTCATGGATTCAAAAAACTCAGCATTGGTCTTGTAGTCCTTTAGTTTATCTAGGACCCATTCCATTGCAGCAGTGTCCTCCATCTCATTAAGTAACTTTCTCAGTATAGTTATATGTCTAAGTTCTGCATCAGTTGTGAGTAGATCTTCTCTTCTGGTTCCAGTTTTTCGAATATTGATAGCTGGGAAGACTCGTTTTTCCGCAATCTTTCTATCTAAATTTATTTCTGAATTCCCTGTTCCTTTAAATTCTTCAAAAATTACTTCATCCATTCTTGAACCTGTATCAATTAGTGCAGTTGCAATAATTGTTAAGCTTCCTCCACCTTCAATATTTCTTGCTGCTCCAAAAAACCTTTTGGGTTTTTCAAGAGCATTAGCATCTACTCCTCCGGTGAGAATCTTCCCAGAAGCTGCTTGAGTTGAATTATAAGCTCTGGCTAATCTTGTTATTGAATCTAAAAGAATAACTACATCGTGCTTATGCTCAACAAGTCTTCTAGCTTTGTTAATTACCATATCTGCTACTTGAACATGTCTTGATGCAGGTTCATCGAAAGTACTTGCAATTACCTCTCCTTTAACTGATCTGACCATTTCTGTTACTTCTTCTGGTCTTTCATCAACTAACAAAACCATAATCTTGCATTCAGGGTTATTTTTAGCAATTGAGTGGGCCATGCTTTGAAGCAATAAAGTTTTTCCTGCTTTGGGAGGCGATACTATTAATGACCTCTGCCCTTTGCCTGTTGGAGCAGTTAAATCTATGACTCTTGCTGAGAGATCTTCTGTACTACCACTTCCTGATTCTAAAACCATTCTTTGATCAGGAAACAGTGGAGTTAAATTTTCAAAGGAAACCTTATTTTTAGCTTTATCTGGTTTTTCAAAATTAATTTCTTCTATTTTTAGTATTGCAAAATACCTTTCCCCTTCTTTTGGAGGTCGAATCTTCCCTTGGATAGTATCCCCTGTTCTCAATCCAAATCTTCTTATCTGACTGGGTGAAACATAAATATCATCTGGCCCAGCTAAATATGAAGAATCAGTCGATCTTAAAAAACCAAATCCATCTTGAAGTATTTCTAAAACACCTCCGCCGTCAATATCCTCTCCTTGCTTTGCCTTATTCTTTAGAATACCAAAGATTACATCTTGTCTTTTCATCCTTGAGGCATTATCAAGACCGCACTCCTCCCCAAGAGATATGAGTTCTTGTACAGGTAAAGTTTTTAATTCTGATAGTTGCATCTTAAAAAAATTTCCCGGATTTAGGTGTATCAGAAAAAGATACACAAATCCAATATACCTTCCTATATTGAGGACGTCTAGTTATTTAGATATGAGTTTCTATGAATTCTGTTAATTGTGTTTTGCTTAATGCACCCACTTGTTGTGCCACTACCTGCCCTTCTTTAAAAATTAACAAAGTAGGGATGCTCATAACGTTTTGCTTGGCAGCAGAGGCTTGATTATTATCTACATCCAATTTTCCAACCTTTAACTTACCTTCAAACTCAGTGGCTATTTCTTCAACGATAGGACCAACCATCTTGCAAGGTCCGCACCAGGTTGCCCAATAATCAACAAGCACAGGTGTGTCTGATGAAGAAACCTCTTCCTCAAAATTATCATCAGTTATAGTGACAACTGTCATATATCCTCCACGGAATAAATAATTCGTATGTTCAAAGGGGACGTCTCGATCGACTAGAAATAAGCATTCTTTTCTTATTATGGGGAGTACTATTTTTTTTTCAAGTAGATTTTTAAATACTTAAATTAAGTTGTTACTGCACCCGAAGAAGCAGATCCAACCATTTGTGCGTATTTACGCAACACACCCCGACTCTCTCCTTTTGGACTTTTCCAATTCTTTTTTCTAAGTTCCAATACCTTTTCGTCAACCTCTAAGCTCACTTCATTTTTTTCTGCATCAATTCTTATTTCGTCTCCTTCTTCGACTAGGGCTAGTGGCCCACCAAGATGAGCTTCGGGTGATATATGCCCCACAACAAATCCATGAGTTCCGCCAGAAAACCTTCCATCTGTTAAAAAAGCTACTTGGTCTCCTAGACCCTTACCCATAATTGCTGAAGTTGGACTTAACATTTCTCTCATGCCAGGACCCCCTTTGGGACCTTCATATCTTATTATGACTACATCGCCTTGATTTATATTTCCTTCCATTATGGCCTTCATAGCTTCTTCTTCTGAATCGTAAGGTTTAGCCTTTCCTTTAAATAGTGTACCTTCCTTGCCAGATATCTTTGCTACTGCACCTTCAGGAGCTAGGTTTCCATAAAGAATTCTTAAATGACTGTCTTTCTTCACAGGATCATTAAAATTTTTAATTATGTTTTGGTCTTTAGAATAAGCTTTTACTGAATCTAAATTTTCTTCTAAAGTTTTTCCAGTAACAGTCAAAGCGTCTCCGTGTAATAAACCTTCGTTCAAGAGAATTTTCATTAAAGGAGTAATTCCTCCAATAGCTATAAGCTCAGACATTAAATAATTACCACTAGGCTTTAAATCAGCAAGTACCGGTACTTTTTTTCCTATTCTTGTGAAGTCATCAATACTGAGTTCGACTTGGGCTTCATGCGCAATGGCCAGAAGATGTAAAACTGCATTCGTAGACCCTCCGAGGGCTATAACTATAGAAATTGCATTTTCAAAAGCTTTTTTGGTTAGTAGCTTTCTTGGGGTTAGGTTTTGGTTAATTAAATTTGTAAGAGCCTCTCCAGCTTCTACGCAATCTTGTTTTTTGGACGATGAGACAGCTTCTTTAGCAGAGCTGTTAGGAAGACTAAGCCCTAAAGCTTCAATAGCAGATGCCATTGTATTAGCTGTATACATTCCTCCACATGCTCCGGGGCCTGGAATGGCTTTAGATTCCACATCTAGAAGCTCTATATCAGAAATCTTGCCTTCAGAATGTGCGCCTACAGCTTCAAATACCGAAATGACATCTGTTCTACCCTCTCCGGGTTGAATACTACCGCCGTAAACAAAGATTGCTGGCCTGTCTAATCGTGCTATTGCCATCAAACAACCAGGCATATTTTTGTCACACCCTCCTATTGCCAATAAACCGTCAAATCCTTGGCCTTCAACTACCGTCTCAATAGAATCTGCTATTACTTCTCTAGATACCAGGCTATACCTCATCCCCTTTGTACCCATTGATATTCCGTCAGATACGCTAATTGTGTTGAATATAACAGACTTACACCCAGAACTATTTGCTCCTTCCGCGGCTGCTTCAGCCAACTGATTTATATGCATGTTACAAGGAGTTACCATACTCCAAGTTGAAGCTATACCTACTTGGGGTTTCAAGAAATCTTCCTCTTCAAAACCTACAGCTCTCAACATAGCTCTTGATGGAGCTTGTTCAACTCCATCGACTATTTTTGAAGAATACTTTCTGTTCTTACTACTCATTTGCCTTCTCTAAGTAAATATTTCTTTAAATTGAGGCTCTTATCAATTCTTTAGTGTATTCATTATTGGGTTCATTGAAAACCTGATCTGCCATTCCTTTCTCAACTATCTTCCCTTGCTTCATTACATAAACTAGATCAGATAGTGCCCGAATAACCTTAAGGTCATGGCTAATACATAAATATGAAAGATTATGCTTTTGTTGTAACTCAGATAATAATTTTATGACTTGCATCTGTATAGATACATCAAGCGCTGAGGTAGGTTCGTCTAAAAGAATTAATTTAGGCTTTAGAATGATAGCTCTTGCAATTGCTACTCTTTGCCTTTGTCCACCAGATAACTCATGAGGGAAACGGAGGAAAAAAGAGGAATCCAACTCTACTTCTTCTAAGGCTTTTAAGATTTTAGATTGCCTTTCTGATTTACCAAGTTGAGACTCATGCACTCTTAGACCTTCGCCGATTATTTCGCCAATAGTCTGACGAGGCGATAGTGAACCGAATGGGTCTTGAAAAACAATTTGAAAATCTTTTTTTATAAACCTCCTTGAATTCTCTGATAAAGAATTTAAATCTTTTCCGTCAAACTCAATAAACCCTTCAGATTGCTCCAATCCCAGTAAGGCTCTAGCCAAAGATGATTTCCCTGAACCGGATTCCCCTACCAAACCAGTAGTTCTTCCCTCATGAACTTCAATGGCCGCATCATTGACTGCAGTTAGATAAAGATTCTTATTTAAGAAACTCTTCTTGGTTAAATAATTTACCGTCAAACCTTCTGACAAAAGAATTGGTTTTCCGTCATTGCTTATATTATTTTTTGGTGAGGGAATTGAATCTAAAAGTTTCTTTGTATAAGCATGCTGGGGAAAAGAAAAAACATCTTTGACTATCCCTTTTTCTACTATTTCTCCTTCTTTCATAACTGCAACTTCATCTGCAAACTTTTTTACAATATTGAGGTCGTGCGTAATGAAAAGTATAGACATTCCCATTTGTAGCTGAAGTTCATTGAGAAGTTCAAGTAAGGATTTTTCAACGGTTACATCTAATGCTGTTGTGGGTTCATCAGCAATCAATAAATCTGGATCATTTGAAAGGGCCATTGCAATCATAACTCTTTGCCTCTGACCTCCAGAAAGCTGGTGGGGATAAGACTCAGCTTTCAGTTGTGGATCTGGAATTTGTACTTTCTCTAATAAATCAATAGTTTTATTTCTTGCCTCTTTTCTTCGCATTCCTTTGTGCACCATTAAAATTTCTTCAATTTGCCTTCCAACTCTTTGATATGGATTCAATGAGGTCATTGGTTCTTGAAAAATCATTGAAATAGAATCTCCTCTGATTTTCCTGATTTCCCCAGAACTCATTTTCAAAATTTCTTTCCCTTTCAACTTAATTGAAGATTTGCTTGAATGAGAAGCTATCTGGTAAGGGAGTAATTTTAAGATAGATAATGCAGTTACTGATTTTCCTGAACCTGATTCTCCAACTAAGGCTAAAGTCTTTCCTCTTTCAATTGAAAAAGATATTGATCTGACTGCATCAATAGAAAATTCTTTGCTAAAGAAGTTAACAGTTAAATTTTCAACCTCTAATAAACTTTCTGAGTTGTGTTTCACTGACTTAACTTCTCATTTCAAAAAAAATAGGAGCTCTTTTGAAGGGTGGAAATAAATCAATATCTTCAATGATCAGATCGCAATTTATTCCTTCAGTTATATTCGACATACTTTTTCCTATCAACATAATATGCTCTTTTCCAGGTAATAAGGTTATTTCTGATTGTGGCTCCAAGGTTAATAAGTTTAATTTATTCATACTCGTCATGCCTGAATCTTTAATTACGGTTTGATGGAATTCTGCCAATAAGTTATTGCAAGTTAATCCCTTAATTTTTATTTTGTAACTGCTAGTATTTTTTAAACTCATATATGCCGCAGTAGAATGTGCTCCTTCCAAGGGTTTTTTTAAATAAGCATCTAAAACAACTATCGGAGTTTCACTTTCGGTTTCTGAGCAAGAAAAAAAGAACAATAATGAGATAATAAAACCAAAAAGATGACTTCTCCTAGATTTAATTTCCATATTTACTGTTGTTTCTTAATTGTTCTTAACTTAATTTTCATGCCGACTATATCAGCTAAAGATGAATTCAATAAGTATGCAGATGAGTTGCTTTTTATGGAAAAAGGCATACCTCATCCTGATGAAGTTTATAAATTACATGCTTCTATTGTTGATCAAAAAATTTTCTTGCGGTGGGATATAAAACCAGACTGCTATCTTTATCTAAATAAATTTTCTTTTTTTGATAAAAAATTAAATACCTATCAGAAGGCTTCTTTTCCGAAGGGTGAAATTCTAGTAGATGAGTACTTCGGTGAAGTTGAAGTTTTCTTTGATGCGGTTGAGGTAGTAATTGATATTGGAAAAGAATTTGAAAAAGAAATAACAGTTACCTACCAAGGTTGTAATCAGAAGGGATACTGCTATACACCTATAGTCAAGAAGCTTGTTATAAAAAAAGGCGGGATAAAAATATACAACTAGCTACTAGTTTGTACTTTAAACCAATTTAATTAACATTATTTTCTCTTAATTTCGGTTAAATTCTTATAAAATCGTTTTCTACTGAAGCCATGGCTAATTTTTTACTACTAAATGGACCAAACTTAAATCTACTTGGAGAAAGAGAACCAGAACTTTATGGGAAAATCTCCTTGGATCAAGTAGTTGAAAAT
The DNA here is from genome assembly GCA_964614345.1 of uncultured Gammaproteobacteria bacterium. Taxonomy (GTDB): domain Bacteria; phylum Pseudomonadota; class Gammaproteobacteria; order Magnimaribacterales; family Magnimaribacteraceae; genus AEGEAN-183. The sequence continues at coordinate 24,880 of CAZTLP010000004.1, read as the reverse complement.
TTATCAAAAATTTCAGATAAATCAGGGCATGAATTATCAGACTTTCAGAGTAATGCAGAACACGAGCTTGTTGACCAGATACATAAGGCTAAAGACAACAATATAAAGTGTATTATTTTTAATCCAGGAGCTTTTACACATAGCAGCATTGCACTCAGGGACGCCTTGGCAGGAACTGAAATACCATTTATAGAGATTCATATATCAAATATATATAGTCGAGAAGATTTTAGACAAAAGTCTTTCTTGTCTGATATTGCAGTGGGTGTAATTTCTGGTTTAGGAGTTGAAGGGTATGACTTAGCTTTAGAGGTAGCTATAAGTAGGTATGGAAATTAGAGAGGTAAAATGGATATAAGAAAAGTAAAAAAACTAATAGAAATGCTTGAATCTTCAGAGTTGGAAGAGATAGAAATTCATGAGGGAGAAGAATCAGTAAGATTAGTAAAGAATAAAACTGAAACCGTAGTTACTCATCAAGTTCAACCAAATCAACTTGATAAGGTAGTAGAAAGCTCAGAACAACCACAGAAATCAGCTCCGTTAATTGAAAATTCTGAAGGCGAAGTGATTACTTCACCTATGGTTGGAACTTTTTATGCTGCAGCCTCTCCAGGAGCCAAGCCATTTATTTCGGTAGGAGATGAAATTCAGGAGGGTGATGTCGTTTGCATAGTTGAAGCAATGAAAATGATGAATGAAATTAAGTCAGATTACTCTGGAAAAGTAGTATCTGTACTTGCAGAAAATTCAGAACCAGTTGAATTTGGACAAGCATTATTTGTAATAGCTTAGTTTATGCTAACCAAGTTACTAATTGCCAACAGAGGCGAAATAGCTCTTCGTATTCTTAGGGCCTGTAAAGAATTAGATATACCCACAGTCGCAGCTTATTCTGAAGCTGATAGAGATTTAATGCATGTAAAAATGGCAGACGAATCTATCTGTATAGGACCTGCTAGCTCCGCCGAAAGTTACATGAACATTCCAGCTATTATCAGTGCTATGGAATTAAGTGGTGCAGATGGTGTTCACCCTGGTTACGGATTTCTTGCAGAGAATGCAGATTTTGCTGAACAAGTAGAAAAAAGTGGTTTTCAATTTGCTGGTCCTTCTTCTGAAATTATTCAAACTATGGGTAATAAGATATCAGCAAAAAAACTTGCAAAGAAAATAGGTCTTCCTATTGTTCCTGGATCTGAAGGACCAATAGGTAATGACCCTAAAGAAGAAGCGAAAGCCATAGGATATCCCATCATAATTAAAGCCGCTTCAGGGGGAGGAGGAAGAGGAATGAGAATTGTTAATTCTGAATCTGATCTAGAAGAAAGCATTAACCTAACACAAAAGGAGGCAGAAAGTGCTTTTGGTGACCCAACTCTTTACATGGAAAAATTCTTTACAACCCCTAGACACATAGAAGTACAAGTTCTTGCAGATAAATTTGGAAATGTTCTGCACCTAGGTGAAAGAGACTGCTCTCTTCAACGCAGACATCAAAAGGTTATAGAAGAAGCGCCTGCAATTGGTATACCAGAAGAGATTAAAGAAAATATATTTCAGAAATGTATAGAGGCTTGTAAAGAAATTAATTATGTCAGTGCAGGAACTTTTGAATTTTTATACCAGGAAGAAAAATTCTACTTTATTGAAATGAATACAAGAATTCAGGTAGAACATCCAGTTACTGAGAGTATTACAGGACTAGACTTAGTTAAGCTTCAATTAAGAATTGCTAGAGGAGAAGAGCTTAAAATAAAACAAAAAGATATAGAAATTAATGGTCATGCGATTGAATGCAGAATTAATGCTGAACACCCTGAAACATTTATCCCTTCTCCCGGAAAAGTATTGGATTATCATGCACCTGGAGGTATTGGAGTTAGAATAGATTCACACCTTTACAACGGTTATGTAGTACCTCCTCACTACGATTCTCTAATTGCTAAATTAATAGTCAGAGCTAATGATAGAGAGGATGCGAGGGTAAGATTGATTAGAGCTCTAGAAGAAATGGTAGTTTCAGGTATAGATACAAATCTTGAAATGCATATTGAACTTCTTTCAGATGAAAATTTTATCTCCGGAGATTTTGATATTAATTATCTTGAGAAAAGATTAAAAAATTTGAATTAATATGCCCAAGGCAAAGAAAGAATATTCGCATAAGGATGTGGAAAGTGAAGCCCAAGATTTTTGGGACACTAATGAAGTCTTTTCTGTAACTGAAGATCCTAATAAAGAGAAATTTTACTGCTTAAGCATGTTCCCCTACCCCAGTGGATCTGCTCACATGGGCCATGTCAGAAACTACACCCTTGGTGATGCAATTAGTAGATTTCAAAGGTTACTGGGGAAAAATGTTCTCCAACCCATGGGCTGGGACGCTTTTGGATTACCCGCTGAAAACGCTGCTATTGAAAATAAAGTTCAACCTTCTGATTGGACAAATAGAAATATTGAAAAAATGAGATCTGAATTTAAGAAGATGGGATTTGCCTATGACTGGAAAAGAGAACTTGCAACTTGTGACCCGCATTATTACAAATGGGAACAATGGTTCTTTATAGAAATGATGAACAAAGGTATTGCTTACCAAGCAGAAGCCGATGTTAATTGGGACCCTGTTGAAGAAACGGTCTTGGCAAATGAACAGGTAGAAGATGGAAAGGGTTGGCGTTCAGGGGCCAAAATTGAAAGAAGAAAGCTAAAGCAGTGGTTCTTAAAAATAACTGAATACGCTGAAGAAATGCTTCAAGAAACGGATAATCTAGATGGATGGCCTGAACGAGTAAAGGCCATGCAAAAGAACTGGATAGGTAAATCTGAAGGCATGGAATTCGACTTTAACTTTAAAAAAGGAGCCCCGCCTATTTCTGTTTTCACAACAAGACCAGACACGATCATGGGTGTGACTTTTTTAGCTATTTCAAGTGACCACCCTATAGCCTTAGATTTACAAAAAGAAGATAAAACTATTAAAGCATTCTTAAAAGACATCAATTCTATTAAATTATCTGAAGCTGATTTAGCCAAACAAGAAAAATTAGGTATTGATACTGGACTGAAAGCCAATCACCCTTTCTCAAAAAAAGAAATTCCTATTTGGATAGCTAATTTCGTGCTCTCTGGATATGGCTCAGGGGCACTAATGGGTGTACCTGCACACGATGAGAGGGACTATGAGTTTGCAAAAAAATATGATTTAGACATTAAGCAGGTAATTAAAGGAACTTCAAAAGGATCAATTGAAGAAGGAGCTATACTAGAAAAAAATGAATTGATTAATTCAGACGAATTCAATGGTCTAAGTTTTGATAAAGCTTTTGAACAAATCAATAAAAAAGCTAAAAAATTAAAATGCGGTCAAAGGCAGATAAATTATAGACTAAGGGATTGGGGGGTTTCGAGGCAAAGATATTGGGGCGCCCCTATTCCCGCAATGAAAAATTCTAAAGGAGAATTGCAAGGCGCAAACAATATACCTGTTGTGCTGCCAACTGAGGTTAAATTTTCTGGAGTCAAATCTCCTCTATCTGAGATGGAGGAATTCACTAAGGTTTCAGTAGATGGTGAGGAGTTTATAAGAGAAACAGATACTTTTGATACCTTCTTCGAGTCTTCTTGGTATTACGCCAGATTTGCTTCTTTTGATAGCGATCAAGCCATGCTAGATGAAAGAGCTAAGTATTGGCTTCCTGTTGATCAGTATGTTGGAGGTATTGAACATGCCGTACTCCATCTACTTTATTCTAGATTCTTTTATAGATGCCTTAGAGACTTAGGTTTAGTTGAAGGTTCGGAACCTTTCATTAATCTATTGTGTCAAGGAATGGTTCTTAAAGATGGATCAAAAATGTCAAAATCTAAAGGAAATGTTGTAGACCCAAGTGAGGTAATAGAACTTTATGGAGCTGATACTCTAAGGTTGTTTGTAATGTTTGTTGCGCCACCTGATCAGTCTTTTGAGTGGTCTGAACAAGGGCTGCAAGGGGCATCAAGGTATTTAAATAGATTGTGGAACTTGGTTCAAGAACATATAGATTCAAAGTCAAATAAAGAGTTAGATTTTAGTGACTCAAATGAAAGCGTAACAACTTTAAGAAATAAAACACACCAAACTCTTTATAAGGTTAAAGATGACTTTTTAAGAAGGCACTCGTTTAATACAGCCATAGCGTCAATTATGGAATTAACGAATGCAATACCAAAAGAATTTTTATCTATTAATGCTAAAGATTCCGAGAAGTCTTCAGTTAGAGAAGCTATAAATACTATTCTAATAAGTCTCTCTCCTATTACTCCACACATTACCCATGCTTTGTGGAACCAGCTTGGGAATAAAGAACTAATTATTGATGTTGAATGGCCTGAAGCAGATGAAAGTTTACTTGAGAAGGAGTCTATTGAAATAGCTATTCAAATTAACGGTAAGCTTAGAGGGCAAATTACAGTTGACTCTAATTTACCCCAAATAGAAATAGAAAAAATAGCTAAAGAACAAGAAAACATAAAAAAGTATATTGAGGGTAAGGACATCAAAAAAATAATTTATATTGATAAAAAATTATTGAATTTTGTTATTTAAGAAAAGTGATAATAGCTTTAAAAAAAACCTTAGCATTCTTATTCATTAGCTTTTTTCTAGTCGGCTGTGATTACAAACTTAGAAGTTCATATCAAGGTCTAAATGATCTAGTTGTTAGCCTCTATTTCAACGAAAATAACTTGAATCAAGAGTTTGCTAGTACCCTTAAAAGGCAATCTGGTTTAAGACAGTTATATCTGAATAAAGAAACTGGAGACACTGATTTAGAAATAGAGATCCTTGAGCATACAATTACTAGGTATTCATCTGCATTAGGGGCTGGAGCCCGAACCAAAGAGGCTCGTTTGGAGTACCATTTAAAAATTAGTTTAACTCCTAAGGGAAAGAAAGATGATTTCTTACTGGAATTTAAAGATAACAGTTATTATTCTTTCGACGAATCAAGAATTTTAGCTATTGAGGAAGTGGAAAATAGACTTAGGGAAAACTTTTTTAAGAATGCATTAAAAAGGATTAATTTTTCCTTGCTTAACCTTTTGAATGAAACTAACTGAAGACAGGCTTAATGATGTCTTAAAAACATCTTTGGATAATATCTATGTAATCCTTGCAGATGAATCCATCCTTATAGAAGAAAACTTAGAAAAAATTTATTCTAAAGCTAAACTTGAAGGATTTGCTGAAAAAAATACTCACATAATAGATTCCAAAAGCAACTGGGAATTCTTATCTTCTAATTCAGACAACTTAGACCTTTTTGGATCAAAAAAAATCTTAGAGATTAAGCTTCTTGGACAAGGCCCAGGTGTTAAAGGAGCAAATTCTTTGAAGGCTTATTCAAAAAGTCCGGACTCAAATACTTTACTAGTTGTAATTGGAGAAGATCTTGAAAGAAAAAGTATTTCCTCTGCTTGGGTCAAGGCTTTAGAAGAAGTTGGAACTTTAATTTCCATTGCACCACTTTCATCTAATTCTTTAAAAGTCTGGATTAATAATAAAGCAAAGGAAATGAATATTGAGATAACACAAGAAGCCTTACAGCTATTAACAGAAAAGACTGAGGGGAACCTAATGGCTACTTTACAAGAAATAAGGAAGTTATCTTTGGTCTATCCTTCTGAAAAAATAGATCTAGATAAAATGAAAAAAAGCATCACAGGTTCATCTAAATATACAATTTTTGATTTCTCAAATGCTTTTGTTTCTAGAAATACATCAAAAGCAATTCAAGTCTTAGAGTCACTTAAAGTAGAAGGAACACCTGAATCTCTTATTATTTGGGCGTTAACAAGAGAACTGAATAACTTATTTAAAGTATTAAAATCAGGTTCTACCAAAGGAATTTGGGGGCCTAGAAACTATTTAGATTCTCTTACAAAAACCTCTAAGGAAGTTGATAAATATAAAATTCTAAAAGCTTACAAAAGAATAGCCTTCATAGATTCCTGTATCAAGGGGTTTAATAAGCAAAATCCTTGGCTCGGTATAAGAGAGCTTACTCTTACTTTTTAAACCAGACTAAAGTAAGAGGTTAGAAGTTCATACCATAAACAATCTTCATAAGAATTCTTTAGATCTATATCTCTTCCATCAATCTTTGTTATTGGTTGTATTTCTTGTGTGGAACTCGTTAACCATACCTCTTCAGCTTTATATATTTCCTCTAATTTTAAAGCCCTTTCCAGTACTTCAATTCCTTTGTTATTTAGCAAAGAAATAACATGTTTTCTGGTTATCCCAGAAAGTATTTGATTTGATTCAGGAGTGGTAATTACTTGATTATCAAATACAGCAAAAACGTTACTTGCAGCACCTTCAGTTATTTCTCCATCGGCACAAAATATTACTCCATCATTCCCTTCTAGATTAGCTTCTTTCATGGCCATGATGTTTGAAAGTAAAGTAACTGCCTTGATGTCACACCTGTTCCATCTTGGATCTTCTAGAGTCTTCACTGACAATCCTTTTCTTTCTGGGTCTAATCTGAAAGGATTAACTTTAAGCTCTGAGGAAGTAATAAACAAAGTGGGTTCGACTTCGGGGTCTGGAATATGGTTTCTAATTGAATCCTCACCTCTAGTTATCTGAAGGTAAACTGATTGATTACTAAAGTTATTTTTTTTAACTAGTTCAAGAATTATTTGAGGAATATCATTCCATTTTTGCGGATTTTTAATGCCAGTTGAATTTAAAGAACGGCTTAATCTAGCTATATGGTCTTCGAGAAGAAAGGCTATCCCTTCATACACTGGAATAACTTCATAAACACCATCACCAAACAAAAAACCGCGATCAAAAGGAGAAATTTTTACTTCTTCTCTTCTTAAAAATTCCTTATTTAAATAGGTCCAAGACATAACGAAAGTTATTCTTCTTCCATTAGAAACCTATAGACTAATAACTTGATATTAGACCAAGCCCTTCCAAGCAAGCCTAGGCTGTTTACTTCATTAACTGTAACCAAATCTACAGATCCAACCTCCTCTTCGCCTAATTTAAAAATCATTTTCCCAACTATTTCATCTTCTGAAATTGGAGCTTGAAGATAATCATTTAAAGATATGAAGGACTCTATCTTTTTGAAATCTCTTAAAGGAAGAGTTAGATAGAAGTCCTCTATTGGAGCTATACCTACTTTCTCAGTCTCACCACCCCAAACCTGTTCTTCTTTAATATTTTGTCCCTTGTTTACTAATTTTTTAGTCCTAAAGTACCTGAAGCCATAATCAAGCAATCTTCTGTTATCAGTGAGTCTGCTTTTTTCTGAACTACTTTTTAAGGTTACGGCAATTAGTCTTGTTTGTTCTCTTACGCCTGAAGAAACTAAGCAAAATCCTGCTGAATCTGTATGTCCAGTTTTTAATCCATCAATTGAATCATCTTGCCAAAGAAGCGCATTGCGGTTTCTTTGACGAATATTGTTGTAAGTAAACCATTTTTCTTTATAAAGAGAGTAATGCTCAGGAAAATCTTTTATTAAGAGCATTGATAGTTTTGCTATATCTTGAGCTGAAGAATAGTGTTCAGGGTCAGGCCACCCTGAAGGATTAACAAAACTAGTATTTGTTAATTCCATTCTATTAGCGTATCGCATCATAAGATCTACAAAGTTATCTTCTGAGCCTGCTACGTGTTCTGCTATAGCACAAGTAGCATCATTACCAGACTGTATTACCATCCCTTTTATTAAATCTAGAAGAGATACTCTCGAACTTTCTTCAATAAACATTCTAGAGCCTTTCTTTCTCCAACAATTCTCGCTTATCAAGACCTGATCATCTAGACTTAGGAATCCATCTTGGATTTGATCAGAAACGATATACCCTGTCATAATTTTAGTGATACTTGCTGGTTCAATCTGTTCATCCTCGTTTAAGTTAGCTAATACCCGATTTGTAGTTGAATCTATCAAGATATAATTTGCTGAACTCAAGGAAGGTGGATCAGGAATAAAACTTTCATTTCCAAACATGAGTATTGGGAGAAAAAGACTGACAACTAAATAAAATAATTTTTTTAACATTTCTCTTTATTAAAAGAATTCAGCTAAAGATTCACTAAACTCATAAACTGCCATAATGTATAGCTTACTCCTATTATATCTTGATATAGCTTGATAATTTTTTAAACCCAACCAATATTCATAACCCTTCTCTATCTCTAACTCTATAGGAATAACCCGTAATTGATTTTGCAACTTTGCTACTGGTGAAATACCTAAAGACTTTAAATCAGAAACCTTAATATATGGTTTAAAAGTTGATTTAAGCTTAGGCCTTTCCCCATTGAGAGTTGCTTTTAATACAATTTTTGTATTTGGTTCCCATTTACCTTTTTTATTTAAAAAGTTGGCTACACTTCCTATTGCATCTACAGGATTATTTAAAATATCTCTTTTTCCATCAAAATCAAAATCTACAGAATAGTTTCTATAACTATCAGGCATAAATTGGCCAAATCCCATAGCTCCTGCTATAGATCCTTTTATGTTAGTAGGGTTCCAGTTTTCTTCTTCAGCTAGTAAAAGGAATTCTTCTAGTTGGACTTTAAAAAATTTAGCTCTTCTTGGGTAATCAAAAGACAAAGTACTTAGTGAATCTAAAACCCTAATATTCCCAGTAACTTTTCCGTACCTTGTTTCTATTCCAATAATAGAAGCTATTATTGATGCTGGAACTCCATAGATATCTTCAGCACGTTTTAAATCTTCTTTATACAAACTAATAAATTGTTTCCCAGCATCTATTCTGTCATCGGTAACCATCATGTTCTTATAACTTGACCAAGTCATTGTGCCTTCCGGTTGTCTATTCATTATTCGGACAACACGTTCTTGAAAATTGACACTAGAAAATAATTCTTTCAGTTCTTGTTTATCAGACCCATGCTTGTTATGCATCATTTCAATAAAATCAATTACTTCAGCTCTATTTTGATAAGGAATAAACTCATCCGCTTTTATCTCAAAAGAAAAAATTGTGCTAACAATTAAAAGAAATAATAAAAAATGCTTCATATTTTTACCAAGTTTGTCTTCTTTTCATCGATAAAACAAACCCAAAAGCAACCAAATGAATAAGGATCGAAGTCCCCCCCTGACTAACAAGCGGTAGAGGTACACCTACAACTGGGAGCGTACCAACAGTCATTGATACATTGATCCATAGGAAAATTAAAAAGATAAACCCAATAGAGGTAGCTGCTAACCTGGAAAACTCTGTAGAAGAATTTAGAGCAATCTTAAACACCCTATAAAGAATTACGCCATATAACATCAAGAGTAAGAAAATCCCTAAGAACCCAAACTCTTCTCCTATAACAGAAAAAATAAAATCTGAATGACTTTCGGGAATAAAATCTAACTGACTTTGCGTTCCGTTTAAATAGCCCTTTCCCCAAAAACCACCTGAACCTATAGCTGTTTTAGATTGAGAGATATTCCATCCAGCACCAAGCAAATCAGACTCTGGATTAAATAAGGTAACAACCCTCTGCTGCATATAAGGAGTTAGGCTAGCCCAAAGGAATGGTGAAGATATTATCACTACCATTATAAATATGATTACGATTAACAAAGGAAATCCTGCTAAAAAAACTGGAATACACCCTGATGCTAGTACTATTAGTGCAGTACCTAGGTCTGGTTGTTTAAAAACAAGATAGCTGCAGCTAAAAATTGCCACTAGCACAACAAACCAATCTTTAGTTGTAAGACTTCTCTGGTTTCTAGTTAAATAAGAAGCAGCTGCTAACGGCAATAGAAGCCTAATAACCTCAGAGGGTTGAAAACCTATAAAACCCAAATCTATCCAACGGTCTGTTTTATATCCTTCCGCTGGAAATAATAAAACCCAAATTAAAAGTATTAATCCCAACCAAAAGAGGTGCATTAGAAAACTCTTATAAACACTCTGATCTAATCTAGAAATAAAAAACATCAGTAATAGGCCTATAGCTATATAAATGGATTGTTTCATAACCATAACTGTTGTTTGACCACTGGCACTAAACAGAACAAAAAGACCAAAAATTAGAATGGTTAATAATGAGAAAACTAAAATTGGGTCTATTAATAAGTTTGATAAAGTAAACTTCTTTCTTCCAAAGGAAGTATTTAACTGATAATCAAGAGGCGCTTTACTGGACATTTAATTATTCTTTGATAAGTACTTATCAATTAATTTTTGAGCTATAGGAGCAGCAATAGCGCTCCCAGATTCTCCATTTTCTACTATCACAACTACAGTTAGTTTAGGTTCGGGGACAGGACCATATCCCACAAATAAAGCGTGGTCTCTATTACTCACTTCTTGTCTTATGTCTTCATACTCTTCTTTTACTGTGAGCTCCTCATCAGTAAGACTTTTAATTTGAGCTGTTCCTGTTTTGCCGGCAATTTTATTCTTGGCTATTTCATTTAAATTGAATGCCGTTCCTCTCCAGTCGGAAATCACTGAAACCATTGAGCTTTCTAATTTTTCCCAATCAGATTCTTTAATTGAATCAATTTCTAGAAAAATCTCCTTTTCTTTTATGGTTTCATCTACTTTAACTACTACCTTGGGTTTATAAATCTTTCCTCTTGTTGCAATTGAAGAGACAGCTAAGGCAAGTTGCAAAGGTGTGCTAGAAATGTAACCCTGCCCTATGCCCATATTTACTGTGTCTCCTACAAACCAAGATTCTCCTATAGCTCCTAATTTCCATTTTCTATCAGGTAATACCCCTTCTGCTTCCGCATACAAATCCACTCCAGTTTTAAGACCGAAACCAAATTTTTCTAAAAAGGTAGCTATACGATCTACTGTTAACTGGGCAGCAAGTTGATAAAAGAAAACATCAGAAGATTCAATTATAGATTTTGTTAAATTTACTTGACCGTGCCCCTCTTCCTTCCAACCCCTATACTTTCTTCCTTCTTCATTTAATTGAAAGAAACCTTCATCTTGGATTGTGGTATTCCAATCTATCTCACCTTCTTTTAAACCAAGAAGACCTATGAAGGGTTTAATGGTTGAGGCAGGAGGATAACTCCCTGAAATAGCTCTATTAAAAAGAGGACTTTCTAGATCATTAAGAATGATATCTAAATCACCTGCCTCAGTTTTATTTAAAATATTAGGATTAAAGTCTGGACCACTAACAAGGGCTTTTATAAATCCATTATTCGGGTCTAGGGCTACCACAGCTCCTTTCCTGCCCCCTAACTCACTTCTTGCAAGCTCCTGTAGATCTTTATCCAAAGTAAGATAAATATCGCTTCCCTTTTTTGGTATAACTCTTGTTAATTCTCTTACTTCATTTCCATGAACATCTACTTCAATAGTCTTATAGCCTACTCCTCCTCTCATTTGCTCTTCATAAGACTTTTCAACTCCAGATTTCCCTATTTGAAAAGAAAGAGGGTAAGAAAAACTCATGCTATCTTCTATTTCTTCGCGACTTATCTGTCCCACGTAACCAAGTACATGCGAAAAGGTAGGTCCAAATAGATTAAAACGCATAAGTCTCGCCTCAATAGATAAATCTGGCCATCTTTCACTTTCTACAGAGAACCTTGCTATTTGTTCCTGAGACAAGTTCTGAGCAAGAACTAGCCTTTCATACTGAGATTGTTTACTAAAGGATTTCTCTTTATAGGCTAACAGTTGTTTTTCATTGATAATGAGACTTTTCTTTAATTCTTTTAATGTTTGGTCAATATCCTTGATCTTGGAGGGCGATATTGTTAAGGCTTGAGAAACTATATTCTCAGTGACTATCTCGCCATTAGAAAGTCTTATCAATCCTCTAGAGGTATATATAGGTACATTAACGATTCTGTTTTCATCTGAGATTGTTGTATATAGGCTTGAATCTAGAACAGTTAATTTAAATATCTGAAAAAGAGTAACAATCCCAAATAGTCCTATTAGTAAAAACAAAAATTTTGACCTGTTTGTAAGCTTAGTTTGAGATTCTTTCTCTCTATCTAAATTCAAAAATTCCGACATTTTCTATTTGTGATAAGGGTGATTCTTTTCAATTGACCAAACTCTATAAAGTTGTTCAATGAGAATAATAGGAACTAATGAATGAGGAAATGTAAGAGGTGATAGTGACCAGATCTCATTGGATGAGTTAAGGCACTCTTCACTTAAACCTTCGGGACCCCCAATTAAAAAAGAAACATCTTTAGATGAAGTTAACCATTGATTAAATTTTTCTTTTAATTTTAAAGTAGTCCAACTCACACCTTCTTTATTTAGCGCAATGATAGTGGTGTCTTTGTTAACAGATTTAAGAAGTTTTTTACCTTCCGTAAAAATTCTTTTCTTCTTGCCTAGGGATCTGGTATTACGATCTGGTTTAATACCAGACCATTTAATCTGTATTGATTGATCGAATCTTTGTTGATAATCCTCAAAAGCAGTTTTTGCCCACAAAGGCCTTTTCCCTTCTATAGCAATTATATGAAATTTCATCTGCCCAAATCAGGATCCCAAAGACTTTCCAGATCATAAAAAGTTCTTGCTTTAGCAGACATTAGATGCAAAACAACATCTCCGATATCTATAAGTACCCACTCCTCACTTCCCTCTCCTTCCAGTCCGATAGGCTTAATATCCTTGACCTTAAGGTCTTCAAGAACCTTTTCTCCAATGGACTGTATATGTCTATTAGAAGTACCAGTGGCTATGATCATATAGTCTGTAAAGCTGCTTAATTTTTTTACATTAATTGTGACAGGATCAACAGCCTTTAGTTCATCAAGGCTAGCTGATACAAGGTCTCTTAATTTGCTAGGTAAAACTTTCTGAGCCATATAAACCATGTTCTTTTATATATTCTTCAACATGCTTATTAACAAGATGATCGATTTTCTTACCTTTAGCAATCTTCTCTCTAATTGATGAAGAAGAAATTTTAAAGGGAGCAACTTCAATTTCAAAAATATTTAATTGCCTGTCTTCAAATAAATCTTTTTTAAACCCTTCAATATTAACTAGATCTTTTGCTTTGTTATTTTTTGAAAGTGGTGAACCCGGTCTTTTCATGATCACAAAATCTACCAGATCAATCAGCTCTTTCCATTTGTGCCAGGAATGTATGTCAACAAAAGAATCTGAACCCACTATCATAACTACCCTGGCTTCTTCTTCCTTAGTCATTACTTCCTTAACTGTTTCTATGGCATAAGATGGACCCTCTCTAAGATACTCTCTGCAATCCACAGTAGTTTTTGGTATATCTTTAAATGCTAAGGAGGTCATTTCATATCTATGTTTGTAGGAGACCTGAGAGCTCTCTCTATGCGGTGGCTTGAAATTAGGAATAACCAAAATCTTTTCAAAGGGTAATTTCTCTAACAATTCTGAGATAGTTAGTACATGACCATTATGAACAGGGTCAAAAGTACCACCAAAGACACCGATTATTCTTGGCATTGATTAAATTAAATACCCCCGTAGTTCAGAATTACCCTCAACTAAATATTTAAAAGTAGAAAGAACTTCTGAAGCTGATTTAGCTTCACTGCCTGACAATTCCATATAGGAACTATTATCTTTACTATCTTTCATAATCAAATATTCTATAGGAAAGTGAATTCAAAAAACGGATTATAGGATGTTTGATATTGGAGCAGTAACCGTCTGGTTGCAACAAAACCCTGAGTGGATAATTCTAGGTTTGTGTTCAGCTGCATTTATAGAATCATTCGCTTTAATTGGAATAATTATTCCTGGGGTAGTTTTGTTAGCAGCTATATCAGGATTGGCTGCCTCAACTGATCTTTCAATTTTTCAAGTAGTATCTCTGGTGTATCTATCTAGTTGTCTAGCAGATATTTTTAGTTTTCTTATAGGAAAATATTTAAGTAATAAAATAGATAGTATCTGGCCATTTAATAACAACCCTTCTTGGCTAGAACAAGGTCGTAAATTTTCTAAAAGTTATGGGATACCGGGTGTCTTCTTAGGCAGGTTTGTTGGGCCTATTAGGCCCTTAATTCCAATTACAGTTGGCTCATTGTCCATGGATTTGAGAACTTTTATTTTTGTAGATCTGATTTCTGGTCTGATTTGGGCACCCGTCTACACACTGCCAGGTTATTTTGCAGCAAAGACTGCTTTAGAAGGATCAGATAACCTAACTTTAGCCGCCGGGTTTATAGCTCTAGCTGTTGCCTTTCTCTTATTTGTCAGATATTTACTTAACAAAAAGTAACTGTCTCTTGTTAAACTTAATAAAAATTTAAGGAAGAAAAATATGACGACTACCTACCCAAGCCATCCTAATTTAGAAGGAAACTATGCACCTTTGAGGATGGAATGTGATCTGAATGATCTCGTAGTAGAGGGAGAAATACCTCAAGATTTATTTGGAAGCTACTATAGGAATGGTCCTGATCCCCAATTCCCTCCAAGAGGAGGTCATTATCATTGGTTTGGGGGGGACGGAATGATTCATGCCTTTCATTTTGAGAATGGAAAAGTTTCTTACAAAAATAGATGGGTTCAAACTTCTAAATGGAAACAAGAGAGAAAAGCAGGAAGATCTTTAGTGAACTTGCTAAACCCTATGGACCCAGATCCTGAATGGAACCCAGAGGGAGAAGATGGAACCGCAAATACTAATATTGTCTTTCATGGAGATAAACTTTTGGCTCTTGAAGAAGGACATCCTCCATTTGAAATTGATCCAATAACTCTGGAATCGATTGGAACATATAACTACGAAGGCAAACTGCTTTCACCTATGACAGCACATCCTAAGATTGATCCTTTAACTGGAGAGATGGTTGCTTTTAGTTATGGCTTTGGTGATAAAAAGACGACTTATTTTGTTGTAGATGCAGCTGGAAAATTAACTAACTATTCTGAGTTTAACGCTCCTTACTCGAGTATGGTTCATGATTTTATTGTAACCTCTGAACATGTAATCTTTCCTATCTTCCCCTTAATTATTGATTTTGAAGAGGCTATAAAGGGTAATGCCCCTATTGCTTGGAATGGACAGATGCCTAGCTATATTGGTGTTATGCCAAGAAATGGATCCGTTGAAGATATTAAATGGATTGAAGATGATCCTTGTTATGTATTCCATCCAATGAATGCTTATACAGATGGAGATAAGATCATTGCCGATATGATGCAATTTGAAGAAGCTCCATTATTTCCTCATGCTGACGGATCTACACCGGATCCAAGGAAAGCTGAGGCCAGACTTAATAGGTGGGAAATAGATTTATCTTCAAACTCAGGAAAGATAAATAAAAACTGCCTAGATGAAGATATAGGTGAATTTCCTAGATTGGATGAGAGGTTTAGCATGCTTAATTATAGGCATGGATTTTATGCGGCAAGCATAGGTGATCATCCTCCCGGAATAGGCTTCAACTCTATAGCTCATCATGATCATCAAACAAACAAAAAAGAATTCTATTCTCTAAATAAAGAAGACGCTGTTGGAGAACCTGTTTTTATTCCTTCATCAAATGAAGCTGAAGAAGGTGATGGGTACTTAATAGCCTTGGCTTATAGAGGAATTGAAAATAGATCCGATTTATTAATATTCAATGCTATGGATGTATCATCAGGACCCATAGCCACTGCTAAATTACCTCACAGAATACCTTATGGTTTTCATGGAAACTGGCGACAGGGAGAATAATTAATTATGACAAGAAAAAATTTAAAAAATAGACAATGGGTTTTGTCATCTAGACCTCAAGGCATGGTGAGTAAGGATAATTTTGAGTTTAGAGAATCTGAATTAGAAGAACTAAAAGAAGACCAAATGTTGCTAAAAAATCTCTATTTTGGCTTTGATCCAACCCAAAGAGGTTGGCTTAATGATATGAAAAGTTATATGCCTCCTGTTCAAATAGGAGAAGTTATGCGTTCAAGTACTATTTCGCAGGTAATTGAATCTAACATTCCTGATTTCACTGAAGGTGACATAGTGCAAGGTAGTTTTGGATGGCAAGAATTCGCGATTTCTGACGGTAAAGCGGGTTTTATGAATGCCTCTAAAATTCCAGATAATATCCCTCCCACCGCTTCCTTGAGTGTTTATGGAGTAACAGGTTTAACTGCTTATTTTGGCTTACTTGATGTAGGAGAGCCCAAGGAAGGAGAAACTGTTGTCATCTCTGGTGCTGCAGGAGCTACAGGTTCTGTCGCAGGACAAATAGCCAAAATTAAAGGTTGTCGAGTAATAGGAATTGCAGGAGGAACTAAAAAATGTAATTGGCTTACAGAAGAAGCAAATTTTGATGCAGCAATAGACTATAAAAGTGCTAATTTAGCTGAAACCTTAAGAGAACTTTGCCCAGATGGAATAGATGTGGTGTTTGATAATGTTGGAGGTGAATTTCTTGACACTGCTTTAACTTTAATCAACATGAATGCAAGAATAATACTTTGTGGAGCTATATCAACCTACAACAATGAGAGTCCTGCACCAGGACCTTCCAATTACATGTCTCTAGTAATAATGAGGGCAAAAATGGAGGGATTTATTGTTCTTGATTATCTTGATAGATTTCCTGAAGCCATAAGCAATCTTAGTAATTGGGTTAAAGAAGGAAAGATTAATTATCTGGAGGATATCCAAGAAGGCATAGAGAACGCACCTGATACTTTGGTAAGGCTTTTTACAGGGCAAAATTTCGGCAAACAATTACTTAAAATTTCAGATCCTGATTAGTAAGGCTAACCTCCTAGCTGTTTAACTATTTTATTTAGATGGTCAAATCTATCCACATTGGATTGGAACTCCAGTATATTTTGTCTTTCTGGAGGTGTAAGGGGTAAAAGGCTCGCCAAACTGTAAGCAACACTTGAAGAGTTATCAAAATCAATAACTAATTGAAGCTTCTTTATTTCTGGATGGTCTGAAATTTCTCTAAGTATTCTCCATATATTTTCATATTGAGGTTCTAATGATACTGATTCTTCTTCTTCCGGCTCTTCTATTGTGTCTGCAATAATTAGTCCATCTTCCTGAACTTTTCTATCTAATATTTTAATTCGATATTGCCCTTGAACGGTTATACCTAAAAGACCATTTTCAAGTTGATTAAAGTCAACAATTTCAACATATGTGCCTATAGGTGAATGATCAGGTAAATTTGTAGTTTTTGATTCGCTTTGACCTCTCATGAGAACAATGCAAAATCCTACTTCTTGACTCATACATCGTTTAACCATGTCTAAATATCTTGGTTCAAAGATTTGTAAAGGCAAATACCCCCCAGGGAGGACATTAACTGTCAAAGGAAAGATAGGGTTTTCTTTTGATAAATTAGTTTCTTCCCGCATATTCTTCAACTTCTTTCCACACTCTGATTAGATTGCCCCCTAAAATCTTTTGAATATCTTTCTGACTATAACCCCTGCCTAATAAGCCCTGAATTAGAACCGGGTAAGTTGAAACATCTTTTAGACCTACAGGAAGAGTATCACCCACCCCATCATAATCAGAGCCTATCCCTACATGGTCTATTCCTACTAACTTTACAACTCTGTCAAAATGATCGAGCACTTCATCTAAACTTGCATAAGGATAAGGGTTGATTGCCATGAACTCATTTCTAGTTTCTCTGATATCTTGTTCAGAGACTTCTTGTAAATTTTTACCCAACCTTGATTCCAAGAAGCTATTCATTTTGACTGAATAATCTTGAGGTCTTTTGCTGATAAAACTACTTCCAAAATTAATTTGTATAACACCGCCTTTTTCAGCCAATTTACTTAACATGGCATCATCAACATTCCTTTCAAACCCAGGGGTAAAGTATCTCAAAGAAGAATGGCTTGCTATCACTGGCACCTGACTAATTTCGATAGCTTGATAAAAAGCTTCATCGTTTACATGAGAGATATCTACCATGATGCCAACTTTATTCATCTCCTTAATGAGGCTCTTACCAAATTCACTCAAACCATGCCATTGAATACTCTCATCATAAGAAGAATCGCTTATATGGTTGGTCTTTGAATGAGTCAAAGTTATATAACGTATACCTCTATCAAAGTAATACTGGACCCTTGAGAGATCGCCCTGAATGGGTGCTCCATTTTCCATACCCAAGGCTATACCAACTATATTTTTGTTAGTAATTGAAACAAGGTCAGCTACAGAATTGATTAAAATAAACTTTTCTGGATGAAGAGTGACTATGTCTTCTACCATATCAATTAATTCATTAGCCATTTTGTGAGCGGTTCCATCTTCTTGGGTACTCGCTGGTAAATATATTGAGAAGAATGGGACATTAAGGCCTCCTTTTCTTGCTCTTATAAAATCAAAATCTCCATCAGTAGAACCTGATATATCGTCTATCTCTCGGCCTTCCATGTGCTGCCGCCAAAGACGATAAGGGACATCTATATGGGAATCTAATATTAACGAATCTTGTGCTATCAGTTCTGCATCAAAATCTTTTTTACTTTCAGTACAAGATTGAAAAAATAGGATTATGCAAATTAAAAAAAGAGGTTTCATATACTTATAGTTTTGATTTTAAAAGATCTGCAAGTCCATCAAAACTCCCATTTGACATCATAACAATTACATCTCCTTCATTAGTAACAGAACTTTTTAGTTTGTCAGCGAAAAGGTCGACTGAATCCATAATATTGTGGTTTTTAGGTGTTTGGTTAACTAAATTTCTTAACTGATTTTCATCTGGTCCCTTCCAAAAAACTAGATCCGCTTCACTTGTTGCACTAAGTAGACGTGTGTCATGCAGTCCTGATTTCATAGTATTTGACCTGATTTCTATCAAAGCAATTATTCTATTTTCTTTATAGCGAGACCTTAAACCCCTCAAGGTCTCCTCTATTGCAGTAGGATGATGAGCAAAGTCGTCAAATAGTTTGAGTTCCTCTCGATCTATAATTGTCTCTAGTCTTCTTTTGACTCCAGAGAATGTTTCTAAACACTTAGCCGAATCAGATATAGCTATATCAAAGTGATGCAGTGCTAATAGAGCTGCCATTGCATTTCTTGCATTATGCTCACCTAACAGATTCCAATCTATTTCGGCTTTCTCTTTATTTATAAAAAACCTAAGTGAAGAGTGATCCTTTTTAATAGCTTCAAAGTAATTCAAATTTTTTCTATTAGAACCAAATTCTGATTTTTTACTCCACATTCCCGAATCCAATAATGTTTTAATGTTCTTATCATCTGAAGGAAGTACTATGCAATCTTCAGAAGACATTGTCCTAATCAAGTTATGAAATTGTTTTTGAATTTCTGCTAAATTTCTATATATGTCTGCATGGTCAAACTCCAAATTATTAATGATCAAGACTTCAGGATTGTAGTGAATGAATTTTGCTCGTTTATCAAAAAAAGCTGTGTCGTATTCGTCCGCTTCAATTACGAAAATCTCACCTTTGCCTAATTTAGCTGAGACAGAAAAGTCCTTAGGTCTGCCAGCAATTAAAAAACCAGGGTCAAGCCCTAAATTAACAAGTATCCAGGTTAGCATTGCTGTGGTGGAAGTTTTTCCATGGGTTCCGGAGACGGCGATAACTCTTCGATTTTGAAGAATATTCTCTGATAGCCATGCTGGGCCAGAAGTATGAGGTAATTTTGAATCTAATATGTATTCAATAGATTCATTTCCTCTGGAAATTACATTGCCTATCAAATAAAGGTCAGCTTCAGGTAAGTCGGTCTTCTTATAACCTTGATTTACCTTTATGTTTTGTTCTTCTAGCAGGTCCGACATTGGTGGATAAACATTTTCATCACAACCTGAAACTTCGAACCCTAATTCCCTTGCAAGCAGGGCTAGACTGCCCATAAAGGTTCCACAGATACCTAATATATGAATCTTTTTAACTGACATATTTTAATTATACCCATCTCGTTTAATTCCCTCTTGGTCAAGATTTAAGTAACATCGCACTTATGAAGAATAGAAATGTTCTATATGCCCAATCAGGTGGAGTAACTGCAGTCATAAATGCAACTGCAGCAGGCGTAATAGAAGCAGGCAGAAAATCAAAAAGAATAGGTAAAATTTTTGCTGCTAAAAATGGCATTCTTGGAGCGCTTAACGAAGAGCTCATTGATACCAGCTTAGAATCCGATAAAGAAATAGCTAAGTTAAAGCATACACCAGGAGGAGCTTTCGGTTCGTGCAGATATAAACTCCAAGATCCTGAAATCAACAATAATGAATACAAACGATTATTAGATATTTTTGTAGCCCATAATATTGGTCACTTCTTTTATAACGGAGGAGGAGATTCACAAGATACGGCTAATAAGATTGCTAATTTCACCCAAGATATGGGATTTCCTGTTCAATGCATTGGCATACCAAAAACAGTTGATAATGATATTCCCTTTACTGATAACTGCCCTGGTTTTGGTTCAGTAGCTAAATACATTGCAATTTCAACTAAAGAGGCAGCTCTTGATGTAGCAAGCATGGCTGAAACCTCCACTAAAGTTTTTATTCTGGAAGTAATGGGTAGACATGCGGGTTGGATAGCAGCAGCTTCAGGCTTAGCTCAAGAAAAACAAACAGACCCTCCACATATAATTCTTTTTCCAGAAATACCCTTTAATCAAAAAAAGATGCTTTCTAAAGTTAAAACAACAGTTAGAAAGCAGGGTTATTGCGTCATAGTTGTGTCTGAAGGAGTACAAGATAGTAAAGGTAACTTCTTATCAGACGCAGGTACTAAAGATGCTTTTGGTCATAAGCAACTGGGGGGTGTAGCCCCTCAAATAGCTTCAATAATACATTCTTCTTTAGGTTATAAATATCATTGGGCAGTATCAGACTACCTTCAAAGATCTGCTCGACATATTGCTTCACTAACAGACTTAGAACAAGCCTATTCAGTAGGACAAGCAGCAATTGAATTCGTGCTTAGGGGTCAAAATGCCGTAATGCCAATTATAAAAAGAAAAAAAACAAAAAAATATTCTTGGGAGATAGATAAAGTTGCTCTCAGTAGAGTTGCTAATAAAGAAAAGAAGATGCCAAGAAGTTTTATAACAAAAGATGGTTTTGGTATTACAGGGTCATGTAAAAAATATTTAAGCCCCCTCATTCAAGGAGAGGCCTACCCCCCTTATAAGAATGGAATCCCAATTACAGCAAATTTAAAAAACAGACTTTTAAAGAAGAAGTTAAGAGTATTTAAACTTCCCAAAAAATAAAAAAATCTAATCTGATTTGTCTAAAGGACCTTCGAAGAATATCCCGGCCTTTGATAATCTTTCTATCAGAGGTTGTCCCAGACCTGAAGCGGGAGTTAAGAGACCACCGTAATCCTTTCCTCCAGGTAAATCATCTTCGCAATGGATGAGAGTAAGAGCACTTTCACAAACAAACTTTGAAGTAACTCTGTAACCTGGATCTCCTTTTCCGTGCATTCTGAAAATACTGATAGAACCATCCTCTGCTTCCACTGTATATAAACAATCAAAGAAACCTTTGCGCATAGTTTCCTCGCTAGGTCCTTCTCCCGGTTTAGGTAAAAACCTTCTTACAAATTTTCTAAGAGGAGTCGCAATGATTATCATTGAAAATATAGTGCCAAAAGATACTAAGAAAGCATTGAGATACTTCTGATAAAAAGCATGTTCTTGATAAGTAAAATCGACTCCATAGGTTTCTTGCCTTGCTTCGAGTAAAGCAGCACTTCTCCTAACTACCCTTGTATTCATGGTGGCCATGATGAAACGACCTGTCCAAGCATTAATGAGGTTATTTTTCTTTATTTTTACTTTGTCAGAGCTCAGACTTCTTTGTTCAGGAGTTACAGAGTCTTCAGGATTCAATAAAAAGGGATCTTGCATTTGTTTACCTAGATTTAAATCTCCCATTGAAAACCCTGTTTCAATTGTGCCGCCTGAGGCTCCTCCCTGCCCTGTATGAAAAGATTCAATCCTTTTAATGGGTTTTTGGAGCGTCTTAGCAGCGAAGAAAACTCCCAAATCCGAAGGAAGGGAATCATAACCACAGGAAGGTATTATTCTTACTCCGTTGGTTACTGCCTCGGAATGATGCTTATCTATCATCTCTTTAATCCAAAAGGTTTCTCCAGTTATATCCACATAGTGAGTAGAATTTTTAATACATGAAGCAACTAGTTTTGAACCATATCTATGAAATGGACCAGCTGTGGAAATTATTACTTTGGTTCTTTTAGTAATTAAATCCAGTGCCTCTTCATCATCACCATCGGCCACTAATCTCTCAATTATTGGATAATACCTTATAGCTACTTGGGACAACTTAGTTTTATCTCTTCCAGCTATTGCCCAATTAAGATCTTTAGCTTTTTCGGTTAAGTATTTAACACATAACTTTCCAGTGAATCCGGTAGCACCATAAACAACAATATCCAGATCTTTACTCATGAACTACAGTATTTTTAATACTCCTCCAAAATTTAAAATTACTTCATCACCAACTTTAATATTACCTTTAGAAAATGCCAGGGTTTTTCCTTTTTTGGTAACCTTAGCTCTTACTTCTAATAAAGACCCTAAGGGCGCTGGACTAATAAATTCAGAATGAAAACTAACGGTTGTTACTGGCCTATCTGAATTTCTCATAGCTGAAGTAGCCAAAGTAAAGTCAGCCACTGCCATTAGCATGCCACCATGTGCTGAACCATAACCATTTAAATGCTCTTCTCTAACATAAAAACCGAGAACTAATTGGTCATCATCTTCTTTTTTATAAAAACCAGGACCTAAGTGATCTATATGAGGTTGCGAAATATTAAATGCTTTATAACCCTCTGGAGGTATTTCTGTTTTACTCATAGAAGTTCATTATAATCTTCAAAGAAGATAATTGATCATGAATGTAAGAATAAAAATATTACTGCTTTCTATCTTTATCTGTATTTTGAGTTCCTGTGTAAAAACTAATACCAGTGAAAATTTCGTAAAGAAAACTATACTCTGGCAAGGCATAGATAGGGAATACTTAATTTTTTTGCCAACAAGCTATACCTCTGAAGAAGAACTTCCATTACTAGTTGGATTACATGGATACACAGGAACAGCCAGTGGCTTCGAGAAAGAAACAACTAAGGGGATGAACTTGCACGCTGAATACCGAAATTACATAGCGGTTTATCCTCAGGGTGTTAACTTCTGGGGTAAGGCAAATGGAATACCTTTTT
Organism: uncultured Gammaproteobacteria bacterium; assembly: GCA_964614345.1. Classification (GTDB taxonomy): domain Bacteria; phylum Pseudomonadota; class Gammaproteobacteria; order Magnimaribacterales; family Magnimaribacteraceae; genus AEGEAN-183. The sequence goes on along the minus strand of CAZTLP010000004.1, from coordinate 1,672 downwards.
TTGTCAGCTCATGGAATGACTTGGAAAGCAATGCTCCGCCAAGAGAAGGAGAAAGGCCAATTTGTACTAAATCAAGAGGTGAATATCCAAGACCAAAAGAATGTAAAGAATACAGCCATTGTGCTTGGACAGGATGTTACGACGACATTGGATTTATTAAGAAAGTGATGGAAGAAGTTACAGAAAATTACTCTGTAGACAGGTCTAGAGTATATCTCTCAGGTATTAGTAATGGTGGAGCTATGGCTCATAGATTTGCGTGCTCTCACCCTGAAATATTAGCTGCTGTAGCTTCTATTAGTGGATCTATACCTCGTGACAGAAGTTGTATCCCAAGAAGTCCGGTCTCTTATCTTCAAGTGTATGGTGATAAAGACACAGTAACTCCAATAAACGGAGATGTTTCAGCCGATGGTTGGTTTTATGAGAAACCGGAAGTATCCTTTAATAAATGGGCTGAAAGTATGGGTTGCTCAAAAGAAATAGTTAATGCTGACTTATTAACTGGAAAAAATAATAACCTTGTTTGTAATTCAAGAATTAAGTGTGATCAAGGAAAAACTTTAGAAGTAACAAATTGCCTGGTTCCAAATGGAGGACATGCTTGGCCAGGACAAAAACCAGGTGTGGGCTATTGCAGATCTGAAGAGCAAAGTGAAAGTATGCCCAATCAAAATGAATGTATTGATAATAACGGCAAAGAAATAAATTGGGGTAATGAACTAATTTGGGAATTCTTCAATAAACATAGGAGAGATAATGTCTGAACAAAAAGAAATTCTTAAGGGCTACAGAGTTCTGGATTTTGGTAGATATATAGCAGGCCCTTTTTGTGGTGCCCTGCTTTCTGATTTCGGTGCAGAGGTTATTAGAGTTGAGAGGGTGAAAGGTAGTGAAGACAGATTCACCACTCCTGTTTCGGATGAAGAAGATGGCTCAATGTTTCTACAAATGAATAGAAATAAGCTGGGTTTTACTTTAAATCCTATGAAGCCAGAAGGTAAAGAGATAATAGCTAAACTTACTAAAACAGCAGATGTTGTTATTGCTAACCTTCCTGAAAAGACTTTAGAAGCGATGGGTTTAGATTTTGATTCCCTATCCAAGGTAAATCCAAAAATTATCCTTACTTCTAACACTGCCTTTGGAACTTCTGGCCCATATGCTGACAGAGTTGGTTTTGATGGGGTAGCTCAAGCCATGTCTGGTTCAATGGATATGACAGGCAGCCCAGACCTTCCTACAAAGAACTATGCCCCATATGTAGATTTTTGTAGTGCCTCTCTTGCAGCTTTTGGGACTTGCATGGCTTTGATGGAGAGAGAGAAGACAGGAAAAGGTCAAAGGGTGCAGACTTCACTTTTGGCAACTGCCCTTACAATGACCAATGGATTAGTCATTGAACAGGAACTATTAAATGTAAATCGAGAAGCTACTTTTAATAGAGGTCAAACTGCTGCTCCATCAGATACATTCAAAACAAAAGATGGTTGGATTTTGATAGCAACTGTTGGTCAGCCTTTATTTGAAAGGTGGGTTAACTTAATTGGAGAGAGTCAATGGCTTGAAGATCAAAGATTTAAGGATGATTTAAGTAGAGGTAACAATTCTGAATTGATTAGCCAAAGAATGTCAGCATGGTGTGCAGAAAGAACTACCAAAGAGGCCATAG
>CAZTLP010000003.1:58019-76643 GCA_964614345.1 uncultured Gammaproteobacteria bacterium | reverse complement strand
ACTCAAGATCCTAATGTTAAGCAATTGGGCATGATACTCCTCATGTTTGCAGCCTTATTCCAAATCGCTGACGCCCTTGTAATTGGGGCTCAAGGCAGCTTAAGAGGTTATAAAGTCACTCTTATGCCTATGTTCATAATGTTGATATCTTTTTGGATATTTGCCTTGCCTTTCGGTTATAGCCTAGCAGTAACAGATTTTTGGAATGTACAATTAGGAGCTCCTGGAATGTGGACTGGAATGTGTATTGGTTTATTCGTATGTGCAGCCTTAATGGTTTGGAGAATGAACTATGTAACTTCTAAAAGTTTAGAGTTAGAGAAGAAGAATTTATCTTTTAATGACATGAGATTAGATGGTTTTAAATTAAAATTATGATGTTGGTAATTTAATTAAATGAAAATTGATGCTAAAGGACTACTGTGCCCTGAACCAATAATGATGCTTCACAAAGCTATACAAGAAATTTCTAAAGGGGAAAAAGTAGAACTTTATGCTACTGACCCTTCCACAGAGAGGGATATTGATAGATTTTGTAAATTCTTAGGTCATAATTTATTAGATAAGAAAACTAATGAAGAACCTTTTTATTTTCTTATTGAAAAAAAAGGGAATAATAAAGAAGACTAAAGTACTTGAATGGAGTTAATAATAATCTAACAAAGGAAGAAAATGATTGAAAAAATAAACAAAAAATGGGTTCTTAACAAAAGACCTGAGGGTATGCCAGATGACGATTGTTGGAAATTAGAGGAAGTCCCAATCCCTGAAGTTAAGGAAGGCAGTATCTTAATTAAAACACTCTACCTATCTATTGACCCCTATATGAGAGGCAGAATGAATGATGCCAAATCTTATGCTGATCCTATAAAAATTGGTGAGGTTATGACGGGTGAAAGCGTTGGCGTAGTTGTAGAAAGTAAATCTGATAACTTCAGTGTAGGTGATTATGTTTGCGTGCATCGAGGATGGCAAAGTTACATAGTAGCGCACGGAGATGACAGGCAATTATTTAAAGCTGATCCTAAAGTAGTTCCACTATCAACTTACCTGGGTACAGTTGGCATGCCTGGCAGAACTGCCTATTTTGGATTATTGAGAGTCGGTAAACCGAAATCAGGAGAGACTGTAGTTGTCTCAGCTGCCTCAGGTGCTGTCGGAACTGTTGTTGGTCAAATGGCTAAAATATTAGGTTGTAGAGCTGTAGGAGTTGCCGGTGGAGAAACCAAATGTTCCTATGTAACTGATGAGTTAGGTTTTGATGCTTGTGTTGATTACAAAGCAGGAAACTTAGAAGCAGATCTAAAAGCTGCTTGTCCCGACGGGATTGATATTTATTTTGAAAATGTTGGGGCAGAAGTCTCCAAAGCTGTGGCCAACAACCTTAACCCAGGGGCCAGAATTCCAATTTGCGGTTTTATAGCACATTACAATTCAACTGACATGGAAAAAGAAGAGACTCCCTTTCATGTTTTTGGAGCTCTAGATCCTACTCCAGAGCATAGATTTTTTGTTGTAACTGAATGGTTTGAAGAATGGCCAGAGGCTACCAAAGAACTTTCTAACTGGATACAAGAAGGAAAGATTAAATATAGAGAGACAGTGAGTGAAGGTTTGGAAAATGCACCTCAAGCACTAAGAGATGTACTGAGTGGTAAAAACTTTGGTAAACAGGTAGTAAGGGTAGCTGAAGAATAAAGTAATTATTCTCCTGACCACTCTAACTTAGAAATAACATCTATTTCTTCTTTGGCATTAAGCATTGTTCTCATTGCTCTTGCAGCATCTTTTGAGTTCATAGTCTTATTAAAAGCTTCTTGTTCTATCAATAAAGCTTCTTCTAACGGTAGATCTATACCTTTATGTATAGCTTTTTTAACTTCTCTCAAAGCAATTGGAGCGCGGTCGGCTAATACCTGACAATACTCTTTTAAAGATTCATTAAAAGAGTCCTTGGGAAGTATTTCATTAATAATTCCGTATTCTAAGGCTTTCGTATTAGCTATTAATCTTCCATGCAATATCAAGTCTAAAGCTCTAGAGGTTCCAATTAATCTTGATAAACGTTGAGTACCTCCGCCACCTGGTAGTATCCCCACACCAGTTTCTGGTAACCCAATAAAATAGTCCCCTGCAGACATAACTCTCAAGTCACATCCTAATGAGAATTCACAACCACCTCCTGCTGTATTTCCATTAATCCCAGCAATGACGATGGCATCTAAATCTCTCATCTTTAATAGCATTTTGTGAAAACCATGAAGCTCTTTGGTTGAATTATTGTCTGTCTTCTTCGTTCCTTCTTCCTTACTAATGTTTTTTTCAGCAGAATCTGCTAACTCCCCTACTTCATAATGTCTAATAAAAACATCTTCGCCTGCTCCGGTAAAAGCTAAAACTCTAAGCTTTTTATTGCTAGCTAAAGAGTCGAGAAAGTCATGGATCTCCATTAACCCTTGAGCTGTTAAAGTGTGAGTAGGCGGGTTGGATAAATAACAAATGATTATTTCTCCGTTATCTTCAAGCCTTAAATGTTTGTAATTTACCACCCTGTTATTTCTCCTACACCCGAACCAATTTCTGCTGGGCTCCTGACTGTATGTACTCCGGCTGCTTCAAGAGCCTTAAATTTTTCTTCTGCTGTTCCTTTACCTCCAGCAATTATAGCCCCTGCATGCCCCATTCTCTTTCCTGAAGGAGCAGTAACACCTGCTATATAAGAAACAACAGGTTTTGATACTTCACTTTGAATAAATTCGGCTGCTGCTTCTTCCGCTGTACCTCCTATTTCGCCGACCATCACAATTGCTTCTGTATCAGGATCAGATTCGAAGAGTCCAAGCATATCGATGAAACTTGATCCTGGAACAGGATCCCCTCCTATGCCAACACAACTACTTTGGCCAAACCCTAAATCTGTAGTCTGTTTAACTGCCTCATAAGTTAAGGTGCCTGATCTAGATATAACTCCAACCTTTCCGGGCAAATGAATGTTGCCTGGCATAATCCCCATTTTACTTTCTCCAGGAGTAATCACTCCAGGACAGTTAGGTCCAATTAATCTCGAGCCTAATTCATCACATCTTACCTTCACTTCTACCATGTCTAAAGTTGGTATGCCTTCTGTAATACAAACGATAAGTTCTATACCAGCCTCTGCAGCTTCTAGAATTGATTGTTTGCCGAATCGAGCAGGCACAAATATTAAACTAGCTGTAGATCCTGTTTCGTTAACAGCTTCTACAACGGTATCAAAAACAGGCAAATCTAAATGGGTCTGTCCCCCTTTTCCTGGAGTAACTCCACCCATAAGTCTAGTGCCGTAGTCAATACACTGTTCACAATGCTGAGTTGCTTGGGATCCTGTAAACCCTTGACAAATTACCTTAGTATTTTTATTTAATAAAATACTCAAGATGCTCTCCCTTTAGATGCTTCTACCACCAACTTAGCTGCATCCTCTAATCCAGAGGCACTAATTATATTAAGGCCACTCTTAGACAGCTTTTCTGACCCTATCTCCGCATTATTACCTTCAAGCCTCACTACCACAGGAACATTGACTCCAATTTGTTCTACCGCTTCAATTATTCCATCAGCAATAACATCACAGCGGACAATCCCTCCAAAAATATTTATAAGAACCGCCTGAACTGCCTTATCGGATAATATTATCTTAAAGGCTTCTGAAACTCTTTCTGAATCAGCTGCTCCACCCACATCAAGAAAGTTAGCTGGTTCACCCCCATAAAGCTTAATAATATCCATAGTTCCCATAGCCAAACCCGCACCATTAACCATGCAACCTATATTGCCTTCTAAAGATACATAGCTTAGATTCCATTTTGAAGCATGAGACTCTCTTTCATCTTCTTGCGAAATATCATTCATTTCAGCTAGAGATTCCTGTCTATACAAAGCATTTGAATCAATGTTTATTTTTGCATCTAAACAAATTAAGTCTCCTTCAGAAGTTATGACCAGTGGATTGATCTCTAATAAGGATAAATCTTTCTCAATAAACATCTTTGATAAAGAAAGATACAAATCTTCAAACTGCCCCTTTTGAATGTCATTTAATTCAAGCTTTGTTGCTAATTCATTAGCTTCGTGTGCTGAGGGCCCCTTTAAAGGGTCAATTGAAACTTGAAAAATCTTTTCAGGAGTAGAAGCGGCTACTTCTTCTATATTAACGCCTCCCTCTTTTGATGCCATGAAAACTAATCTTTGAGAATCCCTATCTATGACTGCACCTAGATAAAGCTCTTCAGATATATCAGTACATTCTTCAACTAATATTGTATTTACAGGTTGTCCGTTTTCATCAGTTTGGTAAGTAACCAAGTTTCTACCTAACCACTTCTGAGCAAAGGCTTCTGCTTGCTCAAGTGTATCGACTAGCTCAACTCCTCCGGCTTTACCTCTTCCTCCTGCATGAACCTGTGCCTTGACTACCCATCTATCTCCTTCTAGAGAATTAATAGCTTCTTTAATTTGTCCAGAATCATCAACTGGGATGCCATTAGAAACCGATATACCGTATTCTCTAAAAAGAGCTTTAGATTGATACTCATGAAGATTCATTTTCTTTTCCTATTGTTTAAATGAATTGCTTTACCTTTTGATGACAACACAGCCTCATGTAATGCTTCAGAAACCGTAGGGTGACTAAACATAATTGAACCTAACTGCTCTGCAGTTAAGTTTGATTCCATTGCTATAAGACCTTGCTGCACAACATCGGCAGCTGAAGGACCCAAAACATGAATCCCAATTATTGAATCATCTTCTTGATTGACCACTACCTTAACGAATCCACTTTGTTCATTAGAGGTTAATGCCCTGGCATTGGCTTGAAAAGGAAAGATTCCAACCTGCACCTGAATACCTTCCTTTTGTGCACTTTTCTCAGAGTATCCTACCCAAGCTATCTCAGGGTGCGTATAAATTACAAATGGGATATTTTTATAATTAACCCTTGTATTGTTTCCCGCAATTTTCTCCGCCACCATTACCCCTTCTTCAGATGCTTTATGCGCTAACATTGGACCTCTTACTAAATCTCCAATGGCATATATATTAGGGACATCGGTTTGGCAAAACTCATTGACCTTCACAAAACCCTGTTCCTCTAATTCAATTCCTAAATTTGGATCAAATAGTCCCTCGGAAGTGGGTTTCCTTCCTACAGCAAAAATAACTTTATCTACTTCAAGAGCATCTAATTCTTTGTTACTTAAGGTCAACCTTACATGATTTTCAACTAGGTCTAGATTCTCTATTTCCGTTCCTAAATGTATATTTAGACCTTGTTTAGTAAATACCTTTAAAGCTTCTTTAGAGACGGCATCATCGGCACTAGGTAGGAATTCTGTTAAAGCTTCACATATAGTTACTTCGGAGCCCAGTCTAGACCACACGCTACCCAGCTCAAGTCCAACAGCGCCGGCTCCAATTACAGCAACCCTATTAGGCACTTCCTCTATCCTTAATGCTCCATTTGAACTTAATATTAACTTTTCATCAAAAGGAAGGCCCGGGAGCTCTATAGGTTTTGATCCAGAAGCTAAAATGATATTTTCAGCAGTTATATTTGAATCATCACTTTCACTATTTATTTGTAAAGTGTGTTCATCTGCAACGTATGCTTGTCCTTGGATTACATCTATTTTGTTAAGCTTGAATAAGCCAGCTACTCCTTTGCTCATTGTCGAAACTATGCCATCCTTTCTTTCGTGCATTTGATTAAGGTCAAACGAGATTTTCGAAGCTTTTATACCATGATCTTTAAGATTTTCATTAGCATTTAAAAGAACTAACGAGCTTTCCAAAAGAGCTTTAGAAGGAATGCAACCTACGTTTAAACAAGTGCCTCCCAAAGAAACCTCCTTCTCTTGAGTCACCTTTTCTACGCAAACAGTTTTTAATCCAAGCTGAGCACAACGTATAGCTGAAACATAACCTGCAGGACCCGAGCCTATGATTGCTACATCATAGTTATTGGTCATAAATCTTCTCCCTTATATCTCCTTAGCTCTTTCTATTGATCAACTTTTTCCTGATATTCGATATAGCTTCAGTAGGATTTAAGCCCTTAGGGCACACAGAAACACAATTCATTATTCCGTGGCATCTATAAAGACTAAAAGCATCATCTAATTCATCTAAACGTTCCTCTGTTGCTTGATCTCTAGAGTCGGCAATAAACCTCCAAGATTGAAGAAGTGCAGCAGGACCAAGAAATTTATCTGGATTCCACCAAAAGGAGGGGCAGGCTGTGGAACAACAACCACATAAGATACACTCGTATAGTCCGTCTAGTTCTTCTCTTTCTTCTGGAGACTGCATTCGTTCTTGTTCTGGATCTTCATCTTTAGTTATAAGATACGGCTTAACCTTCTCTAGTTGATCAAAGAACTGTTTCATATCCACTATTAAATCCCTAACCACAGGAAGCCCAGGCATTGGCTTTAGGATTAATTTATCTCTTTTTACAGCCTCAGAAAGAGGTGTCACACATGCCAAACCATTTTTACCATTTATATTCATCCCATCTGATCCACATACCCCTTCACCACACGACCTTCTAAAGGAAAGAGAAGTATCTTGCTCTTTAGCTATAAGAAGTGCATCCAAAACCATTAAATCTTTATTCACAGGCACTTCTATTTCAATATCTTGCATGTAAGCTTTTTCATCTTTATCGGGATTAAAACGATAAATATTTAGGGTAAGTGTTTTAACTTCTTCGAGAGGTATTGTTGCACTCATTAATATGACCTCTCTGAAGGTTGGAAAGCTTGGACTGTAGTTGGCCTAAAATTGACATCTCTTTTGGAAACAGTCTTAGTAGAAGAAAAATAAATAGAATGCTTTAACCAGTTATCATCGTCTCTTTCAGTATAGTCATCTCGAGCATGGGCACCCCTGCTCTCCTTTCTCTCATTCGCAGTTATTGCTGTTGCCTCTGCAACTTCAAACAAATTTTGCATTTCAAGTGCCTCGATTCTGGCTGTATTGAAGGAAGCTGATTTATCAGATAGATAAATATTTTCTACAGCTTCTCTTGAATTACTTAAGTCCTTTATTCCTTTTTCCATAAGATCTTCTCTTCGAAAAACTCCGAAATTATTTTGCATATTGTCCTGCATCTCCTTTTTCAATTCATCAGTTTCTTTACCCTCTTTTGATGCATTCAATTTGTTAAGTCTACTCAAGGCTTGCTCTATATCTTCATTAGACGAAGGTTTTAAGCTGGAACCTTGCTTAAGAGATTTCTCAATAGAAATTCCTGTGGCCCTACCAAAGACAACTAAATCTAGTAATGAGTTTCCTCCTAGCCTATTACCTCCATGAACTGAAACACAGGCTACTTCTCCTGCAGCATAAAGTCCGTTTACAACAGAATCTACGCCTTCCTTTACGGTAATAACTTGACCATGGATATTAGTTGGAATTCCTCCCATCATATAGTGACAAGTAGGTACTACAGGAATTGGTTCAACTGCAGGGTCTACATGGGCAAATGTTTTGGATAGCTCCGTTATTCCAGGTAATCTTTTATGTACAACTCCAGGTCCTAAATGGTCAAGCCTTAACTTGATATGATCTTCATTGGGACCACAACCTCTTCCTTCTAGAATTTCTTTGGCCATGGCCCGTGAAACTACGTCTCTGCTTGCTAAGTCTTTGGCGTTTGGAGCATATCTCTCCATAAACCTCTCCCCATCTTTATTAATTAAATACCCTCCTTCGCCTCGACAGCCCTCCGTCACAAGGGTTCCATGCCCATATATGCCTGTAGGATGAAATTGCCACATCTCAATATCTTGCACAGGAAGGCCTGCTCGTAGAGCCATACCTATTCCATCTCCTGAGTTAATAAGTGCATTTGTAGTGGAAGCATAAATTCTGCCGGCTCCTCCTGTTGCTAATACAGTTGCCTTAGATCTTATATAAAAAATTTCTCCCGATTCAATTTCAAAAGCTACTACCCCAGTAACTTCATTTTCAGAATTGAGAACAAGGTCTATTGCAAACCATTCATTTAAAAAGTTGGTTCCTGCTTTTAAATTTGCTTGATAGAGCGTGTGCAAGAGACTATGTCCAGTCCTATCTGCTGCTGCACATGTCCTAGAGGCTTGCCCCCCTTTACCATAATCCTTTGATTGGCCGCCGAAAGGTCTTTGATAAATCCTTCCTTCTTCAGTTCTGGAGAAAGGCAATCCCATGTGTTCTAGTTCAAAAATAGCTTTAGGACCTTCACTACACATATATTCAATTGCATCTTGATCTCCAATGTAGTCAGACCCCTTAACAGTATCAAACATGTGCCATCGCCAATCATCTTCAGGATCATCACTTTGGATAGCACAAGTAATCCCACCTTGAGCTGAAACAGTATGTGAGCGTGTAGGAAATACCTTTGAAATAACTGCAGTATTTAACCCTGACTCCGCTAATTGGAGTGAAGCTCTCATTCCAGAGCCCCCACCACCAATGATAATTCCATCAAAATCCTTGATAGGTAAATCCCGAGCTTTTATGATTTCATCTACTTTCATAATATTTACCAAACAATCAATATTGACCAAAGGGTTATAGAGCCTATTATCAAAGCACAGAAAATCCTGTAAAGCTTATTTAGAGTAACTGCAAAATTTCCTAATCTAGCTAAAGTTAAATAATCACTACCTATAGCCCAAGTACCTATCCAGGTGTGAACAGCAAAAGACAAGAGGAATATTATGGTAGCAATCTTCATTAGCACATTCTCAAACAAGCCAGTCCACAGCACAAAGGTTAGTGGTGTGTGACTGACAATAAAGAAAGTTAAAAAAGCAAAATAAACGAAAATAACTAATGAGCTTACTCTTACTGCAAGAAAGTCATTAGTGCCGGATCCAAATATTCCTTTCATGTTAAACAAAAAACTTTATGAACAAAAAACTTGTAACCAATAAAAAAATTAAGTTATAGGCCCAAGCAATAATTGTTCCTGACTTAAGCTCTTCTCCTATGCCAAAAAAATCAGATAAGACCTTCTTTACTCCAATCAAAGAATGGTAAAGAAAACCTACTAAAAACAAATAAAATAAAACTTTAAGCACAAGAAGATTTTTTAAATCTGCCACAAGACCTAAGAATTCTTCTTCAGAAGACAATGAACGATCAAACATCCACACTGAAATAATAAAAATACAAAATAATGCAAACCCTGAAATTCTGTGCACTATTGAAGACACTCCAATTATAGGTAGATCAGTTGCTATAAGGTTTAGATAAATTGGACGATTGTCTTCTTCTTTCATCGGGCTTTGTAAGCTGTAATGGGCTGGGATTATAATTTGGCAGTAAGCCTAATGCTATAAAGTTTTTTCTGCTAACTTGCTTTTGTTAATGTACCAGGCAATTAAGAAAACCAGAACGAAGATAGGCAGGATTATTAAGAAAGGGAGTATTGGTGAAGCTTCGTATAAAAACCCTCCTAAAAGGGGCCCTATAGAAAACCCCAGGCCAGGTGCAACCATAGCTAATCCTACTGCAGCTCCTTGGCTTTCTGAATCTGAGTTTAAAGATGCAGCAGCTGTATATCCGGGAGTCCCTAAGCCCATTCCAAGTCCAATAGTAGACATTCCTAATACATAAATAGTGAAATTATCGGCGGACACTGCTATTAAAGTACCAATTAAAAAGAAAGGGGTTGACCACTGAACAAGTCTAATAGGGTGTATTTTGATTTTTTGGACGATTGTTAATTGCGCCACTATTGAGGTAAGTGCCATAAATCCTAAGGCTATTCCTAAACTTTGTTGAGTTACTAAAATTGATAAAGAGAAAGTATCCTGAAGGTAGAAAGCTGTAATGGATTGAATGATCGCAAAAGATGAAAATATGAGCACACCAGTGGAAATTAACATGAGATTCTTTTTATCAAAATTAAATCCTTGCTGAGGCGTATCTTTTTCTTGCCTAACAAATGATTCTGGTAGATAAAAATACACAAAAAATAGAGCTAGCATCATAAGAAAAGACATTAACAAGAGAGGTAACAGTCGACCGTAAGGTTCCCATGAGGTAGGAAAAAGTGCTGTATTAGCTAAAAGAAAAGCAATAAACGATACTAAGACAGGGCCTAAAATTGTACCTATGTTATTAGCTGCACCAAATTGCCCCATTCCGGCAGATCTATTTTCTTCTGTGGTAACGTCAGCAACTGTAGCACCCGTTGCTGGCCTCATTCCTGCACCTAAAGCAGAATTAATAACTCTAGCTAACAACATAAAGAAGATAAGAGTAGTAAAAGTGAAGTAACCTATTAACCCTAAGTAAGCTATCCAACAAAAAAGAAGGGTTGAAGCGATGTATCCAACTAACCCTATTAAAAGTACAAACCTCCTTCCTTTTCGGTCGCTTAATTTACCCCAATAAGGAGTAAAGATTAGAAACATTAGAGCCGAGAAGGAAACCAAAGAAGTAATTAATTTAACACTAAAGCCTAGTTCACGACCTATAAGTGGCATAGTTTGCCAATAAACAGATTGACCCATGCTTACAAAAATAACAGTTGGAATTAACAGCGTTATTATTTGTTTATTTCTTTTTTCCGTACTAATAGTCCTTACCGTCTATTTTTATCAATGCGCAACAAAAAAGCATATTCCATAGCTACCTCTTCTAAACTAGCAAATCTGCCACTGACCCCGCTATGCCCTGCAGAAAGGTTTACTTTCATCAATACAGGATTATTAGACTTATTGTATTCCCTTAATTTAGCTACATACTTAGCAGGTTCATAATACTGAACTTGTGAATCCCATAATCCAGCAGTTACTAAAGTACTCGGGTAGTTAAGATTATCAATATTATCGTAGGGCGAATATTGCATAATATATTCAAACTCGTCCTGGTTTTCTGGATTTCCCCATTCATCGTATTCGCCTGTAGTCAGAGGAATTGAAGGATCTGACATGGTAGTAATAATGTCCACGAAAGGCACATTTGAAATGATGCCCTTATAAAGTTCTGGCTCCATATTCATAATAGCGCCCATCAGCATTCCACCTGCACTGCCGCCGGCTGCATAAACCCTTTCACGGTCAGCATAACCTTGTTTAATAAGGCCTTTAGTCACATCTATAAAGTCATAAAAGGTATTCAATTTTTTTAACATCTTTCCATCTTCATACCACTGTCTACCAAGTTCTTGCCCTCCTCTTACATGAGCTATAGCAAATACAAACCCTCTGTTTAGGAGTGTAAGTCTTGTTGAGCTGAATCCAGGGTCGATGGAATTACCGTAAGAACCATACCCATAAACTAAGAGAGGATTTTTATCCCTTTTGAATGAATCTCTTTTATAGACCAAGGAAACAGGTACTTTTGTACCATCTCTTGCTTCAATAGCCTTTCTTTCGACTTTATAAACACTGGGTGAGAAAGTCCCTAGAACCTCAGCTTGCTTAAGTAGCTTTCTTCTACCTGTCTCTAGGTCATACGAATAGATGCTTTCGGGAGTCCGCATGCTTGTATAGCCAAAATATAATTTCTTACTGCGGTACTCAGGATTGGCTGCAAAATATGCTGAATAAGCAGGATCATTAAATTTAACCTTTCTCAAAAGATTTCCTTTCGAGCTCATTACTCTAATTTGTCTCAACCCTTTTTCTCTTTCCATTAAAACAATGTTAGATGGATAGGTTAAAAAAGACTGCAACAAGACATCATCTCTGTGAGGCACTAATTCTTTCCAAGTAGTCTTCTTAGAAGATTTGTTTAATGATGTTTCAATTAATCTAAAATTTTTTGCTTTCCAATTTGTTAGGATAAGTAATCTATTGGCATCATCTTCTACTGAATAAAGGTGATCATCTTCTCTTTCCAATACCTTTATCGGTTCACTTATTGGTTTTGTTGCATCTATTAAAAGAGTTTCGCTACTTGTTGTACTAGAAATATCTATTTCTATGTATTTCATTGAACGTGAATTCCCAACTGTCACGTAAAAGGTTTCGTCCTTTTCTTCATACACCAATTTGTCTTGAGATTGCTTATCTCCAATTTTGTGTCTATAGACTTGGTATGGAAGAAGGGTCTCTTTTTCCCTTAATACATAAAATAAATATTGCCCATCTTGGGACCAGGCCATAGCACCCGAAGTATTTTTAACAGTGTCATTTAAGAATTTATCAGCACCAATATCTTTTATTTTCAACTCATATTTTCTTCTTCCAGTGGTATCCTCTGCTATGGCAATTAAATCCTCAGCAGGGGAAATACTCCAATTAGAAAGAGTATAAAACTTGGATTTTTTAGCTAAAGTATTTACATCTAAGATTATCTCCTCTTTCTTCGAATTAAGTTTCTTACGAACATATATAGCGTGTTCATTATCTGGTTCATACCTTCGAAAGTACTCGTAGGTTCCAAAAGGAATAGGGACTGAATCTTCTTTTTTAGGAATTCTTGAAGTTATTTCTTCAAATAACTCATCTCTCTGATCCAGATCAGCTTTAAACCAATTCTCTAGATACTTATTTTCTGATTTAAGATGATTTATTACTTCTGGTTTCTTTCTTGTGTCATCCCGCATCCAGTAATAATCATCAATTCTTACTACTCCATGAGCTTCAAATTTAACTGCTTGTTTTTTTGGTTTTGGAGGACTTAATTCTTTCAAATCTGTTGTTTGTAATTGATTAGGACTAACAAAAAGAAAACAGACTAACAGAAAAAAGATAATTTTATTGTTATCTCTTCTCATTATTTTTTAGTTCTTTTAATCATTCTTTTTCTTTTCTTTTTTTGTCTTCCAGTCAATATATTTGGTTTGTCTTTATAAGGATTATCTCCTTCACGTAATTCTAGGAATAATGGTGTAGATCTTAGTTTTAAATGTTCTCTAAAATAATTTTCTATGTATTTTTCATAAGAAGAAGGAAGTTTTTTTAAATTATTTCCATGAATAATGAATAAAGGAGGGTTTTTCCCTCCTTGGTGGGCATATCTCAACTTTGGCCTAAATCTGCCCACTAAAGGAGGCGGTTGTTTTTTTATTGCTTCATTTAAAATGTTGTTAAGTGTAGAGGTCTCAAAATCCTTACTACTGGATAGGTAAGCCTCTTCAGCCAAACTTAAAAGTTCCTTTAACCCTTTGCCTTCTTTGGCTGAAATTAAAGAGACACTTACAAACTTTGCAAAATTTAACTTTCTATAAATGTGATCAGTTAATTTAGATATTTCTTCTTTATTTAAAAGGTCAATTTTATTAGCAACAAGCAGAACTGGCTTTCCAATAGATAATGCAAGTCCTAATAAATGCATATCTTGATCAACAAGAGGTTCCACAGCATCTAAAATATGGATAACAACATTGGACTTCTTAATTGCCTCTAATGATTGTGAAATAGAAACTTGTTCAACTTTACCTTTAGCAGCACTTTTTCTTCTAACCCCAGCTGTATCTATTAAAGTAATTTCTCCCTCTTTAACAGGAACTTCTATTGAGTCTCTTGTAGTTCCTGATTCTGAAGATACTAAGACTCTTTCGAATCCAGATAATTTATTTATTAAAGTTGATTTACCAACATTCGGTCTACCTAACAAAGAAACTACTAGGTTATTTCTTTTTTCTAGGCTTGGTTCAGACTTAGGGGAAATTTCTAATAAAGCTTCTTTTATCTTACCTAAACCTTTGTTATGTGCAGCTGAAATTATGACCTTATCTTGAAACCCTAGCTGATCAAACTCTGTACTACTTTCAAAGTCTTTTGCATTGTCTACTTTATTAACTATTAGCTTAACGGGCTTATTGGTTTTTCTTAACTTCTTAGCAATTTCTTCATCAAGAGGTACCAATCCGTCTTTTCCGTCCACCAGAAAGAACAAGAAGTCGGCTTCATCAATTGCTAAATTTGTCTGTTTTATGACATCTTTACTTAGATCAGAAGAATTACTTCCTAGGCCGCCAGTATCTATTAATATAGCTGAAGACATTGAATCTCCACCATATTGTCTGTCTCGGGTTAAACCAGAAAAATCAGCTACCAGTGCAGCTCTTGATCCAGTTAATAAATTAAACAAGCTAGATTTGCCTACATTAGGTCTCCCAACAATAGCAACTATAGAAGACATGACTCAATATGCTCTGTAATGAAAAATAGTAATTATAAAGAGTTATGAAAGAGATAAGAAAAACAACCTTCCTTTACTATCAGTTATTGCTAGCTTGTCTCCTTCAGAAACTATTTCAACAATTGGATTCTTAGATGCTCTGAATCTACCTAAGAAAGAACCATCTCCGCCATTGATTAAATGAATGTACCCTTCAAAATCACCAACAGCTATATTTCCTCTAACGCTTACTGGAGAAGTTAAACCTCTTAACTTTAACCCTTCTTGTTGCCATAAAACTACACCTGAAGATAAACCAAAGGCTTTTAAGATATCTTTATCATCTATGACAACCACTCTAGATCTAACCTCAACTAAATCTTTGGTGGTAGACACCTTTTCTTGCCAAATAGGTCTACCTTGTTGAAGATCTATGGCAGTTATATGACCTTGATAAGAGGCTGACACTAACACATCACTGGAAACTACAACTTTCCCATCTATATCCACAATCCTCTCTAACTCTGAAGCGGCTTCATTAATTGTGATGGGTAACTCTAATCTTACAGCACCAGAATCCGGATAAATCATTGCCACTGTTCCATTTGCGAATCCTGTAAAAATAAATCCTTGTTTTAATATTGGAGCAGAAGTTCCACGGAGACTTAAGTTAGGAACTGTTACTTGATGAATCCAGTTCTGCTCTCCATTATTAAAATCAAATCCCGTTACACTCCCATCTGCTCCTTGGGCAATAACAACACTGCCATTTGTAATCGGTGAAGAAAGTATTTCGCTAGTAGCTTGAGCTCTCCAAGTTTCTTCACCATTTTCTTGGCTTAAAACTACTACTTCGCCATCTAAAGTTCCGTAAATTATTTTTCTAAAAGCAGTTTCTATTCCTCCGGAAGCTTGGTCATCTGTTTCCTTTTCCCATATCTTTCTTCCATTATTTTTATCAAAAGCAAATAATTCCCCTTCAGCATTTATATAAAAAAGCCTCTCTCCGCTTATCGAAGGAAAAATTCTCCCTTGAATTTTTTCTTTTCCTACTTTCGCATCCCATAAGCTACTGATTGTGACCTTTTGAGTTATTTCCTCCAAAACAGCTGGAAGTTCTATCTCCTCTTCATCATCTCCCCAGAATTTCAACCAACTTAGTGAAGAACAACCACTTAAAATTACTAGAGACAGCAAAATAGTAAAAAGTCTTACTGTTTTAAACATTTCAGGTATCCAGGTTAGCTAATTTCATTTTTAGAATTGCTTCTACCGACTGACTTTGATTTGACTCAAGTGCTTTGAGATAACTTAACTTAGCTTCTGCATATAAGCCTAATTTTTCTTCGGCATCTCCTTTAACTTCATGCAGTGCGCTACTCATATTTTCAGATTCGCTAATTATCTCCAAGGCCTTATTTGAATTATCGTTTGCTATCAAAACTCTAGCTAGCCTTAATCGAGCAGTTGTTTCAATTGGATCAAAATCTGACCCCCATTTTGACTCGTGCCTCTGCAATATCCACATCAAATGCTCTTCAGCCTTACTAAGATCTTCTTCTTCAACCGAAATCTTAGCAAGATGAAAAGTTACTAAATCTGCATAAAGAGTATTGGGATATTCTTTAATGATCTGGTCAGCTAATACTTGTTGATCTAAATCATTGTCATTTAGTGAATTGATGAAAGATTCATACATGTCGGCAGAATCTTGTAAGTTACTTAATCTATTTTGTGACCAACTTTCCCACCCAAAGATTCCTGCACCTAACAAAACCAATGAAAGCAAGATCAGATACTTATACTTATCCCACAAGGAACTCAGAAATTCTGTGTTCTCTTCTTCTGTTGAAGAAAGCTTAACCATATGATTATTAGTATAGTTTTTTTAATCTGCTTATAATTTGGTCCAAATCAAGAGTCTCTTGAGATTCTTTCTTTTCCAAGTCCTTAATTGAGATCTTATTATCCTTTAACTCTTCCTCGCCCACAATCAATGCAATTTTGGATCCTGATTTATCAGCTCTTTTAAATTGAGAATTAGCACTTGTGGCCTGTAAGTTTACTTTCAAGTTAATTGCAGGAATTGCTTCTCTAATCTTTTCAGCATTTGTAAGGGCATAGGACACTGAGTCTTCAGTTAGACATATGAAATTACAATCTAGTTCGGTCTCTGTAGAAATATTATCCTTAGAATATTCTTTGACAAGCAAGACTAACCTCTCCAAACCAATAGAAAATCCTACTGCAGGACAATCTTTACCTCCTAATAGGCGTACTAAGTCATCATACCTTCCTCCTCCACAAACTGTGTCTTGAGCACCAAGATCTTTGGTTTTCCACTCAAAAACAGTTTTGTTGTAATAATCCAATCCTCTAACCAACTTATCATTTATCTCAAAATCAATATTAGATTTAGTAAGCAAATCTTTTAACTTATTGAAGTGATCTTCAGATTCAGAATCTAGGTGATCTAAAATTGAAGGAGCATTGACTAAAATCTCTTTAATTCTTTTAGATTTAGAATCTAAAATCCTCAGTGGATTTTGTTCTAGTTGTCTTTGAGAATTTTCGTCTAATTCACTAGAAAATGACTGCAAGAAATCTTGTAGAAGACTTCTATATTCTTTTCTAGTATCTGAGTTGCCTAGACTATTTATCTCTAAATTAATTTGGTTTTTTATCCCAAGAACATCCCACAAGCTGCTAGTTAGCATCATGAGCTCAGCATCAACGTTATGGCTATGTATTCCAAAAACTTCGGCACTAGCCTGGTGGAATTGTCTGGATCTACCCTTTTGGGGTCTTTCATATCTAAACATAGGACCCATATACCAAAGCTTTGGGGAATCAACTCTTAAAAGATCATTTTCGAGGCAAGCTCTCACACAACTTGCAGTACCTTCTGGTCTTAAGGAAATGCTATCTCCATTTCTGTCTTCAAATGTATACATTTCTTTTGAAACAATGTCAGTTGCTTCTCCTACAGACCTAGAAAATAGTTCTGTCTGTTCTACTATAGGAAACCGAATTTCATCATAAGCATATGAAGCAAAGATAGATCTAATGTTCGTCTCTACAAATTGCCAAACTGAAACTTCGCTCGGCTTGACATCATTCATGCCTCTTATTGTTTTAAATTTACCCATTTTTCAATCTGATTTTGCTATAAGTCTTTCTTGATTCTCTTTCTGATTGTTAATTTTTTCTCTTATTAAAGATTCAAGATGATCAACTAAATTTTCACTTTCTATTTTATGGTCAGGCTTACCATCAACATAAATTAAGTTTTTTGGTGAAGCGCCTGTTACACCCAAAGCGACATGTTTAGATTCGCCTGGACCATTTACATAACATCCTATTACTGCAACATCTAAATCTTCAGATACATTTTCTAAACGTCTTTCAAGTTCATTCATCGTTCCTATCACATCAAAATTCATTCTTGAGCAGCTAGGGCAAGCAATGAAATTAATGCCTCGAGATCTTAGCTTTAAACTTTTGAGTATATCGAAACCTACTTTTATTTCATTCTCTGGTTCAGAAGCTAAAGAAATCCTTATGGTATCTCCTATTCCTTCCAGCAGCAAAGATCCCAAGCCAATAGCAGATTTAACGGTTCCTGATCTAAAACCACCAGCTTCAGTAATACCTAAATGAAGAGGCTGTTCAATTAATTTAGAAATCTTTCTATAGCTATCTATAGTAAGAAAAACATCAGAGGCTTTAATGCTCAGTTTGAAGTTATTGAAGTTAAGAGACTGTAAAATTTCAACATGATTCATAGCTGATTCAACTAATGCATCCGCAGTAGGTTCTCCATATTTCTTTTGTAGCTTCTTCTCTAATGACCCCGCATTAACTCCTATTCGGATTGGTACACCATGATCCTTTGCTGAAGAAACAACTTCCTCTACCTTTTCTCTTTTCCCAATATTTCCAGGATTTATTCTCAAACAATCTGCTCCGTTCTTAATTACTCCCAAGGCTAGTTTATGATCAAAGTGAATATCAGCTATAAGTGGTACTTTTGATTCTTTTTTTATTTTGCTAAAAGCAGTAACAGACTCCTCGTCTGGCACTGAAATCCTTACCAAGTCAGCTCCAGTTTCTTTGAGGCTATTAACTTGAGCTAGAGTAGACTTCACATCTCGAGTATCAGTATTTGTCATACTTTGTACTGAAATAGGAGCTCCACCTCCAACTGGAACATCACCAACCATTATTTGCTTGGATTTTCTCCTTTTAATATGACAAGGTAAATTCACTACACTTCCCTTCGGGTAAGACCAAACAACTTACATTAGTTTTAACATTTGTGGTAGAGGCAAGGTCAACTTTTGTTTCATTGTAAAATAACTCTACACTTTCGCTATTTCCTATAAGCAATTTAAATGGGCCATGGCCTTCAAAAAACATTGAAGAGCCAGCTTGAACCAAGCTATATTCAATAATTCCATTTTTGTCCATTAACTCTATCCAACAGTCTCCCGAAAAATTCATTTCTATAGT
>CAZTLP010000003.1:0-57919 GCA_964614345.1 uncultured Gammaproteobacteria bacterium | reverse complement strand
CATTTTTGTCCATTAACTCTATCCAACAGTCTCCCGAAAAATTCATTTCTATAGTGTTAATTTTCCCCATTGAAAACTCATTGGTTTCATCTTTTATGTGTTCATCTATATCGGATGTAATTACTTCTTCTTGGGTATTTAAATCTAAAATATTCTGTGAAGTATTTTGTTTTGGTTCAATAATTAAGGTTGGTTTTGTATTCAAAATAGGTGGAGTATCATTTGAGTGTTGAAAGTCAGTTTGCGAGTAGGAACTTATCTCTTCTTTCTTTTCAGAACTATCATTTCGTTCAGGAATGAGAATTATTAACAGGATTATCAAAGAAATTAAGAGAAAAATAAGTGTATAAATGTAGGAAAATTTTTTCTTAGTTTCTTTCTTCTGTTTTTTATTAATAGCCTTCTGTTTTAATCTTTTTTGATCTTTTATATATCTATCAAAGGCTGTAATGACAGTTTCTGGGTCTAAATCTAATTTTTTTGCGTAGGCTCTTAAGTATCCTTTCACATAAGCAGGTCCAGCCATGAGAGAAAAGTTATTCTCTTCTAAGGCTTCCAAATATTTTTCTGGAATTCCTAATTCAGAAGAAAATCTTTTGTATCTTCGTCTTGTCTTTTTCCTAGCTTCTTTTAGAAGTTCTCCGGGATAAATTCTTTCTTCTTTTTCGGACATTGGTCGCTCTCTACTTAATATTCTGGAAAAAAGTAGGCAACCTCCCTTGCTGCTGATTCTAATGAATCTGAACCATGAACTGCATTAGCATCAATAGATTCTGCGAAATCATATCTTAATGTTCCAGGATCAGCCTCCTTTGGATTTGTACTACCCATCAAAGAACGATATCTTGTTATAGCTTCTTCACCTTCCAAAACTTGAACCTGTACTGGACCAGAAGTCATAAAATTAATTAATGCTTCAAAAAAAGGTTTTCCCTTATGTTCAGCATAAAAACCTTCAGCCTGACTCCGTGTTAGTAACAACTCTTTCTTCAGCACAATCTCTAAACCAGAGTCTTCAATCCTGGCACAAATTTGTCCAGCATATCCCTTCTTTACTGCATCAGGTTTAATAATTGATAATGTATTTTGCATCTATTTTCTTTTAGAAAACGGGTTAAGCGCGGCATTATACTTATTAAGTGGATAAATAGTTAATCAACTTCTTCTATCCAAGCCATTTGAATAGCCTCTAGGATTTTCTCATTTGACCTATTTAGCTCATCATCAAAATCATCTAATTCTGTAACCCATTTGTGTAGATCAGTAAAAAGAATATACCTAGGATCAACATCGGAAAATTTTTCTGATAATTCAATGGCTATATCATTAATATCTATCCATTTCATAAAAAACTCAGTTAGTTTCAGAAACCATATTGATAGTATATTTTGGTAATTCAACTTCTAAATCTTCTTCACCGACTACTATTTGACAACTTAACCTTGATTCTGGTTCAAGACCCCAAGCCTTATCTAACATGTCTTCTTCTGAATCAGACGCCTCTGCTAAAGAATTAAAACCTTTTCTTACAACAACATGACAAGTTGTACAGGCGCAAGAAAGTTCGCAAGCATGTTCTACAGGAATTCCATTATCTAAAAGCTTTTCACAGAGATACTCACCTGGAGAGATTTCTAATTCGATTCCCTCAGGACATATTTCTTCGTGAGGATACAGCTTTACTTTTGTCATTTTTAGGCTTAAAAAAAGATAACTAATCTATTTCAAAGCTTTCACCACAACCACAGACAGCTTTTACATTAGGATTTAAAAACTTAACCTCCTCATTAACACCCTCAATAACAAAATCTACAGTTGTACCTTTAAGATATGTGAAGGATTGAGGATCAATACAGATCTGCAAATCCTCGCAGTTAAATATTAAGTCTTCATCTTGTATTTCGGTTATAAAATCCATAGCGTAGGTATAACCTGAACAACCAGAGGCTTCCTCAACAGAAAATCTTATGCCTCTAACGGCTTTCTCTAAAGAAAGACTCTTCTTAAAGTGCTTAACTGCTGCAGTTGAAAGGGAGAATCCGTTAGGATCAAAAGATTTTGGCTGACTCATTGGTGTGCTTAGATCTTAGTTTCGTAATCCTCTACAGCTTGCTTAATGCTATCTTCAGCCAATACAGAACAATGAATTTTAATTGGAGGGAGGTCTAAAGCTTCTGCTATTTCAACATTCTTTATATTTTTAGCTTCTTCTAAGGTTTTTCCTTTCAGCATGTCAACCAATTCACTTGATGAAGCTATTGCAGATCCGCAGCCATAAGTTTTAAATTTTACATCTTTTATTACATGAGTATTGTCTTTGGCTTCACATTTAATTTGAAGCCTCATCACATCACCACAAGCTGGAGCTCCAACCATTCCTGTACCAATATTGTCTTCTGATGGGTCCCATCTTCCCACGCTATTTTTTTCTGGTTCTTTTAAAGTTTTTTCAAACTTATCTATTACTTTCTTGCTATAAGCCATAAATCACCTTCCTTAATTAATGTTGAACCCACTCAACCTTATCTAAATCAATACCATCTTGATACATATCCCACAGTGGAGACAACTCTCTTAACTTTGTTACTGAGTCTTTAACAAGATTTATTGTGTAATTAACTTCCTGTTCTGTTGTAAACCTACCTAAAGCGAACCTAATAGAGCTATGAGCCAATTCGTCTTTTAAACCTAATGCTCTTAATACATATGAAGGTTCTAAGCTAGCTGAAGTGCAAGCTGATCCTGATGAAACAGCTATATCTTTAAGAGCCATAATTAAAGATTCTCCTTCAATAAAGTTAAAACTCACATTCAAGAAGCCTGCTGCTCTTTTTTCTTCGTGGCCATTAAGATGAACTTCCTCTATATCTTTTAGTCCTAACCAAAATTTTTCCCGTAACATACTAATCCGAGCATTGTCTGAACTCATTTCTTCCTCGGCCAGCCTAAAAGCCTCTCCCATTCCTACTATTTGATGTGTAGGTAGAGTACCTGATCTCATTCCACGTTCATGACCTCCGCCATGAATCATAGCCTCAAGTCTCACTCTTGGTTTTCTCCTTACAAAAAGAGCTCCCACTCCTTTTGGACCATAAGTTTTATGGGCAGAAAATGACATCAAATCTACCTTTAGTTTAGTTAAGTCAATAGATACTTTGCCTGTGCTTTGAGCTGCATCAACATGAAACACTAGGCCATTCTCTCTAGTTATTTCCCCAAGCTTTGCAATATCATTAATCACACCTATTTCGTTATTAACATGCATTAAAGAAACTAAAATAGTTTCATCTTTAATATTTTTAAGTAACTCTTCTGGTTGAATTATTCCTGTAGCATCAGGATCTAGATAGGTTACTTCGAAGCCTTCTCTTTCTAACTGTCTGCAACTGTCCAAAACAGCCTTATGTTCTAGTTTGGAAGTAATAATATGATTCCCTTTTTTTCTGTAGAACCTTGCAGCTCCTTTTATGGCTAGATTGTCAGACTCAGTAGCTCCTGAGGTCCACACTATTTCTCGATGATCGCAATTAACTAGAGAAGCAACATTTGCTCTAGCTTCTTCCACAGCTTCTTCGGCTTTCCAACCAAATTCATGTGATCTGGAAGCAGGATTGCCATAGTTCCCCTCCAAAGAAAGACACTCTTGCATTTTTGTAACTACCCTAGGGTCCACAGGTGTAGTTGAAGCATAGTCAAGGTAGATGGGTAATTTCATATCAACCTGCAATTATTAAATCCTTACTCTTTTTTTGGAAAGAGGCCCTCTTATTAGCTATAACGTCTTCCAAAGACTTGTTTATTAAAAAATTATCAACCTGACTATTTAGTTCAGACCAAAGATCGTGCGTCAAACACCTATTTCCTGAATGGCAATCAGCCGATCCTCCACATTGAGTAGCATCCAAAGTGTCTTCTACAGATGCGACTACTTCAGAGATATTAATTTCCGTGCTGGGTTTAGCTAATCTATAACCACCCCTTGGTCCTCGGGAAGCATGTACAATCCCTGATTTTCTTAAATTCCTGAATAATTGTTCCAAGTAAGAAACTGGCATTCCTTGTCTTTCTGAAATTTTTGCAAGAGAAATAAAGTCTCTGTCTATTTGATTTAATGAAAGGTCGAGCAAAGCTGTTACGGCATACTTTCCCTTGGTTGTAAGTTTCATAGAGCCGCAATTCTATAATTCCGAGTAATTTTGTCAAGAATTGAATGTGTGTACCTTTTAATATAGAAAAATGAGAAAGTAAAGGGGTTTTTCAAAAAAAAAATCAATTATTTTTCCTATAAAAAGCTTTATTTATAGGAAATTTTATGTACCATACGGGAAAATTAAGGTACAGCCCTAATTGAAGGAGATTAAAATTTAATCAGTATGGATACTCGATATCTCTTTAAGAGACATAACACTTGGTGGGTCAAAGTAGCTGTTCCAAGAACTTTAAGAAACCAACTGGGATATGATCTCAGGCAGTCTTTAAAAACTCACAATCTAGAAGAAGCTCAAGATTTAAGGTGGTCTGTCATCGATACCTTAAAAGAAAAAATTGAGCTCACTAGAAAATTACCCCTTCAAGATAATGAATCTGAAAATAAAAATACTCAGGTACAGAACTTTATGCCTGTTACAGACACCGCAAACCCTCAGTACTACCATAAGGTTGTAGATTGTCAGTATGCTTGTCCTGCTCACACCCCTGTTCCCGAGTACATAAGACAAATATCTCAAGGGAATTACACGAATGCTTATATGATTAACTGGGAATCAAATGTTTTCCCAGGCATTTTAGGAAGAACTTGCGATAGACCATGTGAACCCGCCTGCAGAAGAACTAGAACCCATGAAAAGCCTGTAGCTATTTGTAGGCTTAAAAGAGTAACTTACGATTACAAAGATGATATAACCCACCTTCTTCCAAAAATCCCTAAAGAAAAAACAGGAAAAAGATTAGCTCTTGTTGGCGGAGGACCAGCTTCTCTTACCGTAGCTAGAGATCTTTTGGTCCTTGGCCATGAGTGTGTGCTTTTTGAAAAAGATCCTCAAGCAGGAGGACTAATGAGAACAAATATCCCTGCCTTCAGGTTACCTGTTGAAGTTTTAGATGAAGAAGTTGATCAAATTATAAACTTAGGAATTGAAACAAGGTTTAATTCTGAGATAACAAGCATGAAGTCATTGCTTGAAAAGGACTTTGACGCAGTATTTGTAGGAACAGGAGCTCCTAAGGGTAAAGATCTTAATATTGAAGGAAGACAAGAAGCTGAAAAAAATATACATATTGGTATTGATTGGTTAACAAGTATCGCTTTCGAGCATACTGACTCTATAGGAAAAAAAGTCTTGGTTCTTGGTGGGGGAAATACTGCAATGGATTGTTGTAGGTCCTCGCTGCGTTTAGGAGCTGAAGATGTAAAAGTTGTAGTAAGAAGTCCATTTGACCAGATGAAGGCTTCCGAATGGGAAATAGAAGAAGCAATGGAAGAAAATATCCCTATATTTGAAAATCATGTACCTAAAAAGTTTCTTTTAAATGAAGGGAAACTGGTAGGCATGGAGTTTGAAAAGGTTGAAGCTGTCTTTGATGAAAGTGGCAAAAGATCTTTAATTCCTATAGGTGAAGATCCAGTAATCTTTGAGTGCGATGATGTTCTTGTTGCTATCGGCCAAGATAATGCTTTTGACTGGATCGAGAGAGACATAGGTATCGAATTTGGAGAATGGGATATGCCTGTTGTAGATAAAATCACATTCCAATCTTCTCATCCTAAAGTTTTTTTTGGTGGAGATGCTGCTTGGGGACCAGAAAACATAATCTGGGCTGCAGCTCATGGTCACCAAGCTGCTATCTCTATTGATAAATTTTTCAATGACCAAGATCTTTATAAAAGACCTGACCCTACAACCAATATTGTTAGTCAAAAAATGGGTGTACATGAATGGTCTTATGATAATGACATCTCTCAAGCTATGAGATTCCCAGTACCCCACGCCGATCAATCAATTTCATTAAAAGACTTAAAAGTTGAGGTTGAGTTAGGTTTTGACGATAAATTAGGTTTTGAGGAAGCACAAAGGTGCCTCAATTGTGATGTTCAGACAGTGTTCACAGAAGATTTATGCATTGAGTGTGATGCTTGTGAAGATATATGCCCAACAGATTGTATTAATTTCATTGATAATTCTAATGAAGAAGATTTAAGAAATAATTTAAGAATACCTGCTTTAAATTTGGATCAAGATTTACTTGTTTCGGACAAACTAATTCAAACCCAGAGAGTAATGGTAAAGGATGAGGACGTGTGCCTTCATTGCGGACTTTGTGCTGAAAGATGCCCAACTGGAGCTTGGGACATGCAGACTTATCTTTATGAAGAAGCAAAGGTTTATTCATGAATAATATTAAAAGTACAAATGAATTTGTAATTAAATTTGCAAATGTAAATGGATCTGGGTCTGCTAGTGCTAATCAGATGTTTGCTAAAGGAGTTTTTAGATCTGGAATACCTGTAAGTCCCAAGA
Source organism: uncultured Gammaproteobacteria bacterium (assembly GCA_964614345.1). GTDB lineage: Bacteria > Pseudomonadota > Gammaproteobacteria > Magnimaribacterales > Magnimaribacteraceae > AEGEAN-183. Next base: position 51,401 of record CAZTLP010000003.1, on the reverse strand, counting down.
ATATTTTTCCTTCCAATATCCAAGGCCTTCCTACTTGGTTTGAAGTAAGGGTTAGTGAAAAAGGATACCTGGGTAGAAGAGAGGGTGTAGATATAGTTGTTGCTATGAACCCTCAATCTTATAACCAAGATCTACAAGAATTAAACTCCGGTGGTTATTTAATGTATGACTCTTCATGGAAAAGAAACTTTAATAGAACTGATATAAATATAATTGAAATTCCTCTTACAAAACTTTGTGTCGAAGAATTTTCAAACCCCAAACAAAGGCTATTATTCAAAAATATTGTGTATGTTGGAGCGCTTTCATATCTATTGAATATGGATAAAGAAATTTATGAAATCCTCATTAAAGAACAGTTTAAGGGTAAAGAAAAACTCATAGATCCAAATGTTAAAGCACTCAATCTTGGTTACGACTATGCAAGAGAAAACCTTAAAGAAATTTGTGAAATTAAAATAGAAAAATCAGATAAAACTAAAGGAATGATTCTAACTACAGGTAACGAGGCTTCGGGACTTGGGTGTGTTTATGGTGGAGCTACAGTCTGTGCTTGGTATCCAATAACTCCATCAACTTCTCTGGCTGAGGCTTTTACAGACTATAGCGAGAAGTTAAGAGTAGAAGGAGAAACCAATAAAAATAAATATGCCATTGTTCAAGCTGAAGATGAGTTAGCAGCAGTTGGTATGGCTATAGGTGCAAACTGGAATGGGGCAAGAGGTTTTACTGCAACTAGTGGTCCTGGAATATCCTTAATGAGTGAATTCATAGGTTTGGCATATTTTGCAGAAATTCCTCTAGTACTTTTTGATATTCAAAGAGGTGGACCTTCTACAGGCATGCCTACTAGGACTCAACAATCTGATATTCTGTCTTGTGCCTACTCTTCTCATGGCGATACTAAACATGTCATGCTGATTCCTTCAAATCCAACAGAATGTTTTGAGTTTGCAGCTGAGGCATTTGATCTTGCAGACAGAATACAAACACCTGTTTTTGTTCTTTCAGACTTAGATCTAGGAATGAATGATTGGACCTGTCCAGAATTCAAGTGGGATGACTCTAAATCATTTGATAGAGGCAAAGTTTTGCATGCTAAAGATCTAGAAGAAATAGAGAATTTTGGTAGATATTTGGATGTGGATGGAGATGGAATACCTTATAGAACATATCCTGGAGCCCACCCCGAGAAAGGTGCCTATTTTACAAGAGGGACTTCGCACGACGAGTATGCTGTATATACAGAAGACGGGGTTGTGAATGCTAGAAACTTATCTCGTTTGCTTAAAAAATATCAAACTGCTGCAGAATTAGTCCCAAATCCTATTTTCAAACAGGAAACGAACACTAGCTCTATAGGAGTCATTTACTACGGAAGTACTGAAGCTTCCATGCAAGAAGCTCTCGACTCACTGCATGATGAAGGAGTAATTCTAGATGCCATGAGACTAAGATCTTTCCCTTTTAACTTAGAAGTGTGGGAATTTATAGAAGACCATGATTTGCTTTTTATAGTTGAACAAAATAGAGATGGTCAGATGCGAACACTGATTATGGCTGAAGGGGGAATTATTCCAGATAAACTAGTTTCAGTTTTATGTTTTGATGGTCAGCCCATAACAGCTAATTTCATCTCAAAAAAAATAAGCTCTCACTTAACAGGTAGTCCATCTAAAACTGCTGCTGGAGGAAAATAAATTGACTTATATAGTTAAACCAAAGAACCATCACCCTGATTTGGAAAGAAATGAACTTGGGCTAACAAGGAGAGACTATGAAGGTTCAATTTCTAGCCTATGTGCTGGTTGTGGGCATGATTCCATTAGTGCAGCTATATTAGAAGCTTGTTTCGAGCTAAGCATATCCGCTCATAACGTTGCAAAATTATCAGGAATTGGTTGCTCTTCAAAAGCTCCAGCTTATTTTTTAAACCAGTCACATGGATTTAATTCAGTTCATGGAAGAATGCCTTCTGTAGCTACTGGAGCCAATTTAGCTAATCATGAAATGTTGTATCTGGGAATTTCAGGTGATGGAGATACAGCTTCTATTGGTATAGGTCAATTTGTTCATGCCGCTAGAAGACAACTAAATGTTGTTTATATAGTTGAAAACAATGGAACTTATGGACTAACTAAAGGCCAATTCTCTGCTACCAATGATCTAGAATCAAAAAGTAAATACGGAGAAGACAATCTTTTTCCTTCAATTGACTTGGCTGCAATGTCAATACAGCTTGGTGCAAGCTTTGTTGCAAGGAGTTTTTCAGGAGACAAGGAACAACTAGTTCCTCTTTTAAAAGCTGCAATGAAACATAAAGGGTTTTCTTTCTTAGATATTATCTCGCCTTGCGTAACTTTTAATAATCACGGTACTTCTACGAAAAGTTATGACTACATCAGAGAACATAACGAATCAGTTTCTAGACCAGATTTTGTTCCTTTAGGAAAGGAAATAACTACCAGCTATGAAGAAGGCCAAAGTGTACAAGTCCCTTTACATGATGGTTCATTAATTTCTTTAGAAAAATTATCAAAAGACTTTGATCCGAGCAATAAAGCTTCCTCTCTTGCAAAAATTAATAAAGCCGAAGAGGAAGGCAAGGTATTAACTGGGCTCCTTTACATAAATACAGAATCTAAAGACTTAAAAGAGACTCTGAACGTAGTCGATAAGCCTTTAAATCAACTTAATGAGAAGGATTTGTGTCCTGGAAAAGATAAATTACAAGCAATCAATAAAGATCTTTGTTGATTTACTGTATACCCAGTTTTTTAGCTATTATTTGATAAGATTCAACGACATCTCCTAAGTCTTGTCTGAATCTATCTTTATCAAGTTTTTCTCTGGTTTCAGAATCCCATACCCTGCAGCCATCAGGAGTAAATTCGTCACCTAAGAGTAAGTCACCATTAAAGGAGCCAAACTCTAACTTATAATCTACAAGTATCATTCCAGCATTGGCAAACAACTCCTTGAGCAGGTCATTTACTTGAAAAGTTTTTTCCTGCATTTGTTTTACTTGTTCCTCTGAGGCCCATCCAAAAGATTTAATGTGAAATTCGTTAATCATTGGATCATGGAGTTCATCATCTTTGAAAAAGAATTCAAAAGTTGGAGGATTTAGATCTAGGCCTTCTTCAACGCCAAGTCTTTTACAAATACTACCTGCTGCTATATTCCTAACAACACATTCAACCGGAATCATTTCTAACTTTTTAACTAAACTTTCGGTTTCCGAGATTAATTTTTCAAAATGAGTAGGAACACCTTTTTGTTCAAGGAAATCCATGATGAAAGCATTGAACTTATTATTGGTAGAGCCCTTCCCTTCTAAACTTTCCTTTTTAACCCCATCAAAAGCAGAGGTGTCATCTCTATAATGCATAAAGTAATAATCTGGATTAGAACTTTCATATAATGATTTAGCTTTACCTGAACTGATTAATTTTCCTTTTTCGATATCTTCCATAACATTACCTACGATAGTGATTGATTAATTTCTGAGAGCACGTCTCTTTCAAATATCTCTCCTTCTTCACTAGCACTATCTACTGTGACAGTGCACTTGTTCTGATCAGATTCTTTTATATAAATTTTAAAATCGGGGTTGCTTGCATTGCGACCTCTTTTGAACAGCCTTTTTGCAAACCCCTGTTCTTCCTCTTGAGAAAAGGTAACAAAAAACACTCCTTCTGTACGATCCAAGTCTTTAACGGTAATCATTGCTTCTTTAAGTGCTCTATCGACAGCAGCCCAAGCTCTAGGAAACTCTAAGTTCATTTCTATGTAGTTTGAGCCATCTTCTGATTGTTTCAGAACAGCCTTTTGCCCTACGTTAAGGTTTAAAGCAACTAAAGAAGTACCTCCAGAAGAAGGTGCTTCTGATAAAAATTCGAGAGCTGCTCGTAAAACAGAATCTTCAAGATTGTCTTCTAGATTGACACGAACCCAGTTCTCATCATCATCTTTAGTTAAGTGAGAAAGGAAGATCTCAGAACTTGCTTGTCTTATACCATGTTCTATTTTCATTTGTAACTTAGTTTGCTCCGAACTCACTAAAAGTTCATCGCTCTCAAATATACCTGTATTAGGATCTTCGTACGACAAACCAAAATTACTTGATGCCCAGAAATCTTTCATTAACGGCCAAACGCTACTGGGAAGTGCCTCAACATAAAGCCATCTAATTTCTCCTAATTTATGCATTCTTATTTCGTTTGTGGACCCAGAAGAAAATACCTGTGCTGGTAATGGAATTTCGTAAGAGTCTCCTACTATATTTTCTGCAGCATTTGGAATCGGATAATAATCAACTATAGGTCTGGTGGATTCCTCAGAAGAACTTTTTATTGGTTCAGATTGCCTCTCTTTTAAGTAATCATATCTATGATCTTCCAGAATCCGGCCACAAGAACAAAGTGTTAAAACTATTATCGAAGAAAAGAAAAATTTTTTTCCTAATGAAACTTTCATTTAATTTGTAAGACCTAATTTATTTAGTATAAGTTCAATTTCAGGCTTGTACTCTTTATCTAAAACTGTAAGCGGAAGCCTTATGCCTAAGGGAATCCTTCCCAATTTGTTTAGTATCCATTTTACAGGAATTGGGCTGGTTTCAATAAATAACACTTCATGAAGATCAGTTAATTCTGAATCTATTTCTTGAGCTTCTTTAAAATCTCCTTCTATAGCTAAGTTACAAATATTAGAAATCTTTTCTGGTACTACATTTGCTGTAACTGAAATTATTCCATGACCTCCTTCACTAAGAAATTTAAAAGCAGTTAAGTCGTCACCAGAATAGAAAAGAAAGGAGTCATCTTCGATGCAACTTTTCAATTCAGTTAATCTCTGTGGGTCAGGCGATGCTTCCTTGATCCCTACAATATTTTCTATTTGGGACAAGGTTGCAACAGTTTCAGGTAAAAGATCACAAGCTGTTCTTGTTGGTACGTTATAGAGTATTTGTGGAATGTCCACGTCCGAAGCTATTTCCGAATAGTGTTCAATTAGACCTTTTTGAGTTGGTCTATTGTAATAAGGGGTAACAAGAAGAGCTGCAGTAGCACCAGCTTCCTTTGCCGCTGAAGTTAAGTAGGTAGCTTCTTTTGTTGAATTGGCACCAGTACCAGCAATTATCGGTATTCTTCCGTCTGTGTGGTTTACCGTTTGCTCTATTATTTGAACGTGTTCAGCAACATCTACAGTCGCTGATTCACCAGTTGTTCCTACAGAAACAATAGCAGAAGTACCAGACTCTATATGCCAATCTATTAGATCGAATAATGATTGCCAGCTAATATTACCGTCAGCTTCCATTGGAGTAACTAAGGCAACGATTGATCCTTTTACACTAAGCACAACAAACTAATCGGGTAAGTAATTCTGGTTATTTAAATAAATTTCTAATAAATTTATTATATCAACAATAAGGAGAATATATGGCAACACCAAAAGTAGGCAATAAAGCACCTGTTTTTAAAGGGATTTGTACTGGAGAGGGAACTGCAGATCTTTCTAAGCTTAAAGGAAAAAAAGTGGTCCTTTACTTTTATCCAAAAGATAGCACTCCAGGATGTACAACAGAGGGACAAAATTTTAGGGATTTATATAAGGCCTTTAAAAGAGAAGGAGCTTTAATATTTGGTCTCTCCAGGGAATCTTTGAAATCTCATGAAAATTTCAAAGCTAAACAATCTTTTCCTTTTGAACTAATTTCAGACCCAGATGAAAAAATATGCAAGCAGTACGATGTAATTAAAGAAAAAAGTATGTACGGAAGAAAGTACATGGGTATAGACAGGAGTACCTTTCTAATAGATGAAAAGGGAAAATTAGTACAAGAGTGGAGAAAAGTAAAAGTAACAGGTCATGCCCAGGAAGTGCTGGATACAATAAAATCGATGAAATAAAATTTATTCTGAAAGAGGTTTAGGCCATGAATTAATTATGGCTTTTACAAATGTTGCCAGTGGAATGGCAAAAAAGAGGCCCCAGAAACCCCAAATACCACCGAAGAATAATACTGCTATTACTATGACAACAGGATGAAGTTTATTTCTGGCTGAAAAAAGTAAAGGTACCAACACATTACCATCAAGAGCTTGTATTACTAGGTACAAGCCAAGAAGCCACCAAAATTCTGTTGATATTCCCCATTCATATAACCCTACTAGTAAAACCGGAACAGTAACTAAAATAGCTCCAAAAAAAGGAATCATCACAGACAGGCCTACTAGTAAGGCAAGTAAAAAGGTATACGGGAGTCCCAAAAAACTAAAAGCTAAGTAGCTAACTGAAGTCACTATAAAAATTTCTATTAGTTTCCCAGTAACATAATTATAGAGTTGATCATTCATTTCATTAAAGATTGAGTCCATCAAACCTTTTTGTTCTGGAGCAAAAAAGCTAATTAGAGGTAAAAGGGTTTCCTTATCCTTAACAAAGAAAAAAACCATCAAAGGAATTAAAATTGCATAGATTAAAGCGCTAAAAGCAAAACTAATTGTCCCTGCAATTTGACCCAGGGCTTGTCCTAAAAGATTATTTAATTGAGAACCTAGATTAGCAAAGAGATTGGGTAATTCTTCTTCAGAAAAATATTCTGGGTAAGAACTAGCTAAATTAGAAAGTACATCTTGAAGGGATTCAACTATATTAGGTAATGTTTGAATGAAAGAATTTATCTGCGAGCCTATTATAGGGAGGATCAAGAAAAGACTGGTATATAAAGCAAAGAAAACTAACAACGAAGTAGTAAGCGATAACCATCTTGGAAATCTCAAAGTTTCTAATGCCTGAACCAAGCCATTCAATAAAAAAGCTATTACTAAGCTTATAAGAATAGGCAGAAGTATTCCGCCAAAGTAAAAAAGAAGAAGAAAAGAAGCTAATAAAAAAATAGCAAAATATACGGTCTCTTCATTGAAGAAGAATCTATCAATTAATTTCTTTAAAAGATCTAACATTAATTACTTCTTTTTTATTCGGTAAATAAACATTCCACTGTTCTTTTCTGCATGAACAAGCTCATTTCCACTTATTTTCGCATAAGAAGCAAAATCTTCCCATGAAGTTGGGTCAGTTGCCGTTACCTCAAGAATTTGACCGCTCTTAAGATCAGCAAGTGACAACTTGGTCTTCAGCAACGGTAAAGGGCAATCTAAATCATTAGTATTTAAGTATTTATTCACCATATTTAAGGATAGTTTTTGAACTCATTGCTATTATGTAAGTCAATATTTTAATTAAGGCTATTATAACGATATGACTTGGAATAAAACTTTAAGTTCACTGCTAAAAAGAAGTTTACTTTTTCTGTCCTTGTTAGCTTCATCTTTTCAAGCCGTTTCAGAAGAATCTTTACCTGAACTTGGAGATACTTCTTCTTCTGCCATTTCATTAGACTCTGAATATAGATTGGGCAGACTTTATATGGCTCAACTCAGAAGATCCTTACCAGATTTACAAGACCCAATAGTTCAAGATTACACTGAACATCTCATCTACAGAGTGGGTGAATATAGTCAACTTCAAGATAGAAGATTAAACATAGTGCTTGCTAGGAATAAAGGTGTAAATGCTTTTGCTGCGCCAGGAGGAATTATAGGCGTTTACGCTGGTCTTATTTACCACTCTGAAACTGAAGGTCAATTTGTATCAGTTCTAGCACATGAATTAGCTCATTTAAGTCAAAGGCATTTTGCAAGAAACCTGCAAAGACAACAAGATAGAAGTGTCTCTAATGCTTTAATCTTATTAGCAAGCATTGCAGTGGCAGCCTCTTCTAACAGTCCTGAAGCAGTTGTGGCAGGACAACAAATTTTAACCCAACAAGCCTTATCCTATAGTCGTACAAACGAACTGGAAGCAGACAGAATTGGCTTTTTAACGATGATTTCTGCAGGTTTTGATCCTGAAGGACAGCCTCAAATGTTTGAAAAGTTACAATCTCTGAGTAGATTAAGTGGAGCTAATGACCTTGAATTCCTTAGATCTCACCCTCTTACAAAAAGAAGGATAAGTGAATCGAGGATAAGGGCTCAAGAAATAAAGGGCTCAAATTATAAAAATAGTTTGGAATTTGAATTAATAAAACAAAGAATAAACATTGGTTTTTTTAAAACATCACGTCAAGCAGTAACGCAATTAAGACAAGAGCAAAGAAGAGCAAAAACTGAAAGGCAAAAAATTGTTTCTGCATATGGAATGGGTTTAGCACTATCTAGAGACAATAAGCACAGTGAAGCCCTTGATGAAATAAGGCAAGCACTTAAGGTAGATCCAGAGAATTTAATATTACAAACGGCGTTATTGGAAATTCACTTAAATGCAGGAAATGGACTAGAAGCAGTAGGCGTGGGAAAAAGTTTATTAGAAATGAATCCATCCAATTACCCTATTTCAATGCTTTATGCGAGAGCACTTATGAATCAAAAACAGTATAACGATGCTGAAGAGGTACTAAAAACTTTGTTACTAAAAAGAAAAGAAGATCCTCAAATTTGGTATTGGTTAGCAGAAGTTCAGGGCCTAGCAAGAAAGATAATAGCTTTGCACCAATCTAGAGCAGAATATTTCTATCTTACTGGCAATTATGATAGGTCTATTGAGCACTTGAGGTATGCCTTAGAACTAGTGGGAAATAACTTCCAACTAAACGAAGTCTTACAAACTAAAATAGAGAATGTCTTTGCTACGAAAGAAGAACTGAAGGACTTTACTTAACCAGGAGGCCAGTTAAATTCCCTACCAGCAATCAAGTGAATATGGAGATGAAAGACTGTTTGCTGAGCCCCTGCTCCATTATTTACTACTAATCTAAAAGCATCTTCAACACCAAGATCCCTAGCTATATTGCCTGCCACCAAAAACAGGTGTCCTAATAATTCTATATCTTCAGTATTTGAATCAGAGATTTTTTCGATTCTTTTCTTAGGGATTATTAAAATATGTATAGGGGCAACAGGGTTGATGTCTTTAAAAGCTAAACAACTTTCATCTTCAAAGATAATATCTGCCGGTAACTCTTTATCTATTATCTTTTGAAAAATTGTTTCACTCATAAGATTCTATAAGTCCTTTGATTCATCATACCCAAGAATTTTTTCTTGCTTAGAGCTTTCCCCTTCCTCTAAAGAAACCTTATATCCATCAACATAAGACAGTTCCTTTATTCCATCAATATGCATTTTCTTATCCTTAAATTCTTTAAGATTTAAGATGTTATCTTTAGCTTTTTTGGGATCTTCAGCTACAGTGAAGAAATTCATATGAACTTCATAAAGCCCTTCTCCAATTGAAGGATCGTAGAAACCAACATGCACCATATATAAATTCATAATTTAACCTTATTAATTTTGTTCAAATTTATAAACGAATCCCTAATCGTGAAAGTAAAGCAATATATAACCAGTAAACTAAAACAGTAGCAATAATTGAAATAAAAATAGAATAAATAAAATCTAATTTTTTTAAGACTAAAGGTAAAACAATGAAAAAAGTTAGAGAAGGAGGGATTAATAAGAGTATAGAGTTGGTGAGATCAACTACTGGCTTAACTTCCTTGGTATCAAAATATAACCAAGTTATTGCCAGAGCGGAGGTTAAAGGTATCGAGGCTAATATTCCTGCAATAAAACTCGATCTTCTTGCTATTTCTGAAATGGCAACAATGATTATTACTGTAATGATTGTTTTGATGACTAAATACATAACTTATAGATTTCTACTTATTTTTGATTCTCAAGTATCATTATAGAAAATAATGGTTAATAAGAATAAAGATAAAGATCCCGAACTAGAAATTTCTCAAAAGGAGTTACAAGAATTAATTGAAACTTTAGATCCTAAAAGGAATATTCAAGATTTAGCTGCATCAGCAGCAGAGATAATAGCCAGTGCAGGTTTTTCAACTCAATGGGATGATATTTTACCCATGTTGGATGATGAGCATATTCAAGAGAGATTAAGACTAGCTGCACACATTATTTTTAGAGCTAGGTTAGTTCTAGAAGAAATGGAGAAACATTCTTCTTTACACAATATTGTTTACAACACAATGCTAATGATGGATGCCCTGGAGGTTGCAAATATAAAGGGATATATCCCACCTACATCTGAAGTGAATTTTAAGAAGATGAAAGCTGAAACTTCCACTATGGATAAAGCAATCAAAAAAGAAAAAATTATCGACACAATTAGGCAATTAGCAAAAGAAAACCCAGATAAAGGTATAACTTGGTTAAGAAAAAGAGCTTCTACTCTATTAAGTTCCGAAAAAGATAAAGGTTATAGCTATAGGCAAATACAAAGAGACACTAAGGGAATGAGAATCAGAAAAGATTGATTCTAGTGTTTGATTATCTGCATTCCAATCCACGTAGCAACTAGGCAACCAACTACTGTAAAGATAATATAACTTAATACTACTAACCAATTTCCCTGTTCTATTAATTGAAAGGTTTCTTTAGAGAAAGCAGAAAATGTAGTAAAAGCCCCTAGAAAACCTACTAACAAAAGAGGTTCATAGATCTCTTCATATTTGGGACCCATAAAATTAATAAAAATTCCTAGCAAAAAACAGCCAAGAATATTCACTGAAATAATACCCAATGGAAAAAAGTGAAATTGGGATTTTTCTATTAGCTCAGAAATAATAACCCTAGAAAGAGCTCCTGCAGCACCGCCTAAGAGGATCAAAAAATATTTCATGGCTTAAATGGTGGGCCGTCTGCGACTCGAACGCAGGACCAATTCCTTAAAAGGGAACTGCTCTACCAAACTGAGCTAACGGCCCATGAGCGCGCATTATACATACGTAATTAATTCTTTGATTCCTGATTAGAGACTTCTAGAGATTTTTTTGCTAACTCGGCTGCTCCAGTATCAGGGTATTCAGAAACAACTCTTGAAAAGTAAGAGTTGGCTACCTGATCATTCATCAAGGCTCTCTCCAGTAATCCTAGTTTGAATAAGCTATCTGCTACCCTTGGATGTTCATTGAATTTCTCAACTACTACCAAATAATGCTCTCTAGCATCTTCAAATAGCTGTTGAACTAAATAAAGTTCTCCAGACCAAAAATAAGCATCAGCGGAATAGGACCCTTCAGGATAAGAAATTATCAGCTCTCTAAAACTTTCTAGGGCTTCGGCATATCTTGATGAATCAAATAATTCCAAAGCACCTTTATATAAATCAATCTCTTCTGTTGTATTGTTTTGTTGCCCGTTTAAGGATTCAGCAGTTAGATCTTCCTTTTCTTCAGAAAGAAGATTATGCAACCTTTTGTCTAAATCAAGATATCTTTGTTGCTGAAGTTCTTGATATCTCTCTATCAGATAAGTATTTTCTTCAATCAGATTTCTAAGGGTAGCTATTTCCTGCTCTAATTCACTTATTTTTTGGTAAATTAAATCTAGGGACTCCTCTTCTTCAGAAAAAACCTCTAGCGGAAAAGCTAAAATAGTTAAAAGAAATAAGAAATTAGATCTTTTCAAATCGTTCTGAATTTACAATACTTTGACTACTGCTCTTCTGTTTTTAGACCAAGAAGATTCACTGGAACCGTAAGCGACAGGCCTTTCTTCTCCATAACTAACTGTCGTGATGCTACTAGAAGGAACCCCATTGACTTGAAGTAATTCAGAAACTGCATTAGCTCTTCTTTCACCTAAAGCTAAATTATATTCCCTTGTACCTCTTTCATCGCAATGCCCTTCTATTCTTACCTGACTCGAATTAGATTTTATAGATTTAGCAAGATCACGAATTTCTGATACAGCAGAAGCACTTAGATTATATTTGTCGTAATCAAAGTATATTGTACCTCCTACTGGGCTATCAGAATCGGAGTATCCAGGTTCTGCAACAGCCGAAACAGTTTCAGCTTCCACGGCTCGATCCATTGAAACTGCAGCGCATCCACTAAAAGAACATATGATGGCTGCCATAATTAAAAATTGATCAAATAAACTCATATTTAAGCTCCTTATCCTAATTATACTTTTTTTATTTTAAAATAACCTCAGGGAATTAGACTACTTTTAAAGAAATTAGTTGCCTGTGTAAACTAACAAAGGTGACCAGCTTGGTTCCCTTACACCCCCTGAATTGGTCGGTAAAATAAATCTTGTTTTTCCGTCTATTGATATTCCTGCAAGAATATCTTTTTCTTTATCTTTCGTGGCATAAATAATTACTTTTCCATTGGGAGAAATAGTGGGAGATTCATCAAGAGTAGTATCCGTTAAAATTTGTAACTTACTCGTTCTAAGATTTTGAACAGCAATATGAAACATTCCATCTCTTCTATGCACAAAAACAAAACTCTTTCCATCAGGAGTATATCTCGCTCTAGCATTGTAGGTTCCTTCAAAAGTTTTTCTTCTGATCTTCCTATTGGAAACATTCATTTCATAAATTTGCGGGGATCCACTTCTGTTTGAAGTAAAAATTATTTTTCTTCCATCTGGTGACCAATCTGGTTCTGTATCAATTCCAAAATGATCTGTTAGCTGTTTCCACTTATCATTTTCTAAGTCATATCTAAAAATATCTGGATTGCCTTCTTTAGAAAGAACAGCTGCTAAATACTTATCTGAAGGAGACCAATTTGGAGAGCTATTAATACCCCTCTCAAGTTTTAATCCTTTTCTTTCCCCTGTATAAATTTCTTGTATAAATATTCTTGAAGTACCTTCTTCAAAGGAAACATAAGCCAAACGCTTTCCGTCTGATGACCAGCTAGGTGACATTAAAGGCTCGCTAGAAGAGAAAATACTAGAATCATTCTTTCCATCAATATCAGTAACTCTTAAGAAGTATTTTTGTTCAGGTAAGCTACTTTGGTTTATATATGATATTTTTGTGGAGGATATACCTGGTAAACCATTGATTTCATTATATATTCTATCACTTATAACATGAGCAAGTGCATTTAAATGAGAAGCAGATCCAACACTAATTGACCTTTTCATTAACCTTTCTCTAGTAACATTATAGAGCGAGAAATTTACTACTATTTCTTCTTTACTTTCTCCCCTAGAGGCAGCTCCTAAAACTAAATAGTCAACATCTAAAAGTTTCCAATCTCTGTAAAATATTTCTTGTTCAGTTTTAGGCAGACTTAACATTTCTTTTGGGGATAAAGATACAAATTCACCAAATGACTCTAGATCAGAAGAAATAATTTGATGTAGGTATTCCCTTGGTGGATTTTCAAGATTCCATGCTATAGGAACTATTGCTATCCTAATTGGATCTTTAATCCCTTTAGTAATTTCAATCCTAAGATCAGAAGACAGAAAAGAACTATAAGCAATAAAAAAAGATATCAAAATCCTTAAGATCATAGGTCTAATTTTCGGGATTAAATACTAGAGTAAACTTTCTAAAATGGTTATCAAATAATTTTCTTCCCATATCTAGATTTTCAAATTTCGAAACTTTCTGAACTGCATTTAAAGCAGAATTATCAAAAGCTTGGTTACCGCTGGACTTAGTTAAATTAACTTGAATAATTTCTCCAGTAGGTACAAGAGTTATAAGTATTTCTACTGTCATTCCCTTTTGTGCAGAACTTGGCTGTTTCCAATTTAGTATTACTTGATCTCTGATAAGATTAGAAAAAAAAGAAATCTCTTCAACCGAACTCTTCGTCTCATTGCTTACAATTTCCTTTAGCAATAAATCTTTTTCTATTTTTATATTTTCTAACTCAGCTCCTGTATCCGCCATCTCTAGAATCGGAGAAGCAATTTCTGGTTCTTCATAAATCTGCTTTTTTACTATCTTATTTTTCGTTATCTTTTTAAGTACTTGTGGTTTTTCAAATACAAGATAAGCAGGCATAGGCTCAATTTTATTTAACGAATAAAGATCATCAATTTGAAAGAAATTTGTAAAAGATAAAACTAATCCTATATGCAGAACAAAAGATACTAGAAAGCCAGAGAAATAATTTTGCACAAGCTAAGAGGAAGGTGGTTGAGTGATTAAGCCTACATCTTCAGCTCCTGAAGCTTGAAGAACTGACATTAACTCCATTACTTTCTGATATTTAACTCCCCCATCTCCCCTTACTACCACTTGCAATGAAGGATTTGCTTTAAGAATCTTCTCTACTTGTATAGAAATCTCGTCTAAACCAAGAGGAGTATTCTTAGTAGCTTGCGTTTCGAGAAAAAATGTACCTTCAGACTTTATAGAAATAATTAGTGGATCATTTTTTTCTCTTGGGAGAGGTTCTGAAAGCGTCTCAGGAAGATTTACTAGAACGCCTTGAACCATTAAAGGAGCCGCTATCATAAAAACTACTAACAGCACTAGCATCACATCAATATAAGGAACCACATTTATCTCTGAGAGTAATGTTCTTCTGCGTCTTCTTGAAGTCATTTCTTATAAAGATCTCTATGAAGAACAATAGAGAATTCATCCATAAAATCTTCGAAACTTGAAAGCAGTGTTTCAACAGAGGTCGTATATCGGTTGTATGCAATTAAAGCAGGAATGGCTGCAAATAAACCTATAGCTGTAGCTATCAAAGCTTCAGAAATGCCAGGTGCTACTGTAGACAATGTAGCTTGATTTGTTTCCGCTAAGCCCCGGAAGGAATTCATTATGCCCCAGACAGTTCCAAATAAGCCTACATAAGGAGATGCCGAGGCTACAGTAGCCAAAAAAGGTAAGTGTTTTTCCAAGGCTGTCTGCTCCCTGGAAAGGGATATCCTCATAGCTCTTTCAGAGCCCTCTAAAACAGTTTCAGGTTCTAAATTCTGGCTTTTAATATTTTTGTATTCTTGATAACCAGATCTAAATATACGCTCTGCTCCAATAGAAATGTGGTTCTCGTCTTCTCCTTGATCAAAAACGGCTTCTAAACCTGCGTCAGACCAGAACAAGTCTTCAAATCTAACAAGTTCCTGTTTAGATTTATTTAAAAATATCCATCTTTCAAAAATTACCATCCAAGAGAAAATAGAAGCCAATAGCAGCAAAAAAATCACCAACTGAACTACTAAACTTGCGTTGATAAAAAGATCTATGACTGAATATGACATAATTTCTATAGCAATGATTTCATACCTTGATGTAACTTACTAGGGAGAGCTTTGGGTTTGAAGTCTCTCAAAGTAAGACAACCACACTTAACAATACCTCCACACAATAAATCACCTTCCTTGTTGAGAGCTTCTTGATTAAAGTCAAAACTAACTTTTCCAGCTTTGATTATTCTAGTATGAATTTCAATTTCCTGATCTAGGTTAGCTGGTTTTTTAAATTCAACTGAAACTTCTCTAACTACAAAAATTGCACCCTTTTCCATTAGCTCTTTTTGCTTATAACCTATTTCTCTAAGAAACTCTGTTCTAGCTCTCTCAAAAAATTTCAAATAGTTTGCGTAGTAGACCACCCCTTGTGCATCTGTATCTTCGTAGTAAATCTTAATAGGCAATATATGCATCTTTATAAGTCGTGGTTTTCTATATCTTCCTTATAAAGATTTTTTAGAAGAAAGATAAAATCTTCCCAAAGTAAATCTGCGGTATAAGGAGCATTTATATTTAATTCAGAATTAATTGCCCCAAGAGGCACTCTCACCTTTATAGGTCTTCTATCAAACTTATATACCAGGGCTGGGATGCCTTGTTCACTGGTAGCATCAAGCACTTGCTGCCACCATGCCTCCAGAGGCTCTGCACCCGAACCATATCTTTTACACTCTATGTACCACCTTCCTAACATGAGATCAGGGAGGTGTTTCTCCCTAGTCTGTTCTAGAATCCTTCTGATATTATTTTTTAGACCAAGGTCCTCAGTTAATAGGTTCCCTATTTCCCTTTCAAATGAAGCACCTTTATTTCTTGAATTTGTCATTATTAATTTATATGTTCAATAATCTCTTCTGGAAAATCTGCATTTGAATGTACATTTTGGGTGTCGTCTAGATCTTCTAAAGATTCTAAAAGTTTATAAATCTTTAGTGAAGTCTCTAGATCAGTTGAAACACTTGTCTCTGGTATTAAACTAATTTCTGATTCTATTATCTCAACTTCTTCTTCAATCAATGCTTGTTTAACTAATTCAAAGTCTTCGGGCAATGTAGAAATAGTGAGTGAATTGTCCAAATTCTCTTCTATATCCTCAGCTCCTGCTTCTATTGCAATTTCCATCAGTTGTTCATAATCTGAATTTTTACTTATCTGTATTAATCCTTTTTTAATAAAAAGGTAGGAGACTGAGCCATCAGTGCCTAAATTTCCACCAGATTTAGTAAAAGCATGTCTAACCTCTGCAACAGTTCTATTATTATTATCTGTCATAGATTCAACAATAACTGCAACCCCACCAGGACCATAGCCTTCATATGTAGTTTCTTCTAGATCCGCCCCTTCAGCTGAACCAGATCCTCTTTTAATAGCTCTTTCAATGGTGTCCTTTGGCATATTGGCGCTTAAAGCTTTATCAAGGGCTGTTCTTAATCTGGGGTTATCTTCTGGGGCAGGTCCTCCTAGCTTTGAAGCAACAGTTAATTCTCTTATTAAGCGAGAAAATATTTTTCCTCTTTTAGCATCTTGCCTACCTTTTCGATGCTTAATATTTGCCCATTTTGAATGCCCAGCCATAACTAGTCATCCTCATCGACAATAATCTTTAATTCTTCCAGTTGCTCTAAGGAAGCCTGACCTGGTGCATCAGTCAACAAACATGAAGCTGTTTGGGTTTTTGGAAAAGCTATAACATCTCTTATAGATTCAGAGGAGGTCAAAAGCATAATTAAACGATCATAGCCTATAGCTAATCCAGCATGAGGGGGACACCCATGTTTTAAAGCAGATAATAAAAATCCAAATTTTTCTTCACTCTCTTTTTTACCTATGCCCAATACTTGTAGCACAGAGGACAACATCTCATGTTCATGAATACGTACCGAACCACCACCTAGCTCTAAGCCATTAAGAACAACATCATAGGCATTAGATAAACAGTTAAGGGGATCAGCTTTAAGCTCCTCTTCTGTACATTTTGGAGATGTAAAAGGATGATGAAGTGGAGTAATTTCTCCACTGGCATTAAGTTCGAACATTGGAAAATCTGTTATCCAACAAGGAGCCCAATCTTTATCTAATAAATTTAAGTCTTTACCTAACTCAACCCGCAATGCACCTAAAGAGTCATTAACTATTTTTTTAGGGCCAGCACCAAAAAAAATAATATCTCCTTTTTTTGCTCCTACCTGTTTTAGTAATGCTTTTACAATATCATCTTCTAAAAATTTTATAATAGGTGATTGCAAGCCCTCTTTGCCTTTCTTGGGATCTTCTACTCTTATATAAGCTAACCCTTTAGCGCCAAAATTGGATACAAAATCCGTGTAATCATCTATTTGTTTCCTTGTTAACTCTTCCCCTCCAGGAACCCTCATGCATGCAATTCTTGCATCTTGAGAATTTGCTGGTTCCTTAAAGACCTTAAATTCTGTATTTATAAACAACCCTGAAACATCTTCTAAAACAAGAGGATTCCTTAAATCTGGTTTATCGGTACCAAATTTTGTAATTGCTTCCGCATATGTCATCTCATCAAACTTACCTAACTTAACCCCTAGAACTTGTGAGAAAACATCTTTCAATAATTCAGTGACTAAATCTTTAATATTTTGTGAAGTTACAAATGAACACTCAAGGTCTATTTGAGTAAATTCAGGTTGTCTATCTGCACGAAGATCTTCATCTCTAAAGCATCTGGCAAATTGATAATATCTTTGGAAACCTGAAGCCATTAAAGTCTGTTTGAATAATTGAGGAGACTGAGGAAGCGCAAAAAAAGAACCTGGATAAGTTCTGCTAGGAACTAAATAATCTCTTGCTCCTTCTGGGGTGGCTTTTGTAAGTAATGGGGTTTCAATTTCAATAAATTCATTGGCCTCAAGATAATCTCTAACGCACTTAGAAGTCTTTGATCTTAATCTAAGGTTCTTCTGCATTTCTTCTCTTCTCAAATCTAAGAATCTGTATTTAAGTCTTGTTTCTTCCCCTACTGAGGCGTATTCATCTAATTGGAAAGGTATAGGTAAAGAAGAGTTTAAGATTTCTAATGAAGAACCTACTACTTCTATTTCTCCTGTATCCATTTCAGGATTGACTGTGCCTTCAGGTCTTTCTCTTACCTTTCCCTCTACAAAAATCACGAATTCATTTCTACAAGACTCTGCTAAAGAAAAACTGTCCTTCTCATCCGGGTTGTAAACTACTTGCACTACCCCAGACTCATCTCTCAGATCAAAGAAAATAACTCCTCCATGATCTCTTCTTCTGTGGATCCAACCACTAAGTTTAACAACAGAATCAACTTCCTTTTTAGTCAAAGACCCGCAGTTATTACTTTCTAAATTTTTCATAGTTTACATTTTAAGAGTTTTCTGATTTGACCTCTTTCTTTTTATTCTGTTCCTTCTTTTTTTTGCTTTCATCCTTACTTTTATCTTTTTTTACTTGCTTATCATCATCACTTTTAGCTAAGTTCTTCTTTTTCCCAGTCTTAAAATCAGTTTCATACCAACCTGTCCCCTTCAATCTAAAAGAAGGAGCCGTTGGCACCTGCTTAAGGTTAGGGTTCTTTAACTTAAAAGAATCAAGTTCAGAAATTTTCATCTGAACTTCAATCAATTTTCTTTTACCTTTTTCTTTAAAAACGTAAGTGGGCATACTAATTGAGTTAGGATTATACCAACTTAAGCTTATTTACTTATTATCTCGTTTACTGATTTACTAAGTGTTAATATTGAATAAATAAAAATTAACCATGAAAACTAGTAATTTATTCATAGCAACTCAAAGAGAAAACCCTTCAGATGCCGAAACTGTAAGCCATCAATTGATGATAAAAGCAGGGTTAATAAGAAAAGTTGCTTCGGGTGTATATAACTGGTTACCTCTAGGAATAAAGGTCCTAAGAAAAGTAGAAGATGTAGTTAGAAAGGAAATGAATGACTCAGGGGCTCAAGAGATTTTAATGCCAATGGTACAACCAGGTGATCTGTGGAAAGAAACAGGGAGATGGCAACAATATGGTAGAGAATTACTCATTTTTGAGGATAGGCATGATAGAGAGTTTTGCTTAGGCCCTACACATGAAGAAGTTATTACTGACTTGTGTAGGAATGAAATTAGAAGTCATAAGCAACTACCAATTACTTTTTATCAAATACAGACTAAATTTAGAGATGAAATTAGACCAAGATTCGGAGTAATGAGGTCTAGAGAATTCATAATGAAAGATGCATATTCCTTTGATCTTTCTGAGGAAAAAATGGATAAAAGTTATCAGTCTATGAGAGAGGCCTATATCAAAGTTTTTGATTCTCTTGGTTTAGATTACAGAATAGTTAAAGCTGATAGTGGTGCCATTGGAGGGTCTGATTCAGAAGAATTTCATGTATTAGCTAACTCAGGAGAAGACCTATTAGCTTTTAGTGATAAGAGTAATTACGCAATAAATGCTGAATTACTTATTGAGTCTATGTCTGACCAAAATCCAGAAAGCCTAGAAGGACAAGACAGTCCTGATGGAAAAGGAAAACTAAAACTAAAAAGAGGTATTGAGGTTGGCCATATCTTTAAATTAGGAAAGAAATACTCTGAAAGTATGAAACTTACCGTACAAACAGAAAAAGGAAATATTCATCCTGAAATGGGTTGTTATGGAATAGGTATATCAAGAATAGTTGCGGCTGCTATTGAACAAAACCATGATGAAAAAGGAATAATCTGGCCTAAAGAGATTAGTCCTTACGAAACTGCTTTGATAGAGATTAATCCTAAAGGTGATACTAAACTTAAAAATCAATGTAGTGAAATATACAACTCACTTAAAGAAAAAGGCCATCAAGTTCTTTGGGATGATAGAGATCAAAGTGCAGGTGTGAAATTTTCTGATATAGAGTTAATGGGTATTCCTCAAATGATCATTCTTGGAGAAAAGTCTTTTAAAGAAGGTAAGGTTGAATTCAAAATAAGAGGTGAAGATAAAATATCCTTACTCAACCTAGATGAAGTTATAAATAAGACTCTCTAAATAGATCTAAATATACTTATTCTTTATCGGCAAGAGTTTCTAATATCAGTTTTTCTATTTTTGCAGCTATCTTAGGGTTTTCTTCTAAAAATTCAGCGGCCTTAGATTTACCTTGGCCTATTTTCTCACCTTCTAAGCTATACCAAGCTCCAGATTTCTCAACGATACCCAGATCAGACCCTCTATCTAAAAGCTCCCCTAGTCTGTTTATCCCTTTATTGTAAATAATCTGAAACTCAGCTTGTTTGAAAGGAGGAGAAACTTTATTTTTTACAACCTTGACTCTAGTTTCATTACCTACAGCTTCATCTCCTTCTTTAACTGTACCTATCCTTCTAATATCCAATCTAACTGAAGAGTAAAATTTAAGGGCATTACCTCCAGAAGTGGTTTCTGGACTCCCGAACATTACTCCTATTTTGTGTCGAATCTGATTGATAAAAATTACTAAAGTATTAGACCTCTTAACATTACCTGTAATTTTTCTTAAAGCTTGCGACATCAACCTAGCTTGAAGGCCAACATGAGTATCTCCCATTTCTCCTTCAATTTCAGCCTTTGGTACTAAAGCGGCAACGGAATCAATTACTAAAACATCTATCCCTCCTGAATGGACCATTATGTCAGCTACTTCCAAAGCCTGCTCTCCTGTATCAGGTTGGGAAATAAGTAATTCTTCGACATTAACACCTAGTTTCTCAGCGTAAATAGGATCCAAGGCGTGTTCTGCATCAATAAAGGCTGCAGTGCCACCAAGCTTTTGACATTGAGCAATGACCTCTAAGGTTAAAGTTGTTTTTCCAGAAGACTCAGGACCATATATTTCGACAACCCTTCCTCTAGGTAAGCCGCCAATTCCCAACGCTAAGTCCAATCCAAGTGATCCTGTTGATATGGCTGGTATCTTCTCTTTTTTCTTATCCCCCATGCGCATAACAGTACCAGTGCCAAATTGTCTTTCAATTTGACCTAGCGCTGCTTCTAGCTGCTTGGTTTTATCTACCTCTTTGATATTTGTTACCTTCTTTTGTGCCATGCGTACCTCCTACAGGGTTTACATGGCAATTATACATAATACTGTATAAATAAACAGTACTATTCAATTCTTTTTTATAAGCTCAATTGTACCCATTAAAGCTCTCTCAACCGAGGAATATCTGACTTCATTTCTGTCCCCAGAAAAGTGCTCTGCGGATGCTATTACCTCTTGACCATTTATCTTCCAAGCAAAACACACTGTTCCAACTGGCTTGGTATCTGTTCCTCCATCGGGGCCAGCAATTCCACTAATTGCAACTCCAACATCAGCACCTGATTTGTCTAAAGCACCTGAGACCATTTGTTCCACAATTTCTTCACTCACAGCACCAAAACTATCTAAATCTTGAGAAGAAACTCCCAAAATTTGAGTTTTGGCTTCGTAGGAGTAAGTTACAAAAGAAGATCCAAACCACTCTGAGCTTCCAGGGATAGAAGTCAGTGCATGCCCTACCCAACCACCTGTACAAGACTCTGCACAGGTAAATGTGTAATCTTTTAATTTAAGAAGTTCTCCTAGTTCTGAACTTATTCTTTCTAACTTTTTTTGATTCAAAATAGGTCCCTCTATAAGGATAAAGCGCAATTAGACCAGAATTCAGATTATTGTCCAGATAGTAGTTCTTTAGATAAGTTGATAGAATCCGCCTTCCATAATGCCATGGCTTTTATAGTTGTAGAATCCTGCATCAAATGCAAACTCACAGACTGCGTTGAAGTATGTCCAGTTGATTGTTTTTATGAAGGACCAAATATGTTGGCCATTAATCCTGATGAATGCATTGATTGCGCTTTATGTGAGCCAGAATGCCCTGTAGATGCTATCTACTCAGAGGATGAAGTCCCAGAAGACCAAATCCCTTTTATTGAATTAAATGCTGAACTTTGTATGGAATGGCCAAATATTACTGAACAAAAAGATCCTCCTGAAGATGCTGATGATTGGAGAGAAATAAAAAATAAGATTAAGTATCTTGAAAGATAGAAGATAATTTTTGTAAAAGAAAAACACACAACACTCCGAAAACTAACCCTAAAAAAGCTTCTATGAACCCTAATTGATAGTTTGGCAAAGCAATTTTCCATTCACTAGATTTCCATAGCAAAGGAATACTCAATAACACCAAAGAATAGAAAAATCCTAAAAGATATTCTGGATAATCTTGATAGGCTCTTTTAACTAGTCTTATAAATAGCAATAACCCTATAAGACATCCACAAAACAAACTCGAAAGAATCGTCAAATTAAATTCTTTAATGGAAAGGATAACTAATTCGTAGATTCCTAAAAGCAACAATATAAAGCTTCCAGAAATGCCTGGCAGAATAAAAGCACAAACTGCTATAAAACCCCCAAAAAAAATGTAGGTTAGGCTAACTTCTGCAAATTCAGTTGGTTGTAAATTCCAAACTAAAAGTATTACTAAACATGCTATAAAAAAACCAAACAAAAACTTCTTATCAATCGCCTCCGGCTTTAAAGGTTTATAAAATAAGGAAGTTAATAAAAGTCCAGAGAAAAAGGATTTGAGGAAGAGAGGAAAATTATGAAAAAAGAAAATAATGACTGATGAAAATGTTAAAACACTAACTGCCATTCCTAAAACTAAGAAAAAAAGGAAATTAAAATCAGCTTGATTCCAAGATTGCTTGAAACTCCCACTGAATGCGCCTTTCAAAAAAGTTAGATTTATATTTGAAATTGCTTCAACTAACCTCTTGTATATACCTAGAATAAGGGCAATTGTCCCTCCGGAAACTCCAGGGATTAGTTCAGCAAACCCCATAATCATTCCTTTAAAAAAAATTGATAAATAAGATTTCATAGAAAAAGCCAAGGTAACTTATTCAACTTTCCCTCCTAGAAAAGGAACAAAAAGTACTTGTTCAACAACTTCTGTTTCGTATTTATTTTTACTCAATCTTTTAATTAATGACAGATCTTGAACTTCTCCTCCTCCTACAGGTGCAACCAATCTCCCCCCAATTGCTAATTTATCTAAAAAATAGGCTGGGACCTCTAAAGGTGCTGCTGCAAATAAAATGGCATCATAACTTTCTTTAGTTTCTTTGAGGTCTGACCCATCATCAAAGAGAAGTTTTACATTTCTTATTTTAAGTTTATTTAAATTCTTCGCAGCCTTTTGGTGCAAAGCTTTGATTCTCTCAATAGTAACTACAGATTTTGAAAAACGGGAGAGTATGGCTGCCTGGTATCCACAACCAGTTCCTACTTCAAGAGCTTGATCTATTGGTTGATACTCTAATTTATTATCTTCTATTAGGATTTCCGTCATTCTAGCAACTATATATGGCTGAGAAATTGTTTGCTGATATCCAATGGGTAAAGCCAGATCTTCATAAGCTCTTGAAGCTAAAGCTTCATCTAAAAATAAATGTCTTGGGATATCCCTCATGGCTTCTAAAACCCTAATGTCTTTAATGCCCTTTTCCGTTAGTCTCTCTAACAATCTCTGCCTGGTTCTTAATGAGGTCATCCCCAGACCTTCAACCTTAGTTCTTTCAAGCATGCTTAGTTAAAAGTCTTTATCCATTCTTTTAAAGATTGATCATAATCGTTTACTAAAAACCTTGGTCCAATTGGACTTATAGAAACCTCACCTCTGCTTATAGTAGCAATATCTGAGTTCTCTTCGTTTTGAGGGACTTTACTTCTGTGAGTTATCCAAAATTGATCTTTACCAGAATTTGAAGTTTCTTTGTGTGGTGGATTTCGTTTACCCCATGTACCAGGATAAGTGAGATTAATTTTATTAATTTCTTCATAGTTAAGATTAGGAACATTAACATTCAGAGTTACCTGAGAATCAATTTTTATTTCAGATAATCGTTCAACAATGTCTAAGGTTATCCTGGCTGCAGTCAAAAAATTAGGTTGAGATTTACCTTCTGAACTAGGTTGTATATATGCTGCTGCTGAAATTGCAATAGATGGAATAGAAAATTCCCTTCCTTCCATAGCGGCTCCAACTGTACCTGAATAAAGCAAATCTTCAGCCATATTTGCCCCAAAATTGATACCACTCAATAAAATATCAGGTTTAAATGGACAAAGTTGATGTAATCCTAAATGTACACAATCTACAGGTGTTCCGTCGATTGCTATAAAATTTTCTTTAATTTTATTAGGAAGTAGAGGTCTTTTTGTCGTTATAGAAGAACCAGCTCCACTATTTTCTTCTTTTGGAGCTACAACAAAAACTTCATGCTCCTTTACTAAAAGGTCATGAAGCACATTTATACCTTCAGCATGGATGCCGTCATCATTGCACAGCAATATTTTCATATAAAATATTTAATCCTTCTTTTCAATGAGAGAAATAGATTGGCAAGCTATTCCTTTCCCTTCTCCTTCAAAGCCCAATCCATCTGTTGTGGTTGCCTTACAACTAACACAATTCTTTTTAACTCTTAAACTCTTAGAAAGTGAATTAATTACTTGATCAGCTTTCTCATTAATTTTTGGAGTTTCTGTTATTAAAGTAATATCAACATTGATAACTTTATAATTCTTTGAATCCAGTAAATCTATAACTTGATTTAAAAGCAAAGTACTAGATATGTCTTTATTTTCTGTATCCTTAGATGGAAATAGACTGCCAATATCACCTAATGCAGCAGCACCTAAAAGAGAATCAATTAGTGCATGAATGATTACATCTCCATCTGAGTATGCTTCTATAGAATAATCGCATTCAAAAAAGACACCCCCAAGATACATTCCCTTTCCTGGTATTAGTTTATGAGCATCGTACCCAATCCCTACTCTCAAATTAGCCCTCCAGTCTTCCTTGTGATGAAAGAATCGATTTTATTAAACCTAAGTCTTCAGGAAAGGTTAGCTTAATATTATCTTCGAAACCTTTAACCATTTTTAATTTTCCACCATTAGCTTCTACTAAACTAGCCTCATCCGTAAATTCTTTGTCCATATTTTCTTCTGTAGTATTCATTTGCAGAACTTCTTTTTTAAAGATTTGAGGTGTAAAAGCTCTCCACAATTCACTTCTGTCAACAGTTTCTAATATAAGTGAATCTTTAGCCGAAAGTCTCTTGATAGTATCCGAACAAGGTATACCTAATACAACCCCATCAGTTTCTTTATCTATCGAATCAAGTAATTGCTGAACATCAGAACTCCTTAAACAAGGTCTCGCAGCATCATGTATAAGAATATAATCGTAAGACAATTCAGATTGTTGCCAGAATTTGACCCCCTTCGCAACGGAATCGATTCTAGATGTTCCTCCTTCAACTAAAAAGATTTTAGGATTATCTCTTATTTCTAAGGCTTTATGATATTGATCCTCTGGAGGAACTAATACACAAACTCCTAGGCACTCAGAAAAATCTAGAAGAGGCCTAATACTTAGTTCAAGTATTGTTCTTCCATCTATTGTAAGGAACTGTTTAGGTATTTCTCCTGAGTATCTACTGCTGTTACCTGCAGCTGGTAGTATGGCTACAAAATTATTCATTGATCTTCTTTATTTATTGTAAGATCAATTCCTTTATTTTCACCCTGTTCTGTTTGAAATTTATAAAAAGTCTCGCCCGGTTTTATTAATCCTAACTCAGATCTTGCTAAGCCCTCAATGGCATTTCTTTCAGATCTTAGTTGGTTCCTTTCTTGTTCTAGAAGTAGATTGCTTTCCTCTAATTCTATAGTTGCTTGCTTCTTTTCGTTTAGTTCTTCCTTTAAATTCTGTAAGTTAGAGTAACTATAATCCCCAGTCCATATATTAAACTGGACTATTATCAATAAAACTGAAAGAAGGAATACTAGAGTAAAAAAGATATATTCATCTTTTATTAAACTTTTAAGTTTAGATAAGCTCATTTTCTTTTATAAATGGAATTTTAAATTTCTTTTCTAGTATTATTAATCTATTGTACTTAGAAACTCTGTCAGTCCTGGAAGGAGCTCCAGCCTTAATCTGTCCAGCTGCTGAACCTATAGCAAGGTCAGAAATACAAGTATCTTCCGTTTCACCTGAACGATGAGAAATAATAGCTTTATATCCTTTTCCCTGAGACAAAGATACGGCTTCAAGGGTCTCAGAAATTGTTCCAATTTGATTCATTTTAACTAAAACTGAATTTGCTACTTTTTCATCAATTCCTCTTCTTATCCTTTTGGGGTTTGTAGCAAATAAGTCATCTCCAACTAGTTGAACTTCTGAGCCTAGACTTTTGGTTAAAGTCTTCCACCCTTCCCAGTCATCTTCGTGTAAGCCATCTTCTATAGAATTAATGGGGTATTTGGAAGTTAAGGACTTAAAGTAACTAATCATCTCATCGGTTTCTAGAAATTTGTCTTCTCCCTTAAAAAAGTATTTATTCTGTTGATAAAATTCAGAAGAAGCTGCGTCTAAACATAAAAAAACGTCTTTACCTGCTTTGTAGCCAGAAGTCTTTATGGCTTTAAGAATAAGCTCTATTGCTTCCTCGGTTGTTTTTAATTGTGGAGAAAAACCACCTTCATCTCCTACAGAAGTGCTGAGACCTTTATCCTTAAGTAATTTCTTTAACTCATGAAAAATTTCAACTCCGCACCTTAATGCAGACTTAAAAGTATTAAATCTGATGGGTTGAATCATAAATTCTTGAAAATCAATAATATTATCTGCATGAGCTCCTCCGTTTAGAATATTCATCATAGGAACAGGTAAAACTGGTTCCCTTTTTACTTTGGAGACTTCTGTATATAAAGAATGTATATGCTGATAAAGAGGTACAGATTTGCTAACCGCAGAGGCTCTTAGGTTAGCTATTGAAACAGCTAAAATAGAATTTGCACCAAAAACTTCCTTACTATCAGTACCATCTGCCTTACATAAATCAGAGTCTATGGTTTTCTGATCTAGAGGATCATGACCAATTACTAAATCTCTTATTTCATTATTTATAAAATTAACTGCTTTTATAACCCCCTTACCATGGAATCTAGACTTATCTTGATCCCTTAACTCTAAAGCTTCGTGACTACCTGTTGATGCCCCTGAAGGAACATATGCAAGCGAAGAACTGTTATCTGAAAGTTTTACTTCCGCTGCTACTGTTGGGTTTCCACGTGAGTCTAATACTTCAAAAGCTATAACATCTTTGATAGTTAATTTGGCCATTATTAGCTTATTTCTATCTTTGGAAAAGTTTTTACTAACCTGTCAATATTATTTATCTGATCTAAAAATCCCTTTAGATTTTTTAAAGGCAAGGCACATGGTCCATCACATTTAGCTTTGTCTGGATCAGGATGTGTTTCTAGAAATAGTCCTGCAATACCAATTGATGTTGCAGCTTTAGCAAGATCTAGAGCTAGAGATCTTCTTCCAGAGGTGCTCTTGCCTTCTCCGCCAGGTTCTTGAAGTGAATGTGTAACATCAAAGATAACCGGATATTCATACTTTTTAAGTTCTGCTAAACCTAACATATCTACAACTAAGTTGTTGTAACCGAAGGTAGTTCCTCTCTCACATATCAAAATATTTTTGTTTTTAAAATGTTCAAATTTCATGATGATATTTCTTACTTCAGCTGGTGAAAGAAACTGACCTTTTTTAACATTCACAGGTAGTCCAGATTCAGCAACGCTTGAAATTAAATCTGTTTGTCTACATAAAAAAGCAGGAATTTGTAATACATCTAGCACTTCTTTAGCTTTTAAGACTTCTTCTGGTGAATGGACATCAGATATTAAAGGTACTGAGTGCTTTGATTTAATCTCAGCTAATATTTCCAAACCTTTATCAAGACCAGGGCCCCTATAAGAATCTATTGATGATCTATTGGCTTTGTCATAAGAAGCTTTGAAAATAAAAGGAATAGCTAGTTCTTTAGTTACCTTTTTCAACTCTAAGATCACTTCATTCACTATGCCTTTATCTTCTAAAACATTTAGACCGGCAATAAGAATAAAGTCTGATTCATTACTTAGAGCGATATTATCGATCTTTACTTCTTTCATTTTAGCTATTTAATCTATTCTGCTTTTGATTGTTTGCTGCTTCAACAAAACCATTAAATAAAGGATGTCCATCTCGTGGGTTAGAGGTAAATTCAGGATGAAATTGACAACCAACAAACCAAGGATGTTCATTGATCTCAATTACTTCAACAAGATTCTTGTCTTTAGACTTTCCTGCAATATTTAGACCTGCAGATTCTATCTGTTCCACATAATAGTTATTCACTTCATATCTATGCCTATGTCGCTCAAATATAGTGTTCTGACCATAGAGAGAACTTGTTAAGGAGTTTCCAGACAGTAAGCATTCCTGCGAGCCTAGACGCATTGTTCCCCCAAGATCGGAACTTTCATCACGTTTTTCAATTTCGCCACCTGAGTCCATCCATTCATGTATTAATCCAATAACTGGATGATTAGTATTACTATCAAATTCGCTGCTGTTTGCATCTTTTAGCTTTAAAACATTTCTTGCAAATTCTATAACTGCAACTTGCATTCCTAAACAAATTCCAAGATACGGAATTTTATTTTCTCTTGCATATTCTGCAGTTGTTATCATGCCTTCAATTCCTCGATGACCAAATCCACCAGGTACTAAGATGGCATCTACTCCATTTAGGACTTTATTAACATTATTAGGTTCAATTGTCTCTGAATCCAAATAATTTATATTAATCTTTAGTTCATGCTGTATACCGCCATGAACTAGCGCTTCGTTAATAGACTTATATGCATCCTTTAGGTCCATATACTTGCCTACCATTGCTATTGTTACTTCATTTGTAGGGTTTGTATGCGCTTCAGTTACACTTTTCCAGTCATTAAGTTGGGGTTTCCTAGAAGACAGACGAAGTTTATCAGTAACAATATCATCGACCTTTTGACTATTTAACTGAATAGGAATCTTGTATATAGATTTCACATCAGGTAAAGAAATGACACTTTGTTTTTCAACATTAGTAAACAAAGCTATCTTTTCTCTAGCTTCTTGAGATAGCTCCTTATCTGATCTACAAATAAGTATATCTGGCTGAAGACCATGAGATAACATCTCTTTAACTGATCTTTGTGTTGGTTTTGTTTTGGTCTCTCCGGCTGCTGCAATGTAAGGAACAAGAGTTAAGTGCATAAATAAAGTTCTTTCAGAGCCCAATTCAATTTTCATTTGCCTGATAGCTTCGAGAAAAGGCTGTGACTCAATGTCGCCAACTGTACCCCCTATCTCTACTATAGATACTTCTGTATTTTTTGATCCTTTAATGATTCTTCTTTTAATCTCATCCGTTATGTGAGGTATAACTTGGACAGTGCCTCCAAGGTAATCTCCTTTTCTTTCATTCTTTAAAACAGTTTCATAAACCTGCCCAGTAGTAAAATTATTGTCTTTAGACATTTTGGACTTTATAAACCTTTCATAATGTCCCAAATCTAAGTCAGTTTCAGACCCATCTTCTGTAACAAAAACTTCACCATGTTGAAAGGGGCTCATAGTGCCCGGATCCAAGTTAATGTAAGGATCCAGCTTCATTATAGTTACCTTAATGCCTCTACTTTCTAGTAAAGCTCCAAGAGATGCAGAAGTGATACCTTTACCTAAAGAAGACACCACCCCTCCAGTGACAAAGATAAATCTAGTTTCTGAATTTCCCATCAAACTACCAAACAGAAAAAAGTTTCTGCGCGATGGCACTGCAGATTAACAAAAAGTTAGTTACCTCACAATGTAATAATTAATAGATAAGTATCTAGAAAGTTACAAATCGGCATCATCACCATCTTCATAGTAATGAGGGGGATACCTTTCCTCTCTAGCTAGATTTTCAAACTTAGCTACAGAATCCCTAAAAGCCAGTGAAGTTGCACGAGTTGGTCCATTCCTTTGTTTGGCTATATTAATCTCAGCTTTACCTTTGTTTTCTAGGTCATTTTTATCGTAGTATTCATGTCTGTACAGAAACGCAATCACGTCTGCATCTTGCTCTATCGCCCCTGAATCTCTTAAATCTGCAAGGATGGGTCTTTTATTAGGCCTTGATTCAACAGCTCTATTTAACTGGGAAAGAGCAACAATGGGAACATCCAATTCTTTTGCTAGAGCTTTAAGTGATCTACTTATTTCACTAATCTCTGCAACTCTATTATCACTCTTGCCGTGTACTTGCATTAACCCAATATAGTCAACAACAATCATGGCTAGATCTTTATTTTCTCTTTTAATTCTCCTTGCACGAGATCTTAATTCTGAAGGACTCAGAGCTGGAGTATCATCAAGTAAAATGTTTTTACTACTTAATACACTTAAAGCTTTGTCTATACCCTCCCAATCACTTTCTTGTAACTGTCCTCTCATTAACCTTTGTAGATCGATATTTGCAATGCTAGAAATAAACCTTCTTACTACTTGCTCTGCAGACATCTCCATACTAAAGATTAGTACTGTTTGATCAGTTTCTTTAGCTACATTCTCAGCTATATTAAAAGCTAAAGCTGTTTTACCCATCGAGGGTCTTCCAGCAATAATTATGAGATCCGATTTCTGAAAGCCTAATGTAATTTCATCAATTTCCGTGAACCCTGTACTAACCCCTACTAAGGATTCTCCGGATTCGTTTGATTCTTGAATATTAGAATAAACTGGACCTAGTAATTCTCTGATACCTCTTGGCCCAGATGATCTTTTTACATCGTCTCTTAAACTTAAAATACTTTCTTCTGCATTATCTATAATTTGATCACTGCTCGAAGAATCTGCCTCCCTAGCATTCTGAGCTATCTGGTCTACAGTCGTTATAAGTCTTCTTAGATTAGACCTTTGTTTTATTATCTCAGCGTAGCTTTCTATATTAGCTATGGTAGGAGTTTCCTCTCCTAGAAGTTGGATATAGTTCTTTCCTCCTAAATTATCTAGTTCAGGTAAATCTCCGTTTCCTTCAAGGGTTTCTATGACTGTTACAAAGTCAATTGGTTTTCCCGAATCTTGGAGATTCTTAATGGTTTTAAATATTAGCTTGTGCTCGTATTGGTAAAAGTCTTCCTCTAAAACAAGTCCTGCAACTAAATCCCAAGCATCATTTTTAAACATGATGCCTCCTAATACTGCTCTTTCTGCTTCTACGGAAAAAGGGAGCTTTTCATCTGAGGTAAGGTTTTGGGACATGAAAAATTATTACTCTGAGCTTTTTTAATTAGCTCTAATTCTCCCACTGGATTAGATTTAAAACAATAGAAACTTACACTATTCTTCAGCTGAGATAGTGATCGAAATTTTCTCTATTACTTCAGGATGAAGCTCTACGTCTAGTTGATATTCTCCTAGCTCTTTTAAAGTTCCTTCTGGTAATCTAATAGTTCCTTTCTCTACTTCTAAACCATGACTATTTATTGCATCTGATATTTCTCTAGTTCCTATAGAGCCGTATAAAGTGCCTTCCTCAGAAACAGGTACTGGAATAGTGATTTTCAACGATTTTAATTTTTCAGCAAGTTCAAGAGCAGTAGATTTTCTTTCAGTTTCTGCTTTTTCTAAAGAAGCTTTCCTTTGTTCGTACTCTGCTTTATTTTCTTCATTTGCCCTAATTGCCTTTCCCGTGGGTATAAGAAAATTCCTTGCGTAACCAGGTTTAACAATAACTAAATCTCCTGGATCTCCAAGTTTGTTAATTTTTTCTAAAAGAATAATTTCCATGTCTTATCTGTAATGTGCATCTGTATAAGGCAAAAGAGATAGATGTCTAGCTCTTTTTATAGCTCTAGTAAGTTGCCTTTGAAATTTAGCTGAGGTACCAGTAACCCTTGCAGGCATAATTTTTCCTGTTTCAGTTATATACTCTTTTAATAAATTTATATCTTTGTAGTCTATCTCTTCTATACCTAGAGCTGTAAACTTACAAAACCTTCTCCTGTTCTCTTGGTTCGAAGGTCTTTTTTTAAATTTTTTCTTTTGCTTTCTAGCCATAATCTTATTCCTGGGATGACTCAATCTCTGTTTTTATAGATTCTTCACTACTCTCTTTAACAGGAGTTTCCTCTTCTTTTGTCTTTGTATCTAGGGATTTAGATTGCGATTCTCTTGTCTTGTCATTTTCTTTTAAATATTCACTCTCATCTTCAGTTTGCTTAGATAAAGCAGATACATCAGCTTCAGCTTTATTTCTAGATAAGACAAGACTTCTAATAATAGAATCATTGAACTTAAAGGATGACTGGATTTCAGAGATTGCTTCTTCTTTACATTCTATATTTAACAAAGCGTAGGTAGCTTTATATTGATCATGTATTGGATAAGCTAACTTTCTACTTCCTATATTCTCCAAACGATGAACTTTTCCTCCAGATTCAGTAACTATCGAAGAAAACTTATTTAAAACTGACTGAGTTTGATCTGATTGATCAGGGTGAACTAAAAAAACTATTTCATAATGTCTCATTTATACCTCTCGGGTTTTTAGCTCGTTACCTTAAATAGACAACGAGCAAGGTACTAAGGCTGCGCATTCTATTTGAGCTTATTGCTTGGCGCAAGACGTAATTAAAATTTTAGTTATTAAACTATCAAAATTGATACCTTCAAAAGAAGCTGATTTTGGAACTAAGCTGGTTTCTGTTAGACCAGGAACAGTATTGACTTCAATAATTTGGAAATTATTGTTTCCGTCTTTAATCAAATCAACTCTACCCCACCCCTCACATCCTAAACAAGAAAAAGCATTTAAAGAAAATTCTTTAACAGTAGTAAGTTCCTCGGAATTCAAATCTGATTTTAAGTATTCCGTATCTTTTCTAAGGTATTTAGCTTCAAAGTCGTAGAATAAATTTTTTGGTTTGATTGTAATGGGTGTAAGAGTTTCTTCGCCTAATATAGGAACAGTAATTTCTTCCCCTTCAACAAAAGCTTCTACAATAAGAATGTCGTCATATTTAATTGCTTCCTTCATAGCATCTTCTAAAGAAATTTCTCCCTCCGGATGAACTATACTTATACCAAAACTTGATCCCTCTCTTGCAGGCTTTACTACAAATGATGCATCAAGAGGGCTAACGTCATTTTCTCCAGATAAAAAAGGGATAGTTTCTAAATTAGGTGTACCAGCATTTCTTATTTCAACAAAATCAGGTGTTGGTAAAGACAGGTCCCTCCATATTTTTTTTGTTTCGGCTTTATTCATCGCAACTTCACAAGCGCCTGAGTTACTTCCAGTAAATTGAATCTTATTTTCTTCTAATATCTTTTGAATATATCCATCCTCTCCTCCTCTTCCATGTAAGGCTATAAAAACTAAATCTAAGGAACTAATTATCTTTTCAATCTCTTCTGGGAAAGTTAAATCAACACCCCTAACCTTCAGGCCTAAAGACTTAATAGAATCTGTAACGGCCCTTCCTGTGTTCAAAGATATCTCTCTTTCGGCAGACCACCCTCCCATCAAGACGGTTATTTCTCTATCTTTTAAGGCATCAAGATTATTGGAACTCATTATTATTCAATTTCTTGAGTTAATTTAGTTGAAATCTCAGAAATATTTCCAGCTCCTTGCATTAATAAAACTCCTTTATCTTTTGAAATAATATTTCCGATTAATTCATATGCCTGAGCATTGGACTTGGCTAATACAGCATCTTCTAATCCTGCATTTTTTATGCTTTCAAGTAACGCATTGGAGCTAATTCCATCAATGGGCTCTTCCCCTGCTGAATAGATTTCTAATAAAATTAATCTATCTACTGACTTAAGCACTTCCACAAATCCCTCGTAGAGGTCTTTAGTTCTTGTAAACCTATGAGGTTGAAAAACCATACTTACTTCTGATTCAGGAAAAGATTCTCTTAGAGTTAAAATCGTATTCTTGATCTCTGTAGGATGATGACCATAATCATCTATAACAACGGTCTGGCCTAATTTCCCTAAAAACTGCATTCTCCTACTAATGCCAGAAAATTTTGATAGAGCAGATTGTACATTTATTAATGATATACCCTCCTCTATGGCTAATACAGAAGCGGCTGTTGCGTTAAGCACATTGTGTTTTCCAGGTAAATTTAATGAGAAGCTAGAAGTTACACCCTCATCGTTTGTCAAAGTGAACTCAGAGCTAAAAGATGAAGTCTTATAATTATCCACCACATAATCATTTTGATCATCAAAACCATAAAGAATTGTCTTTCTAGAAAATGATGACATTAATTTTTGAATAATTGGATCATCTCCACATGCAACTAAAAGACCATTAAAAGGAAGCTTTTTTACAAACTTAATAAATGCCCTTTCTAGATTCTTCATATCATTTTCATAATTCACTAAGTGATCAGAATCTATATTGGTAATTATTTCTAGAGATGGCTGTAGCATTAAGAAAGACTTATCACTCTCATCTGCTTCAGCTAGTAAATAATCTCCTGTTCCTAACTTAGCGTTAGAGGCAAAGCTATTAATAATACCGCCATTAATAAAGGTAGGGTCCAACATGGCTTCAGTCATAATTGAGGCTAAAATACTAGTAGTTGTTGTTTTCCCATGCGTCCCTGCAATTGCCACACTTCTTTTCATGTTCATTAAACTAGACAAAAGTTCAGCTCTTTTGAGAATAGGTAAACCTAGTTTTTGAGCCTTCATAAGTTCAACATTCTCTTCTCCTATTGCAGTAGACTTAATTATCATGTCTTGGCTAATTACATTATTAGCTTCATGTCCAATTCTTACATCTATTCCTAGAGATTTAAGTCTTTTTGTGACAGCAGAATCTATTAAGTCTGATCCGGAAACCTCATAACCCAAGTTAAAAAGAACTTCAGCTAATCCGCTCATACCACTACCACCAATACCTAAAAAAAAGATTTTATTAGGTGTCTTTTTAGATGGATTCATTTATTTTCTTAAAAATTGCTTTTGTTACTTCTTGATTATTGGCAAGTTTAGCTGAATTAATCATAGAAAGTCTTTCTTCTTTATTAACAGAAAGGTTGGTCAATAAAGATGCTAATTCAGAGCTATTCTTTTTATCAGACTCTAAAACCTTTGCAGCCCCTAAGTCTTCTAAATATTTAGCGTTTAAAGTCTGATGATCATCAGTTGCCCATGGCAACGGGAGTAATATGCTAGGGGTATGGGTCACAAGTAACTCAGAAACAGTCATAGCTCCAGCCCTACTAATGACTAAATCACAATTTGAATAAGCCTCACCCATATTAGTTATGAATGACTCAACCGTAAAACTAACATTAAGGTCTTTGTAATAATGATTTAGTTCCTCTCTATCAGCTTCACCAGTTTGGTGAACTATTTCCCAATTACTTTTGTCTATTACTTCACTCAAAGAATCCATTACTAATGAATTAAGTTGGGTTGATCCCTGACTACCACCTAAGATTAATAACTTAAATTTTTTGGTACTCACTGTTTTGTTTGTATCAGTAAAAGAGGTTATTTCGTGTCTTACTGGATTTCCTACAAAATTAATATTCTCAAGATTTCTTTTAAAGGAATTAGGGAACCCTTCAAAAACTTCTGTAGCTAGATTAGCTAATAATTTATTAGCAGAACCTGCTACGCTGTTTTGTTCGTGAATAAATAAAGGAACTCTCAACACAGCTGAAGCTAATCCAGGTCCTAAACTTAGATAACCTCCAAAACAAAAAATAAACTTGGGTTTAATTCTTAATAGAATGTAGATGGATTTGATGAAAGAGATAATTAAATAAAAAATAGAAAGGATTTTTTTTATAAAGCTCTTTTTTCTAAAACCGGAAGATTTTATTGGCTTAAAACTAAACCCTTCCCTCTTAGAAAACTCATGTTCTAGAGAATTTTCTTTTCCAATCCAATATATCTGAACGCCTGAATTTTTAAACTCTCTAGCAACCTCTAAAGCAGGGTAAACATGACCTCCGGTTCCTCCTGCTACAAATAATGCCTTCATTAAAAGCTTACCCTTCTAGAAATGTTTATCGACGGCATAGCAGACTTTGTTTCTTGATCTACTCTAAGAACTAATGCACACAAACAACACATAATGAGTAAATTTGTACCTCCATAACTTAAAAAAGGCAATGTGAGGCCTTTTGTAGGTAATAACCCGGTTGCAACACCAACATTAATAAATGTGTGGAGACCAACTAAAATTGCCACTCCATAAGCAATAAAAAAACCAAAATATAAGTTTCTTTCTAATGCCTTTCTTCCTATATAGAAAGATCTAAAGGAAATAAAAAATAAAGAAGAAATAATTAAAATCGCAGTAAAAAGACCCATTTCTTCTACTATCACAGAAAAAATAAAATCGGTATGTGCATCAGGAAGGTATCCTAATTTCATAAGACCTTCTCCTAAACCTACACCAAACCATTCTCCTCTCCCTATAGCCATTAAAGATAAAGTTAATTGATAACCTCCACCAAAGGGATCTGTCCAAGGATCCATGAAAGAAATGATCCTCTCCCATCTCCAGGGGACAAAGATTATTAATGCTGAGATACCTAACAAACCTAAACCTATAACTAGAAGAAACTGTTTCATCTGAGCGCCTGCTACAAAAAGCATTCCTAAGACAGTAGCAAAGATCACTGCTGAAGTTCCTAGATCTGGCTGGATAAGTATTAATGAAACTACTAAAACAATTAAAACCGCAGGCCTGAAGAAACCAAGCCAATTAGATTGTAGGTCTTTTAGACGTCTTACAGAATATCCAGCAATATAAACGATACTTAAGAGTTTCATTATCTCGGAAGGCTGTAACCCGAAAGGACCAATACGTATCCATCTGTGTGAGCCATTAACTTCAAAGCCTATTCCAGGAATAAAAACCATCACCAACAAAATAATTCCGAGTCCTAAAAACAAGCGATCAAAATTCTCCCAAAATGCTAAAGGTATTGACAGAAATAATGAAAATAGAAAAAACCCAGCTAATAAATGGATAAACTGTTTTTTAGTGAAATTTAAAGGCTCTCCTGTTATAGAGTCTGAAAATTCAATTGATGCTGTAGCTACTGCTAAAAGACCAAAAAGACATAAAAAAAGAAATAGACCAAAAAAAATAAAATCAATTTTTTTTAAATCAGGCAATGAAAAATATTTTCCTAAATGAGCAAACATTCTAATTAAATCCAGATAACTCTTTAAACTTATCTCCTCTTTCTCTGTAGTCTAAAAACATGTCAGTACTTGCGCATGCAGGAGAAAGCAGGACTACGTCTCCCTTGTGACAGGAAGAGGCTGACTGTTCAATAGCATCTTTAAGATCCTTAACCAAAGAACAATCTGCTTTTTTACAAATTTCTTTGAAAATTTTTTCTTTATCCTTTCCGTATATCAATATCTTCTTAGTAGAGTCCAAATCTTTTTTACTAATCTTAGAAAAATCCTGATCTTTAGAATCGCCGCCGCAGATTAAGACAACTTTATTTTTACCATAAGATTTTTCAGCTGATTTGATTGCGGTTAATAAAGAAGAAATATTAGTACTCTTGGAATCATTTATGTAAGTAACTCCATTTCGTGAACCTAAAATTTCAAATCTGTGCTCAAGTCTCTTAAAAGATTTTAAGGTCTCAGCACATTTATTTATTAAACCAGACTGCTCAACCAAAACTTCGCTTAAGGTTTTTTTATTTTTTAGAGTTTCAAAAACCAACACTATGCTTAAAACAGAGTGAATATTTAATATTTCATGATCTGGCCAGTCACTTTTAAATAAATTATCAATTTTTTTTCTAAAAGGTTTAGTCAAGTCTTCAAAACTTAATATTTTCTCTCCAGTAGACTCTATTGATAATAAAATCTCTTTTCCAGTTAGGCCTACAGAACAGCCAAAAAGTACTTTTTCCTTTAATTTCTTGTAATTATCAAAAGAACCATGTCGATCTAAGTGGTCTTGTTCAACATTTAACAGAACCCCAATATCCGAGTTGAGATTCTTGATGTGTTCTAGGTGGAAACTCGAAAGTTCTACTACAGATATGTCTTGTTTTTTATTAAGTGTATCTAAAACGGGAGTTCCAATATTACCACTACAAACCACCTCCTCATTTTCATAGATATTGTTAAGCACATGTCCAATCATGGAAACAACGGTGGTCTTTCCATTCGTTCCAGTTATAAATATTTTTTTTGATTTTGATTCTTTTGCAAAAATTTCTATGTCAGTAAGAATCTTAATTCCTTTTTTTCTACCAGCTACTAGAATCTCGTTTTCATAATCAATACCAGGGCTGACTAAAATTGTATGTACTCGATCTAATACTCCCACATCAAATTTACCGAGTAGAAAATTATCATTTTTTAGATTATCGAATTCCAATAAACCAGAAGGTCTGTCTCTAGAATCTACAACTAATGAAGATATATTTCTTTCATTTAAATACCTTAGGTATGAGGCTCCAGTTGCACCGAACCCTAGAATAAGATGCATAACTTTTACTCGACTTAGAATTTATCTAAGTTTTAGAGTTACTAGTCCGATTAAAACTAACATAAAAGTAATTATCCAGAATCTAACAATTACTCTGGGCTCGGGCCATCCCTTTAGCTCGTAATGATGATGAATTGGGGCCATTCTAAAAACTCGCTTTCCTGTTAATCTAAAAGAAGCAACCTGTACAATAACTGAAAGAGTTTCAACAACGAAAACTCCTCCCATTATTAGCAATACATATTCATGCCTGATTATTACTGCGACAACTCCTAAGGCTGCCCCTAATGCTAAAGAACCTACATCTCCCATAAAGACTTGGGCTGGATAGGTGTTATACCAAAGAAACCCAATGCCTGAACCCACCAAAGCACCACAAAATATTAACATTTCACCCGTTCCAGCAAGATAAGGGATATTCAAGTATTCAGCATAAATAGTATTACCTGCAGCATATCCTATGAGACCTAGTCCACCCGCAACCATTACACACGGAAGAATAGCGAGGCCATCTAGTCCGTCCGTAAGATTAACTGCATTGCTTGACCCAATAATTACAAGATAAGAAAGAAGAATAAAACCAAAACCCAAGGGTATAGATATATTTTTGAAAAATGGAACAATGAAGCTTGTTTCATTTATATTTTCTGAACTATAAAAAAGATAAATAACTGCAGCTAAGGCTATTAAACTTTGCCAAAAGATTTTGGCTAAAGGAGAAAGCCCTTTACTTGACTCGAATCGTAACTTGTACAGATCATCTACCCATCCTAAAGCGCCAAATAACGTTGTTACACCTAAAGCTACCCATAAATATCTATTCTCTAGATCACCCCATAATATCGTGCTAATAAATATAGATGTCAAAATAAGTGTTCCACCCATAGTGGGGGTTCCCTTCTTTGACAGATGAGTTGCAGGTCCTTTTTCTCTTATAACTTGACCTACCTCAATAGCCTGCATTTTATTTATGAATCTTGGTCCTAAAATTAATGAAACTAATAAAGCAGTTAGTGTTGCAAATATAGCTCGAAAGGATAAGTAGTCAAAGACCCTCAATGGCCCGTAACTATCAGAAAAGAAATCTAATAATTCAACTAACACTTAAACCTTTAATTTATCAGAAATATAATCCATACCTGTGGACCTAGAGCCTTTAACCAAAATTATAGAGTCTTTGGTCAGTTTAGTGTTCAAGTATTCTAATAATTTATCTTTAGAAGAAAACTTGATTCCAATATCAGAAATATGCTTTAAGCCTTCTTTCCATAAATCACCGATACACAAGAATTCCTCAACTTTACCTAGAGCATATTCACAAATCTCAACATGGTATTTTTCCTCTTGTTTACCTAATTCACCCATTTCTCCAGCAATAAAAATTCTATTCTTTCCATCCATATCACCTAAAACATCTAAAGACTTCTTCATAGACTCTGGGTTGGCATTATAGGAGTCATCTATAAGAACTGAATCTTTTAGGGCTTTTTTTACTTCCATTCTTCTCTTAGGAAAAGTTATGTTGCTTAAATTAACACTAACCTCTTCAAGTTCTATATTAAGAGCATGGCAAACAGATAGAGCAGCCGTAGCATTCAAACAGTTATGTGAGGCAATTCCTTTCATATAACATTTAATAGACTTCTCAACATAATTTAAGTCAAAAGAAATTTCGTTTTTTAATAGGTCTGTTCGTATATTACTCAAACGGATATCAGAGTCTTGATGAAACCCGAACGAAATAATTCTCCTACCCTCACTTCTTTCTTTCCAATAAAAAAAGAACTCTGAGTCGCGAGGCAATACGGCAATGCCGTTCTCGTGTAATTGCTCCAGAATGAAACTCTTTTCTTGTGCTACTTTCTCCACTGAATCTAACTTCTCTAGATGAGAAGCTGCTGCATTTATAATCAAAGCAACATCAGGCTCAACTTTAGTCGATAAGTTATTTATTTCTCCAGGGGAGTTAGTACCAATTTCTATAACTGCATACTTATAATGGTTTGAAAGTGAGGATAATGTTAATGGCACTCCTATATGGTTATTTTTATTGCCTTTAGTTTTATGGCATCCATCTTTTTGAAGTAAGCTATAAATAATTTCTTTGGTGGTTGTTTTGCCATTACTTCCTGTCAGCCCAATAACCTTTCCGGTGAATATATCTCTTTGATATTTGGCTAAATGATCTAAGAATTTATAGCAGTCATTAACCAGAAAGTAAGGTTTATCTATAGAAATATCCTTTTCTACTACAAGGGCTGTTGCGCCTTTCTCTTTTGCTTCTATTACATAATCATGGCCATCATTTGAAGGCCCCTTTAGGGCTATAAATATATCATTTGGTTTTAGGGTTCTGGAATCAATGCTTATTCCATTAAAAGTCTCCTTTCCGGTACCTCCTACTAGTTGTATATCTAATTCTTTAGCTATCTTCGATAAAGATAAATTGTTTTTTCCTTTAGACATCTTTAAGAAAATCCTTTACTTGTTGATGGTCACTAAATTTTATTCTTTTGCCCAAAATATCTTGATAATCTTCATGTCCTTTACCAGAAATTAGAAGAATATTACTTTCACCACTAGCTTTAATTTTATTAAGACAGTAAGAGATAGCTTCCTTCCTGTTGTTTATAAATTTAACCTTTTTCTTATTTTTTATGCCTTTTTGAATATCTTTAATAATAACTAATTCATTCTCAGATCTAGGGTTATCATTAGTAACTATTAAAAAATCAGATATTGATTCAGCAATTTTTCCCATTTTTGGTCTTTTATCTTTATCTCTTTCTCCTCCGCAACCAAAAATACACCAAAGTTTATGTTCCTTATACGCATCTTTTAACTCAATTAATGAAGTCTCTAGCGCTTCAGGAGTGTGGGCGTAATCTATAAAACACAAATCTTTCTTACTCAAATTGATTAAGTCCATTCTTCCTTTTGGGAATTTTAAATCTTTTAATTTTGGATAAACTTTATCTAAATCAAAGCCCCTAGAAATCAAAGCAGCTACTGCACATACAGCATTTGAGGCCAATGGTCGGGAGATTGTATTTAATGAAAATTTTACGTTTTTCTTGGGTGTATTAAGACTTACATCAATATATCTATTTGTTGATCTTGAAAAGGAATATTTAAAATCAGCGCCCACCTCACTAGAAACTGAAAAAAAAGAACAAGATTTGTTTGTAGTTTGAAGATCCTTATATATTTCTTTTCCCAATATGTTGTCAGTATTTAAGATTATATTTTTAGGTTTAAGTTCATAGAAAAGCTTTTTTTTAACTTTTTTATAATTTTTAATATTTTTATGATAATCCAAGTGATCTTGAGAAAAACTAGTCAAAATTGCTGTATCTATGGAAGTACCATCTACACGATGTTGATCAAGTCCGTGGGAAGATACTTCAAAAGCTACCTGCTGAGTATTTTCTTTTACCATCTGATGAAAATAACTTTGTAAACTAATTGGATCAGGTGTGGTTAGAAGAGATGAATGATTAACAGCTTTTCCATCAAAAGAAACTTCAATAGTACTGATATACCCGCATTGATAATCAATTAATTGTGCTATTTGAGAAATCAATTCTACACATGAAGTTTTTCCATTAGTGCCAGTTACTGCAAATGTCTCAAGGTTTTTAGATGGATCATTAAATAACCTTGAACTAATAACGCCTAGATTTTCTTTCAAATCCTTTAAGTAAATAATATTTGGATCCAAATTTGGACCTGACAGGTGAAATACAAACTCTTTACTGTCCGTTAAACAAAATACTGCCCCTTTTTTAAAAGCTTCGCTAATAAAATGATTTCCGTTAGCTTTTTCGCCAGTAAGAGCGCAAAAAAGAAAGCCTTCACCGATTTCCCTGCTATCTAAACTAATTCCTTTGATTAAAATATTTTTGGAATTACCTAGATTCTCTTTCGTTAATCCCGACAAGAGATCGTCTAGATGAATTGGGTTAGAAGGAATCTGTTTCATTAAGTTCCTGATTCTAAAGCATGTATAGATTGACCTACTACTTTAGAAAAAATAGGGGCAGCAACGGAACCTCCTGAATGAATATCATTGGTTATTCCATGTAAAACAATAACAGCCAAAAGTGATGGGTTTTTAGCAGGAACAAATCCTGCAAAACTAGTAGTATAAGTAGTTTGTCCGTTTCTTTCTTTCTCTGCAGTTCCAGTTTTACCAGCTACCACTCTACCCTCTATTCTAGCTTTTTTAGCAGTACCTGATTTGGAGTTTACAGCTTCAATTAACATAGAATTAATTAAACTAACTGTACTCTTAGAAAGAACTTGTTTATCCAGTTTAGGATTGGTTAAAGCTTTATCGTGAAAAAGATTTAATTCTCTAAAGACACCTTCATTAGCAAATACTTGATAGGCTTGAGCTAATTGTATAGCAGTCATAGAAATTCCATATCCATAACAGGAACTTACTTTGTCTCGTTTACTCATAGCGGATGCTTGTGGTAAGAATCCTTCTCTAGAGGGTATTAAAATATTTACAGGTTGTACGCCTATTCCAAAATCTGAAAACACTCCAAGAAGATCTTTAGGCTCTTGGTCTCGACACAACTTTACCATTCCAACATTGCTTGAATGAGAGATAATTCCAGATAAAGTTAAATTTCCATAATCTCTAAAGTCGCTGGTTTTATACCCTTCGTATTCAATCCATCCAGGAGAAGTATTTATTCTGGCTTCCATATCAACTTTCTTTGATTTTAAGATAGCAGCCATTGCAATGGGTTTAACTACTGAGCCTGGTTCAAAAACATCAACAGTTGCTCTATTTCTAAAAACGCTGAGATCTTTAATCCCTTTTCTATTTGAAGGATTAAAAGTTGGGTAGTTACTTAAAGATAGAATCTCAGCTGTTTTTGGATTAATAATTACAATGCTTCCGGATTCAGCTTCATATTTATCAACTGCTTTTTTTAGCTCATGATGTGAAATAGATTGTAAGCGCACATCAATTGTTAACTTTAAGTCCATTCCCTGAGTGGGTGACTTTCTTTCCCCTCCTATAGCTCCTATTGGGCTTTTAAGACCTATAAATTCTCCATCCTTACCCTTCAATACTCTATTAAAAACTAATTCACTACCTTGTATGCCCTTCCTATCTATATCTGTTATACCTACTACATGTGAGCTGATCTCCCTTTGAGGATAACTTCTTTGAAGGTTTCGTTTAAAAAATAATCCTTGAATATTTAGAGATTCGACTTCTATTTTGATTTCTTCACTTATATGCCGAACAATCTCAACATGGCCTTTTCGCTTTAGTATTCTTTGTATCTTGTCTTCATTAATTGGAAAAATGGAACCTAAAACTTTAATCTGATTGGTACTTGGATTAAAAAGGCTCAAATCAGCAATAACTGTATAACCAGTTACATCAACTGCTAATAACCTATTATTTCTGTCTAGAATTTTTCCTCTTTTAGAAAGGATATGACTTTCCAAGGCAATTCTTGAATCAAGTTGTTTTTTTATAAAGTCATCCTGGAAAACTTGAATATATAACAGCCTCGAGAGCAATACGATAAAGCTTGCAAGGAAAATAAGCTGGATAAAGAAGGACCTTCCAGAATAATTTACTACTCCAGAAATCATTCAATAATTATTTAGTCTAACTGGGTTCTGACAAAAGAAGGAATATCAAGAAACTCTTCTTCCTTTTTTTCCTTTTTCTTTTTATCTGGAACCTTTTCTATTGAGGGTGGGTTTTCTAAAAGTTGTTTTGCTGCATCACTTAAAGGCAAAGGAACCCTTTCTGAAGACTCTCTTACCTTTGCAGTTGATATATTTATTGCCTTATGAACAGATCCCACAGCACCCAAACCAGTAGCTATAACTGTGACCTTTAATTCATTTCCTACTTTTTCATCAATTACCGTACCAGTGACAATAATTGCATCTTTGTCTGCAAAGTTTTCTATACAATCACCCACTGCCCTAATCTCTCCTAAAGTGATTTCAGTACCAGCCGTAATATTTACAAGCACCCCTTTTGCATCCTTAAGACTGATATCTTCTAACAATTTACTTTCTACTGCTTTCTCTGCTGCAATTCGTGCTCTATCAGGTCCTGAGCCAATGCCTGTTCCCATCATTGCTGTTCCTCTTTCTGACATCACAGTTTTTACATCAGCAAAA
Source organism: uncultured Gammaproteobacteria bacterium (assembly GCA_964614345.1). Lineage (GTDB taxonomy): Bacteria > Pseudomonadota > Gammaproteobacteria > Magnimaribacterales > Magnimaribacteraceae > AEGEAN-183. The sequence continues at coordinate 6,713 of CAZTLP010000003.1, read as the reverse complement.
TCCACATTTATTAAGCCAGGGCACATGATAATATCTGATATTCCTCTAACAGCACCTGCTAAGACATCATTAGCCTCTTTAAAAGCTTCTATCATTGCACAATCTTCTCCTAATACTTCAAGCAACTTCTGATTGGGTATTGTAATAAGAGAATCTACTTCCTCTACTAGCTCCTTGATACCCTCTTTGGCAATGTTCATTCTCTTTGACCCTTCAAGTTCAAATGGCTTAGTCACAACAGCAACGGTTAATATACCGAGCTCTTTAGCAACTTGAGCAACTATTGGAGCTGCTCCTGTACCTGTCCCGCCGCCCATTCCAGCAGTTACAAATACCATATCAGTCCCTTTCAACATTTCTCTTAATCTATCTCTGTCTTCAAGTGCGGCTTCTCTGCCTATATCGGGATTGGCGCCGGCACCTAAGCCATCGGTAATTTCCATTCCAAGAATAAATTTGTTGGGTGCTTTATTCTTATCTAACGCTTGTTTATCAGTATTGATTGATATGAAATCGGCACCATTGATACCCCCTTCAACCATATGTTGAACGGCATTGCCTCCACCGCCTCCTACTCCAATAACTTTAATAACCGCATTGCCCTTATTTTCTTCGACTATTTCCCATTCACTCATTTACTTTCTCCTTAATAAATTTAAAGATTTCCTCCGAACCACCTTGATAATCTATTTAATATATTTTTGTCCCGATGGATGTAGTTCATATGATCTTCTTGCATTTGTTTATGACCATAAAGTAGCAGCCCAACTGAAGTGGCATAAACAGGATTGTGGATGACTTCATTAAATCCGCCTACAGTATTAGGAGAACCTAATCTAACCGGGGCATGAAAAACTTCTTCTGCAAGTTCCACTGCCCCTTCAACTTTGGCAGCTCCTCCAGTAAGAACGACACCTGCAGGAATTAAAGACTCAAAACCGCTTAAACTTAGCTTCTGTTGAGCCATGCTGAAAATCTCTACATACCTTCGTTCAAGAACATCTGCTAATGCTTGTCTTGATAGTTCTCTTTCTGGCCTTCCTCCCATACCAGGCACCATCATCATTTCATCAGATTTAGTTAAGGAACTAACAGCGCATCCGTATCTTTGTTTTATATCTTCAGCTTGAGAAGGAGGTGTTCTCAAAGCTTCTGCAATATCATGTGTCACATGATCTCCAGCTATAGGAATTACATCTGTATAGGAGATAGAGCCATCAGTGAATACAGCTACATCAGTAGTCCCACAGCCAATATCTATTAAACAAACCCCAAGTTCTCTTTCATCATGAGTTAAAACAGAATAACTAGAGGCTAGCTGTTCTAGCACAAAAGCTTCAATATCCAACCCACATGCAGTAACGCATTTATGAATATTTTGTGAAGAGTTTTCACTACAAGTAACAAGATGTACCTTAGCTTCAAGTCTTGCACCTGCCATGCCTAATGGTTCTTTTATGCCATCTTGTTTATCTATTATGTAGTCTCGAGGCAGAACATGAAGTAGTTTCTGATCAGCCGGAATAGCCATAGCTTGTGCTGTTTCAATAACTCTGTCTACATCTCCATACTTAACTTCGCCATCTTTGATTGGCACAACCCCTTCTGAGTTCAAACCTCTTATGTGACTTCCAGAAATTCCTACATAACATGAACTAATATGACATCCAGCCATAGACTCAGCTTCTTGAATTGATTTTTTTATCGCATGAGTAGTGGATTCAATATCAACAACAACTCCGTTTCTTAAACCTCGAGAAGGTTGTGTGCCCAAGCCAATTATCTCTATTGTATCTTCAGAGGTTATTTCAGCCACAACTGCTACTACTTTTGAGGTACCTATATCAAGACCAACTAGCATTTCACTTTGATTAATTCCGCTCATACTTACTCCTTTCTTTAACTAAAAAGAACAGAAATCCCGTTCTTGTATCTAAAATCCATGTTTCTGATATTATTAAGTTTTCCTGAGAACAGCTCGAACGAGATGAAATCCTCGAGACGTTCAAGCTGTTCCCGGAAATCCCCTTTAGTAAAAACAAGTTCTGCTCCTTTTTCTGTAGAAATTAACAGAACTCCTGCAGAGCTTAAATTTACCTCTTTTATAGTATCGTTATACCTATTTAATTGATTTTGAATCTGCCTGGAAATATCAAGAAGAAGAAACTTTTCGGATTCTTTTCCTTTTAAAACAACCAAATGCACAGAAGAATTATTACTTGTAGGGTTAATCAACATTCCAGAGTGAGTTAAATAGTTTTTTTCACCCCATTGAGCAATTGGTTGGTGTTCTCTAATGTTGATGTCGTAGCGATTAGGCCATCTTTTTTTACTTTGAAAAGCATATACCCAAGTGTTTTTATAGAGCTCATTAGTTAAGCGGCTAAAATCTAATTCTTCTTCGCTTAACAAATTCAAGAACTTTTCTCTTATTAACTCGGGGTTTGACAAAATTCTATGCTCTGAAGAGATAGAAATATTGATATCACTCGAATTTTTTTCTTCCATTTGATTTGAGCACCCTAAAGATAGAAAAAGAAATATAATAAAAATTAATTTCATTTTTTTGAGCTTTCCTTTGTAATGAGTATCTGATCACTCAAACTTGGCGAGCGCATACCTAACTTTTCAGTAGCAACTTTTCTGATAGTTAATTGATTTCTAAAATACTCGACTTCGTTTAATAAAAGATTAAATTTGAATGAAAGGCTTTCGTATTTATTATTAAGCTTATCTTTTTCAGAGAAAGTTACTCGGAAATCATAAACCTGACCAACTAAGTAAATTGAACTGACCATAAGTCCAAAAACAAGACTTGAAATAATTGTATTTTTTCTTATTTGCAACATTTTAAGCAACCCTCTCCGCAACCCTCAAAATAGCGCTTCTACTTCTGGGATTTCTTAATACCTCTTCGGGGCTAGGCTTAAAATGCTTAGGGCCTACCTTTTTAAAAGAAAAATCTTGTCCCTCAAGACTTTTTCCTTGTACAAATCTTTTTACAATCCTATCTTCTAGAGAGTGGAAACTTATCACAGCTAATCTTCCCCCTTCTTTTAGAAGCTTCCCAGCTGATACAAGTAGACTTTGCAATTCTTGTAACTCTGAATTGACTTCCATCCTGATAGCTCTAAAAACATTAGTAGCAGGATGTTTTTTAGATCTCCTTGGCTTTGCAGCGAGAATTACCTCAGATAAACGCTTGGTAGTATTTATTGGACTTAACTCTCTTTCTCTGCAGATGGAGTCAGATATTTTCCTTGAATGGCGTTCTTCTCCTACTTCCCAAAGTACTTTGGCTATCTCTTCCTTGGTTGACTTGTTTATCCAAGTTTCAGCTGAAACTTTATCAGTCTGACTCATTCTCATATCCAAAGGACCGTTAAGCTGAAAACTAAAACCTCTTTTGGGATTATCAAGTTGACTAGAAGAAATTCCTAAATCTACCAAAATGCCATCCAAACTCTTAGGATCAAAATGATTTTGTATATTTCCGAATTTATCGTTAATAAAAGAAAATCTTTTATCCTTTTTTAAGACTTCATTTGCTTTAAATAAAGATTCTGGATCTCTATCTATTCCTGTTAGCTTTGCTTCAGAATCTAATTTTTTTAAGATAGCAAAGGCATGTCCTCCTAAACCAAAAGTGCAGTCGACATAGGTGCCTTTTTTGTCCGCAATGAGGTTTGTGATAACTTGATCTACCATAACAGCCTCATGGACTCCATAATCCCTCAAAAGGGAATCTCCTCTAAAGAGGGAGGTAAGTCGGAGAGTAAATCTTCTCCCTCAACTTGTAATCCTGATTCTTTCTTTTTCCAGTTATCTAGATTCCATAATTCAAATTTTGAGCCCATTCCTATGAGAGCCACCTGTTTTTTTGGCTGAAGCCCCGCAAAGTCCCTTAATAACTGAGGAATTAGTAATAACATTCTTTCTGAAACTTCAAAGTCAGTCACAGCTGCATTTCCTAAGATTTTCCATTGCATAGCCCTAGCCTTTTGATTTAATCCCCCTAAGGCTTCAAACTTAGATGCAATCTCTTTCCATAACCTCCCAGGATAGATAAGTAAAGAAGGATATTGAGGGTCCTTAGTCACTGCTATGGTGCCTTCGCAGCTTTGTCTTAAAAGATCACGATACCTTGCAGGTATAACTATTCTCCCTTTTACATCTAAGGTAAGAAAACTAGATCCATATATACTTAAAGTCACTTTTCTTTGTTTTTTTAATAAAAAAGCTAATAAAGTGTTACCTTTCAGTACACTTTTACACACTTTGACACACTTTATAAACACTTACTAGCTATTGTCAACCATTAAATGCACTTATAAATTAACCGATCTTCCCTAAACTAGGATCAGAAAAAAGCTAAAAAAAAATATTGGCGAATTAGAAGGTTGAGCTGGCCTATAAGCCGGGTTCTGTCTAGGATAATCATTCATCTAGGCTCTACGTCGCCGAAGAGCTCAAGCAACCTACCCAGGTCCAGTGAGGGCACACTATAGAACCTCTATTTGGTCTTGCTCCAGAAGGGGTTTTCAATGCCAAAGATGTTACCAACTAAGCGGTGCGCTCTTACCACACCTTTTCACCCTTACCTAAAAAATTTAGGCGGTATATTTTCTGTTGCACTTTCCGTAGGCTCACGCCTCCCAGGTATTACCTGGCTTCTTGCCCTTAGGAGCCCGGACTTTCCTCTCTCTATAAAGAGCGATTATCAAGCCAGCTCAAGCGAAGTATATACTTTTAAAGGATGAAAAATTATTTTTCTTTGAGTAAAAGTTTATAAAGTGAGTTCTTTTTTATTCCAAAAGACTTAGAGGCTAGATTAAGAGCATCATTTCTTTTCATGCTTTTTAAAAGAACTTGAATTACTTTTTCTTGTTCTTTGTTTAAAAAGTCCTCTGATATAGATTTTTTATTACCTCCTACGACTAAAACAAATTCTCCTCTTAAGGCATTATTTCGTGATGACAATTGCTCTATTACACTAACTACACTTCCCCTATAGAAGCTCTCATGTAACTTTGTCATCTCCCTTGCTAAGAAAATTTCTCTATTGGGGTTTATTTCAGCCAAGGTCTCTAAAAAACCAAGAATTCTCAACTTTGTTTCAAAAATTATTGAGGTTTTATCAGATACAGCTAATGTTTCTAGAAAGGCTTTAAGAGCTTTCTTTTTTTTCGGGGGAAAACCGTAAAAAGTAAATTTATCTAAAGGCATTCCAGAAACACTTAAAGCAGCAATTAAGGAGGAAGGGCCTGGAATAGGTATAGTCCTTATACCTTCTTCTAGAGCTTTATTAACTAGCAAATAACCTGGATCTGAAATGAGAGGGGTACCAGCATCACTAATTAAAGCAATATCCTCTCCAGACTTTAAAGTAGAAATTAAGAAGTTCAATTTACTCTCTTCTGAATACTTATGGTAAGAAACTAGTGGAGTGTTTAAATTGTACTTTTTCAAGAGTTTTTTTGAGTTTTTAGTATTTTCAGCAGCACACAAATGAACTTTATCTAAAATCATTAAGCCTCTCTTGGAGATATCATCTAAGTTTCCTATTGGCGTGGCTACTATATACAAGGCTCCAAATTTAGTATTCTTAGGCATAATGATTTATTTCTATAAATTTTTAATAATTAGCATTAATCTAATCTTGCTCATAGGTTGTAGTACTAATATCACTAATAATACATTTGATTCAAATAAAGTCATTTCAATTGAGAGACCACAAAGTTCTTATGACCCAACAAAGTTACCTGAAACTATTAATGTTTTACTCTTTGATACTGAAGGTCTTAAAGAGAAAGAGTTCATTAGAGGCCTATCAGTTAATTATTATTATTTTAAGAAACAAATAGATTATTCACCGCAAATAAACTTTATAAATTTTGAAGATTTCATTAGCAATAATTGTGATTTAGAGCAGAGGTTAAAGGCCACTTTAATTGTTTTTTTAACAGATGAGTTGTCAGCTGTCTTAGATAATATTTGTCTAAATAATATTTCTCGACTTAAGACAGTTCTAATAGATACTGCTGATACTTCAAAAATTAATCAGCAATCTCAGGTTGTATTAAATTTTGATAAGAAAAAAGATTATAGAAGCCTTCTGGAATATGCAAAAAACAAAGGAAGTAATAATGCTTTAATAATTGATGAAGAAGAAACCTATGACAAAGATATTCTGGGTGAAATCTGGAAAGAGCTAGATGGAAATGTTCTTGGCTCTTATACATTCTCTAGTAAATCATCACAAAACTTACTTTCAAATATTTTACTTATTGAGAGTAGTAAAGAGAGGTCAAGGAAACTTTCTAGAGCTTTGTCTACACCTCTAGAAAGTTTTCCTAGAAGAAGAAAAGATGTAGATTCAATCATCATGTCAGTTTCATTAGATCAAGCTAGAAGTTTGAAACCTGAATTGGAATATAATTTTGGTGAATCTCTTTCTGTTTACCTTTTTCCTAATTGGGATAATCAAACTTTTAATATTCAAAAAGAATTAGACTTAGAAGGAATAGCCTTGATAGACCTACCTTGGATGCTTAACTCCAAAGCTACTTTTATTCCTGAATTACCTATGAAAAGAAGCAGAAATTTTGCTTCTGGGTTTGATGCCTACGATATTGTTCTTTTAATAAGCAATCCACAAAGCTCAAATTATTTTAGATACATTGGTATGACAGGCGAACTGGATTACAAAAATG
>CAZTLP010000002.1:0-79520 GCA_964614345.1 uncultured Gammaproteobacteria bacterium | reverse complement strand
CTATGACTACTATAGGCTTTTCGAAATCATTTCTTTTTAGTGTTAACACACATTGGGCAGCTGATTGCCCCGCACCTACGATAACTAGATCCTTCATTATTAGAAAAATACTCGATTATTCTTTTAAATAGAAATAAAGTTTACATTTAATTTCTAATAAGTGAGGACTAAATGATAGGAATAATAGCGACCATGAAAATTAAGGAAGGTACCAACAATGATTTTGAAGAAGTAGCTTCAAGATTACAAAGTGCTGTGACTGAAAATGAACCCGGTGTTGTTTATTACGATTGGTATAAAGGCCAAGACGATACAACATACGTAGTCTTGGAGCGCTACGAATCTCAAGAGGCTTTGGATGCTCATGGTCAAACAGATCACATGAAGAGTATTGGCGGTGAAATGGGTCAATATATGGCTGGGCGTCCCGAAGTTACTATTCTTAAAAGTATCTAATTAAGACAGGTGAGGTAAAGAAAGAAATTCTCTCGACTTCATTTCCTCAAGTCTACTAAGAGTTCTTTCGACGGGTTTAGACAACTTAGACCCTGAATAGATTTCTTTTATTTCTTTTTCTGATGAAATTATTAGGTTAACTTTTCGTTCATAACATTCATCAATAAGAGCGATAAATCTTCTTGTTTCATTTTCTTTTGACTCCGTAAGAAGGGGTATGTCAGATACCAAAAGAGTGTGGAATTCCTTACTAATTTCTATGTAATCTTTTGAACTTCTTGGGCCTTCGCAGATATCATTAAAATGAAACCAAACAACGCCATGCGAAAGCTTTTTGGTATTAATATCTCTTCCCAAAATTTCTATAGTTTGATCAAACTTAATTTCACCTTGAGCAAGGGAATTAAAGTGTTTTGATAGTATTTCGTCCGTTTCTCTCAAACCTGAAATAAGTTGGATTTTTTCTTGTTCAAGATTTCTTAATCTGTAATCTTGAGAAGTTTCTAGTTGATAGATTTTGCAGTGGGTTTTTATAGATTCAATAGCTGGATAAAACCTATCTCTGTGAAGACCTCCTTCGTATAAAATTTCAGGATGTATATTAGAAGTTGCCACTAAAGGAACTCCTACTTCAAATAATCTATCTAAGAATCTAGCCAACATCATTGCATCGCCAATATCTTCCACAAAGAACTCATCAAAACACAAAACATCAGCTTCTCTTGCTAGCTTTTCAACAATCTTTTTAATTGGATCTTCTTGTTTTGCCATACGATTCATATCGTTATGAAGATTTTGCATAAATCTATGAAAATGAAGCCTAACTTTATTTGAGGTGTTTAAACTTTGAAAAAATATATCCATGAGCTGTGTTTTACCAGAACCCACAGACCCATAAATATACAATCCTTTAACAGGTTTTTTGTTAAACCATGACCTAGATCTAGCAGTAACTTTTTCTTGTAGACCGTCTAATTCAACCAGTAATTCTCTTTGGGCTGAATCATCGACCAATTTATCATTAGAAACCAATTCTTCATGTATGAGTGAAGGTTTCAAGGAAATTCCTTTTTATTTAGATTTAGGTCTCAGGATTTTTAGTAAAGCTATGCAGAGTTTCATCTACAGGAGACCAGTGTCTTGCACTAGAGCTCCAGAAATTGGAATCGATCTTTAGCCAAGACGAATCATCTAAGCTTCCTGCTTTGACTAACCTTAAACCTTCTACTTCTTCTATCAAGCTTAATAAAGGAGATCCACACTTCTCACAAAAACCCCGACTAATGTGGCTTCCGTCAGTACCGGTAACCGTATAAAACTTCAATTCTCCTTTAATTTCTAAAGCTTCTTCAGGAACCATAATGATTGTTGCTTTGCCTGAACCTGTCGATTTTTGACAATCTGTGCAATGGCAATGACTTGCAGATATTACTGAAGATTCAATAAAGCTATAACTTATATTTCCACATAAGCAGCTGCCTGTTTTCTTTTCCTCACTCATTGTTTCTCCTTATTTTTTTTACCCATTGGAATTAATGAAGGGGTATTTTCTTTGTATAGTTGATATTCAGGATCATCGCCCCATTTCTTATCTGCTCTTCTTTCCAGCATGCTAATTCCACTAATTCTGGTTAAGAGAATATAAACAAAAATTGGAGAAATCAAAGTAAGAAGTTGCCAACTTTCTAAAACTGGAAAAGCTATGAAAGCTATGCCAAGCCATAAAGTGATTTCTCCATAGTAATTAGGGTGTCTTGAAAAACGCCAAAGACCTTCATTTATAAATTTATTTTCATTTTCTTTTTTAGCTCTAAATTTGGTTTTCTGATTGTCAGCTACAACTTCAACTATAAATCCTTCAAGCCATAAAATTACTCCAATCAGGGCAAACCAACCCAAAGGCACGACCTTGCTTGAGGTCATTGCCGCTAGACCTGCTGCCATTGTAATAAAGACCCACAGTCCTCCTAAGGTCCAGGTAAATAAATACCACCAAAACTTGGTTTTCATTACTGTAAACCTATTGTCCTTACCCGTTCTTTTAACTCTAGAGAAAAGAAAAGATCCGAGTCTTACAGCCCAAATTATAATGAGCAATCCAATTAAGATTGTCCTTATATTTAATTCACTTAGGGCTAAAAATGTAAAAACAACTATTGATATGTATGAAGCAGAACCAGTTAAATCAAAATAATGTTCTGTTTGGTTTATATAAGAGGGTATAAAGATCAGCCAATGAAGAATAAATCCAATGGAAGCAGCAATTGCAAAAGAAGGAAGGCCAACTAAATAGATTGAACCCGGGCTTCCTGCTGCGGCAATAGCAATACCCAAAACCAAACACGCCAATATAGACATGATTGAAGCAGCGTTGCTCATTTTTTTCTTTCCTATTAAGTTAAGTTCGTTATTGTATTGTATAAGCGTAAAGATTAAGACTCTTATGGATCTAAAAAACTACATTGATTCGATTCAAGATTGGCCACAAGGAGGTATTAGCTTTAAGGATATTTCTCCAATTCTTGCTAACCCAAAAGCTTTTAATGAAAGCATATCGGGTATGTGTAATCTAATTAATTCTAAGCCCCAAATGATTGCTGGAGTTGATGCAAGGGGTTTTGTCTTTGCATCTGCAATTGCAGAGAGATTGAACATCGGCATGTTGTTGTTACGCAAGGGAGGAAAACTTCCACCCCCTAAAATAGATATTCAATACGAACTTGAATACGGTTTAGACCAACTGGAAATTAAGGAAGCTCAAACCAGGGGGACAGAAATAGTTTTGATTGATGATATTCTTGCCACTGGTGGAACCATATCCGCCGCTTGCGACCTATGCATAAAAGCGGGTTATGTTGTTAAACAGGCCCTAGTTCTAATCGACCTAGTCAATATCCATGAAGAATTAACATTATCCAATGGCATTAAGGTTGAGAGCTTGATACAGCTAAATTGATTTATCGTATAGGTATTCAGAAAAGACTTTTCCTGCTTTCTTGACGTTTTCACTAAAATCGTTCGCAGCGCTTTTATCAGCAAAATCGGAGATGTATTTAAAGCAGGCAAAAGGGATGGATTCCTGATAGCAGACTTTAGCGATAGCATAGGCCTCCATATCTACCACATCAGCCTTTAAGCCAATGTCGGATTCAACAAAAGAATCCCCAGTTGCACAAATCAAATTCATATTTATCGTATTTATAGGATGATCCTCAATCTCAATAATCTTAGGTGGGTCTTGTTCAAAAGGAGTCTGTCCTAACTCTGTTCCCAGTGGTCTCGAATCCATATCTCTTTGGACAAAATATTTACAATCAATCAGTCCTGAAATATTGCTATTTAGGGAACCAGCTGTGCCAAAATTTATAATTAAGTCAGGTTTGTCTTCTTTGATTGTTCGTAAGGTTGATAAGGCGGCGTTAACTTTACCCACTCCGGTATGGCTAATTTCATATTCAGTCTTTAAAGAATATGTTTCATCTTTAATTGCAGATAGGATAATGACTCTCATGATGTAGTAGGTACAACCTGACGATTATACAAGGCAAAATTTAATTTGTTATAAAAGAGGAGAGGGGATTATGTTTGAACTAAATTTATTTAATATCGCACAATTTTTAGACCAAGGTATAGCAATAATAGGCACTTACTTGTTAACCAGCTTAAGTGCTAAAGCAAGAATGTATGGATTTATAGCTTTTTTATTAATGAATATTCCGGCTATATATTTATTGGTCGTAACTGAGTTATGGTGGATATTGGCCGTTACACCTTTGTGGCTGTATTTAAACTACAGAGGGTTTATCAATAATTACAGAGAACAGAAGGCTCTGGCTTAAGCTAAGCAAAAATATTAATACTCTCTTTAACTACTTTTTCTAGATAGGGAGAAGGAGCAAATTCAGGACCAAGCTCTTTCTCCATTTTTTTCAACCAATCTAGAACTTTATCAAATCCAACAAGACTACCGTAAAACATAGGTCCGCCTTCATAGACTGGCCAGCCATAACCATTAATCCAAACTATATCGATATCACTGGCCCTTATAGCCATCCCTTCATCTAGGATTTTAAATCCTTCATTAATCATGGGGTATAGGCATCTTTCTAATATTTCCTCTTTGCTGATTTCCCTTAGGCGTATCTGTCTAGCTTCAGCAAAGTCTCTGATAATGGCTTCAACTTCAGGATCAGGCGATTTAACTCTGTTCTCGTCATATAAATAAAACCCTTTTCCAGATTTTTGTCCAAGACGGCCTGCTTCACAAAGAACATCTCTTAAAGTTTCACCTTTTGAAGTTTCTTTGCTCCACCCTATGTCCAGTCCAGCAAGGTCTGACATAGCAAATGGGCCCATAGGAAATCCAAAGTCAAAGAGAGCGTCGTCTATATCCCAAGGCAATGCGCCTTCAAGAATTAATTTATTGGCTTCTCTTTGTCGCTGAGCAAGAATTCGATTGCCTACGAATCCAGGGCAAACACCAACAACAGCAGCTATCTTGCCTATTCTCTTAGCAATTGACATGGAGCTAGCGACGACTGATTTGGAAGTCTTTTCTCCTCTCACTATTTCTAATAATCTCATGACATTAGCAGGACTAAAGAAATGAAGGCCTATGACATCTTCTGGCCTTTTAGTTTCTGCAGCTATCTCATTCACATTAAGTGCTGAGGTATTAGAAGCAAGAATGGCTCCTTGTTTAGCGATACCGTCAAGTTTATTGAAGATTTCTTTTTTTAACTCCATGTTTTCAAAAACTGCTTCGATAATAAGGTCTTGTGTGTTCAAGGCCTCAACAGACAACTCACCTGTTATTAATCCCATTCTTGTTTCCACATCTTCCATAGAGATCCTTCCCTTATTCGCTGTGTTCTCATAGTTTTTTCTAATAACTGCCAAACCTTTATCTAATCTCTCTTGATTCTGTTCAACTATCGTTACAGGAATACCTACATTTGCGAAATTCATGGATATACCACCACCCATAGTTCCGGCGCCAATGACTCCAACAGAATTTATTTCAGTCACTTCAGTTTCTCGAGGTATATCAGGAATCTTATTCACTTGTCTTTCGGAGAAGAAAACATACCTTTGAGCAGCTGACTGAGTACCTGTAACTAGTTTGGTAAAAAGATCGCGCTCAACTTTTAAGCCCTCTTCGAAAGACTTGTTAACGGCTGCTTCTATGCATTGAATATTGTATTCAGGTGCTAAAAAACCCCTAGTTCGTCTAGCAATCGACTTTCTAAAATCTGCAAATAAAGTGTCATTTCCTTTGTCTGCCTTAATATTTTCTTCATTGTCTCTGACTTTAACCAGAGGTCTTTTTTCTTCAACTATCGTTGAAGCAAATTTAATAGCATCCTCTAACAAGCTTTCTTCATTAGCCAATTCATCAACTAATCCCATTTCTAGACACTGTTTAGCAGGAACGTGCTGTCCTGATGTAACCATTTGTAAAGCTTTTTGTGCGCCTACTATTCTAGGCAGGCGTTGTGTCCCTCCGGCACCAGGTAGCAATCCAAGGTTCACTTCCGGAAGACCGCACCTAGCTGAAGGTACTGCAATTCGGTAGTGACAAGTTAGGGCAACTTCTAAACCACCACCAAGGGCAGTGCCATGAATAGCTGAAATAACTGGTTTAGGTGAATCTTCTATCATATCTTGGACCTCAAAAAGTGAAGGGCCTTTAGGGGCTTGACCAAATTCAGTGATGTCAGCACCAGCAATAAATGTCCTACCTTCACAAATTAATACAATTGCTTTTGTATCCTCATCCTCAATAGCTTGCTTAACACCCACATGCAGTCCTTCTCTAACGTTTGCAGAAAGTGCATTAACAGGAGGTGAATTCAAAGTAAGTACAGCTATATTTGATTCTATTTCTAAATTCGTTACTTCATTGATTGCTGGCATTTTTACGCTCCGTATTTAATTATTTTGAAATTACACACTAGCTTATGATGAGTTTAAATAGTAATCAAATCTTAAAGCTTTTTCACGTAGCTAATTTAGATATTCAACAGTAATATGAAAGGCTTAACTTTTAAGGAGAGATTATGAAATATCTTATTGCAACTATGGTCTTTATTTTTTCCTGTTCTACTTTTTCAGCAGCTAAATGGGATGAAGCAGGATGTGGAAGGATAGAAGCAGGGGTTGGTCAACTTATTGCAGCATCTGAGTCTATGAGGGGACTTTCAGAATCAGCTGGCAGGGATGGTGATTCTGAAGGTGAAGAAGAACTAAGAAAGATGCAAATGCTTTATCTTGAGCAAGCTGAAAACTGGTCTTCGATATATTCGGCTTTTTGTAAGTAACATTTAAAAGGGCATGTAAGAAGAATATGGTGCCCAGAAGCGGAATCTAACCACCGACACAAGGATTTTCAGTCATCTTGCAGAAAGAAATGTTCTGGATTTATCGAGAATCCTAATCCGCCATAAGCTCTATAACCAATTAGCTCAGCAAGATCCTTAGGAAGTTTTTTTACTTCTTCTGAAGGCACGTCTAGATATTGATTTTCTTCCTGACGCAACCAACCTAGAGAGTAACTAAGAATGACCCCATATCTCCAGTCATTAGAAACATTTGCTCCTGCACCATGCAGAGTTCCTCCCAACCAATACAAGACTGATCCTGCAGGCATTTCTGCCGATAGTATTTCTTCATCTTTTGGCTTTCTATCTTTCCCCCATGTGTGACTACCTGGTACCAGCAAGGTAGCTCCGTTGTCGGCACGAAAGTCAGTTATCGCCCACATACTTGCAACAATTAGATTCGGTCGAGGAACATCAAAAAATGGGAATGGGTCTTCCTCTCTGTGTAATATTTGTTTTCGGGAACCAGGACCAACTTCCACAGCAGCACTTACATGAAGTTGATAACCGCAGTTTGAGTTAGGTAATAAAAAATGGTCACAAATGTCCGTAGACATTTTATCAATTGCTAGTTTTCCAGTAGTTTCAGATAAAGCGACCAAGGCACTCATTCTTCTAGTATTTCCAGGATAAAAGGCTTCAGGATCATCAATCTGCGCGGGGGACGCTTCCATCGCTGGTTCTAGTTCTGTTCTAACTTTCTCTCTTGTATTCTCCGATATGGCATTTTTTACAACTAAACAACCTAATTCTGAAAGGTTTTCTATTTTATCCTGAGTTTTATCAGTTATATCTAAGACAGGTATTTCCATTTTTACTTTTTCAAAGTTAATTGCTCTAACTCAGGCTATTACAATTCTTGTTAAAGCTCAAATTTAAGAAATCCCAGAAATGGTGCCCAGAGGTGGAATCGAACCACCGACACAAGGATTTTCAGTCCTTTGCTCTACCAACTGAGCTATCTGGGCAAAATGTGGGGCGGATTGTATACAAATATTCTGCCTTAAAGAAGACACTATTCTTTTGGAGGTGTATATCCTTCTGGTCTTGCGTACTCTTCTCCTGAAAGAAATAAATCCATTTGTTCATTTAACCACTTCCTAGCCTCTTTATCCGTCAGATTAATTTGGCCTTCATTTATAAGCATTTTTTGGTGATCAAGCCACTCTTCCCATGCTTGCCTTGAAACATTTTCATAAATTTCTTGTCCTCTGGGTCCTGGGTAAGGAGGTTGATCTAAACCCGGCAATTCCTTTTTAAATTTTTTACAGAGGACTGATCTTGTCATGACTTTGTTATTTGATTGATAGTTTTTTTAACGGGAGCTGGTAACCCTAAGGATTCTACATTTTTGAAATCAACCCAAACAGTGTTTTTAATTTTTTTACCTTTTTTTACTTTTACAAGATAAGGAATGGCTTCTAAATTAAAGTGACTAAAATTATGTTTAACTTTATTGAGTTTTTTTATCTTTGAGGTATTTGAATCAAAATTTTGAGACACTGCTAACTCTAATTCCGCTTTTTTTTCAGTTTCTATAAACGACCAAAGACCTCCCCAAATTCCTTCTTCTTTTCTTTTTTCTAATAATATCTCTCCAGATGCGCCTTGAGGTATAAGCCAGAGCACCTTTTTGGTAAGTTTCGATTTTCTTTTTATCTTTAAGGGCAGGGTATCAACCAGACCCTCTTTAAAAGCCGAACAATCTTGGTTAACAGGACAGCTTGAACACAAAGGGTTTGATTTAGTGCAAACAGTAGCACCCAAATCCATAATAGCTTGCGTATAAATATCGATTCTATCGCTAGGCAATAGGCTTTCTGAGATTTGCCATAATTGCTTAGTTGTGGAAGAAGCTTGAAGGTTGCCTCCGATTTTAAAGTGTCTTGCCAATACCCTCTTTACATTACCATCCAAAATAGGGGCTTTCTTCTTGAAACCCAGAGACAGAATAGCCCCCGCAGTAGATCTACCTATTCCAGGTAATTCAACTAGTTCATCAATGGAACTTGGTATCTTTCCTCCATAATTGGAACAGATTAGTCTGGCAGCTTTATGAAGGTTTCTGGCCCTTGCATAGTAACCTAGGCCCGACCAAAGTTTTAGAACTTGATCTGGGGCAGCTTTAGAAAGGCTTTTTACTGTAGGAAACTCTTGAATAAACTTTTTAAAATAAGGAATCACAGTAACGACTTGTGTTTGTTGCAGCATAATTTCGGAAACCCAAACTTTGTAAGGGTTGATTTTTCTCTGCCAAGGCAGGTTTTTTCTACCATGCAATTCATGCCAAAGGAGTAATCTAGTACTAAATTTTTTCATTTAACTGTGATTTTCGTACTGATAGCATTCCAGTAAGAATAGTCTAGTTTTACATTATGGTTTTAGCTACAACCTCGCCCAGTTTGTTTACTTGGTAGCAAATAGGCATCCCTGTTGGGATTTCTAGCTTCACTACCTCTTCTGGACTTAGTTTATCTAATTCCATGACTAGAGCACGAAGAGAATTACCATGTGCAGTTATTACGATTTCTAAGTTATCAATTAACAGAGGAAGAATATTTTTTTCGTAATAAGGCAGTACTCTCTCAGCAGTCATTTTTAGGCTTTCTCCACCTGGGGGTGCTATGTCAAAAGATCTTCTCCATTTGTGAACCTGGTCATCTCCCCACTTTTTTCTAGCTTCATCTTTATTCAAACCTGCTAGGTCTCCGTAATTTCTTTCATTTAAGGCCTCATTCTCAACAATTTTTATATCTTCTTGGACCATTTGTTGAAGAATAATACTTCCTGTCCTCTTAGCTCTTAACAACACAGAAGTAAACATAATGTCGAATTTATAGCCTGATGCTTTTAAGGCCCTACCTGCTATTAAAGCCTCTTTTTCTCCTTTATCGGTTAAATCAGGATCCTTCCATCCCGTGAAAAGATTTTTTTCATTCCATTCACTTTGACCGTGCCTAACAAGAACTAAAGATGCCATTGGTAATTTTTTAAACTTTGAAATTTATTCTTTGAAAGAAACTATTCTAACTCACGAACCTATATAATCACGATCCAAAATGAACACATTCTTTCTTTTTATTTCCCAGAATTTTATAGCTGTAACTCTGCTTTTGCTCAGTATCACGGCTTTAATTATTTATGAAGGCAGAAAAGGAGGAAAGAAGTTAAGTCCAGGCGAAGCAACAAGAAAGATTAATAAAGAAAATGCTTTGGTACTAGATCTCAGACCTTCACAAGAATTTTCTTCAGGACACATCGCAGGCTCAATTAATGTGCAAGAAGACCAATTAGAACAGCACTTAATAACTAAAAAACACCCAAAGGAGACGCCTATAATTTTAGTTTGTAGAACAGGAATGAGTTCAAAAAAATCTGGCAATTCCCTTATTAAATTAGGTTATCTTGATGTTAATTTAGTTGGTGGGGGGATGATGTCCTGGGAGGGCAATGGTATGCCGCTCTCAAAGTAAAAATTATTAGCTCATACCCAAGTCTTTTATTTTTCTAGTTAGAGTATTTCTGCCCCACCCCAAAAGCTTAGCTGCTTCATTTTTCTTACCCATTGTCTTGCCTAAAGCCGCCTCTATCATTGTTTTTTCAAACTCTGGTAAAGCTAAATCCAGTAATTCTGTTTCTCCTTTTGCTAAGGAATCTTCTGCCCAGGATTTTAATGTTCCAGTCCATTCTGATTTAGATTCGGTACTTTCACTTTTCAGATCAGCAGGTAAATCTTCTAGTTTAATTTGCCTTGAAGGTGCCATAACAGTTAACCATCTACAAGCATTCTCTAGTTGCCTCACATTTCCAGGCCAGGATAGCCTAGAAAAATAATCTTCTACTTCTTCAGATAAATATTTGACCTCTTCATTTAACTCCTGGGCACTAATTTTTAGAAAGTGTTTACTAAGGGCCGGAATGTCTTCCCTTCTTTCCTTCAAGTCAGGTAATGAGATTTTTATAACATTCAAACGATGAAACAAATCTTCTCTAAAAATTCCATTTTCTACTTGCTCCTCTAAGCTTTGGTGTGTAGCAGCTATTATTCTTACATCAACTTTTATTGGCTTTCGACCCCCAACTCTATAAAACTCGCCATTTGAAAGAACTCTCAACAGTCTGGTTTGAGTTTCTAAAGGCATATCACCAATTTCATCAAGAAAAAGTGTTCCTTCATTAGCCTGTTCAAATCTTCCTAATCTTCTTTCATCTGCTCCTGTAAAAGCACCCTTTTCGTGACCAAATAACTCAGCTTCCAATAATTCTTTCGGTATGTCAGCCATATTTAGGGCTATGAATGCTTTTTCTTTTCGTGGACTATGCTGGAATAAAGCTTGAGCTACTAATTCTTTTCCTGTTCCAGAATGTCCAACCAATAACACAGTAGAGTTTGAATTAGATAATTTTCCGATGGCTCTAAAAACTTCCTGCATAGCAGGAGCCTCACCAATTATCTCAGCTTTAGGATGCTTTTCAGTTTCTTCTTCCTTTTCCTCTTCAGAAGTTATCGCTCTTTTTACAATTTTTACTGCTTCATTTATATCAAATGGTTTAGGAAGATATTCCCATGCACCATGTTCGTAAGACTCGACTGCACTTTCAAGGTCAGAGTGCGCTGTCATTATTATGACCGGTATATCTGGCCTAATTTCTTTAACTTGATCCAGGAGTGCTAACCCACTGGTACCAGGCATTTTAATGTCGGACAGGATTGCTCTAGGAGATTCTACTTCTAGTTTTTTTATAACTTGATGTGCTGATTCAAATGTTTCAATCTTTAAACCATTTTCTGAGAGCCCCTTTTCAAGAACCCACCTTATAGATTCATCATCGTCGACTACCCAAACTAAATTCTTATCAGGCATTTGCACTCCTTAATTCTTGCTCACTTAACTCATGGTCGATAGGTATGAGGATGCTAAATTCTGTTTTACCTGGTTCACTTTCAAATTTAATAATCCCATTGTGTTGGGAAATGATTCCTTGAGTAATAGAAAGACCCAAGCCCGAGCCTTCAGGCTTTGAAGATATCATGGGAAAGAACACAGAATCCTTAAGGTCTTTAGGTATACCAGGCCCATTGTCAATAACAGAAATTTTGCAGACTGTTTTGTGTTGAGTTTCTCCAACTAATTCTTGATGAAGAACTCTGGTTATAATTTTTATCTCAGGAGAAAGCACTTCTCCTTCTATCAAAGACTCCCTGGCATTGTTAACTAGATTTAAAATACTTTGTTCTAATAAATAAATATCTAAATAAATTTCTGGGATGCTTGGGTCATAGTCTTTAAGCAAATTAATACCGCTTTTGCTTAAGTTTTGTTTTAACAAAGTTATAACACTTTCTAAGGGCGCATGAATATTTTGCAGTTCAAAAGTAGGTTTCCTGTTTGGACCAAGAATGTCATCAACTAAGGAAGAAAGCCTGTCAGTTTGGTTGATTATTATTTCGGTGTATTCACCTAAATGCTCTTTTGGAAGTTTTTGACTTAATAATTGAGCTGCACCCCTAATACCACTTAAGGGATTCTTGATTTCATGAGCAAGACCTTTAATAAAAGCAGAGGTCACTTCTTGGTTAGTTTGAGATCGGATTCTTTCACGGACTTCATGAGAGTAGTCTTTATCTATTATCTCTAAAATAAATCCTTCGCCAATTAAGTCATCTTTAAATGATTGGATATGGTAATCACATAACAGCTTCTTTCCGCCCTTAATGAATAAAAGAGTATCAACTTTTGAAAAAGCCGTTTTGTCATTAAGATTTTCTAGAAAGTTGTCAAAGTCCTTTGATTCTTCAAAAAATAATTCTTGGAGCTTTTTGTCTTTAGAAGATTTAAAACTTGTATCTAATAGTGATTGAGCAGAGGAATTGAGATATTTAATTTTTAAAAATTTATCTAAAAGCAAGACCCCTGTTTTCAGTTCATTCAGATAATTTCTATCTATTTTTTCCATGAACTCTTCAAAAAAAAGGGGGAGAATTTCTTCCCCTTTTTTATTTTTTAGTAATAGGTCAACTTAAAATATTTTTTCTTAAAAACACTTAAGTTAAAGTTCCCACTATATGCGCAATGATCTTATAAGGATCTGCATTTGAGGCTGGTCGCCTGTCTTCCAAGTAACCGTTCCAGTCATGTTCAAGAGTGTAAATAGGAATACGAATACTTGCTCCTCTATCACTAATGCCGTAAGAGAACTCAGTAATTTTTTGCGTTTCATGAAGGCCCGTTAGTCTTTGATCATTGTCGGAACCATAATTAGAGATTCCTTCTTCATGGACTTCTCCAAGCTTCTCACACATTGAGGTGAAAAGAGCCTCTGAGCCACGGGTTCTCATTTCTTCATTGGAAAAATTTGTATGCATACCAGATCCATTCCAATCTCCACTTTTTGGTTTAGGGTGGAGGTTTACTCCAACGCCAAAATCTTCTGCTATC
Source organism: uncultured Gammaproteobacteria bacterium (assembly GCA_964614345.1). Taxonomy (GTDB): domain Bacteria; phylum Pseudomonadota; class Gammaproteobacteria; order Magnimaribacterales; family Magnimaribacteraceae; genus AEGEAN-183. Next base: position 66,244 of record CAZTLP010000002.1, on the reverse strand, counting down.
TTGTATAGCAAATATCTGCTTATCCAAAGATCATCTCCGGCTTTCACTCCTTTACCAAAGCATTGATATTCCCATTGACCTAATGCTACCTCGGCATTTGTTCCTGTGAGTTCAATTCCTGCATCTATACAAGCTTCTAGGTGAGCTTCGGAAATTTCTCTTCCTTGAACATTATCTGCTCCAACACCACAATAGTAGTCGCCCTGTGGTCTTGGTGTGCCATCTTCCCAACCTAAAGGACTTCCATCCTTGTTAGTAAAAAAATACTCTTGTTCAAATCCAAACCACCATTCGTCACTTAATATTTTTTCTGCAGCAGCTCTGGTGTTTGAAGGGTGGGTCTCATGTTCTCCTGTTTGAACTTGACACATAACAAGATAATCGGCAAACAAGGGACAGTCATAGGTATTTACTGGAAGTAATAAGCAATCTGAACTTCCTCCTTCCGCCTGTTGAGTTGATGAGCCATCAAATGACCACTCTGGGGGTGTGTCATCTGTAGTTGCTTTAATTTTACTTCTGATAGAAGGCTCTGGCTGATATCCATCAAGCCAAACATATTCATAGATTTTTGTTTCTGACATTTTAGTTTTCTCCATTCATAAAAGATGAATTAAAATAATATCATAAAAAAAGCCCTATTACAGGGCTTTTAAAGTGAATAAAGAGTAAAAATGCACTACATAAATGCATATGCACTATCAAGGTGCATTAATTTTTACAATCTTTTCTGCTAAACCTTCATTTTTAGAAAAAACTAACCACTCAGAGAAGAATTTGTTCCATTGATATTTTTCGTCTTTATGAAACATATTTGTATTGGGGTATTTATTTCTTGCCCAAAATAATTGTTTCCCATTAAATTTTCTTACCTCTGCCATTCTTATGTCATGATAGATAGCTACAACAATTTCAGTTTCGTTCAATTCCTTGGTTGTATATCCAGACTGGCTAATAATCAATGTGGATGTGTATCTTGAATCCTTATTTAACTCAATAGTTACTCTCGAGTTAAGGTCAGCTTCTGGAAGGAGGTAAGACAAGTTAAGGTTTTTCTTAAAACTAGGAATAATTTCTTTTATGAGCATAAAGTTCTTCTCATATAAAAATAGAAGGCCCTTAAGATTAGTCTTTGGTTTTCTTCTTAATGTTACGCCTAAGTTATTTTTGTTAGTCATAAGATGACCATAATATTAACGCAGCTATCGATCTAAAGGGTTTCCAGGTTTCAGCAATTTCTTCTGTTGTCAACTTTTGAGGTCTAGTTTTTAGACCCTTTAGTCTTTGTATTGCAACCTGTAATCCTAAGTCTGAAGAGGGCCAAGCATCTTTCCTTGACATACACCCAAGTAAGTAACATTGAGCTGTCCACTCACCGATTCCCTTTAACTTTGTTAACTCAATTATCACCTCTTCATTTGACATCAGCTCTAGTGAATTAAAGTTGAGATCTCCCGAAATGTATGCCTTTGCAATACCACTGCAGTAATTAATTTTTTGAAAACTTAGACCCGCCTCTCTAAAAACCTTTTCATCAGTTTTGATGAATTTCTCAGCAGAAAATGGAGTAATGGATTGTTTCAATCTTCCAAAGATAGCTTTAGCTGAAGCAACAGAAAGTTGCTGTTCCACAATAAGATTTATCAACCCCTCAAATCCTGAAGGCCTTTTAAATAATGTAATCTGCCCCTTTCTTTTTTTTAGTAATGCCTTTAATTCAGGATCTTTATCGCATAAAAATTTAAGCCCTTCTTTAAGAGAACTAGGGTTTAATTCTTGCTTCATTTTGGTAGAGCCTATTAATTACTGAGCTTTTAAAAGGTAAGAGAGATTTGCATCTTTCGTTATATTCCAGGACATGTTCTCTTTCCCTTTCCACGAAATCATCAATCGCTTTTTTAAATCTTTCATCTTTTATCCAATGGGACGAATACGTTTCAACTGGTTGAAATCCTCTTTTAATCTTGTGCTCTCCTTGAACTCCTGGATCAAATCTATTTAACTGTTCTTCAATACAATGTTCTATTCCCTGATAGTAACAAGTTTCAAAATGCAAAGAGTCATATTCTTCAAGGCAACCCCAATATCTTCCATAAAGATTCTTCGAGTCACAAAAGTTTAAGGCACCTGCTACATAGCTTTCTGCCTCAGTATCCTTAGCCATTACTAATAATATTGATTCGGGAAGATATTCAGAGATTTGATGAAAAAATTCTAGGTTTAAGTATGCTCGCATGCCTCTTTTTAAATAAGTTAATTGATAAAATTTAAAGAAGCTCTCCCAATGGCTTTTTGTTATATCTTTACCTGAAATCCTTTCCATTTGAATGTTCTGGTCATAAATTTTAGACCTTTCTTTTTTTAAATTTTTTCTCTGTCTTGAGGTTAGTTCATCAAGGAAATCATTGAAGTCTGAGTAGTTGTTATTAAACCAATGAAATGAATAGCTGCTTCTCATGCTAAACCCGGAATCAGCGTAAGCTTTTAGTTCATTTTTTTCCGGTAAAAGAATATGGGCACTAGAAATATTTAGTTTAGTAGAAATTTCTTCTAAACCTTCTTTAATAAGTGCACTTATTGTTATTCTTTTACTTTCGTCAAAAAGGCACAATCTTGGACCAGAAGCTGGAGTGAAGGGAATTGCGCTTACCAGCTTGGGGTAATAATCTAAGCCATTTCTGTAGAAAGCATCAGCCCATGACCAATCAAAAATAAACTCTCCGTGGGAATCAGTTTTTATGTACATAGGCATTAATGCAATGACATCTTCATCTTCCTTCACAAGCAAGTGAAAGGGGTACCAGCCTGTTCCTTCCCCAACACACTTACTTTCTTCCAAAGACAGCAAGAAAGAATGCTTCATAAAAGGATAGTCAGAATTGACTAAATCATCCCAGGTTGACTTATCGACGTTTTTAATAGATTCAATGAAGGTTATTTTCATTCTTTAATATAAGTTTATACCCCTATGATGTGGGGAAGCATTGTGCCTACCAAGATAGAAAAACCTATCCAATTATTCTGTTTGAAGGCTTTGAGGCATTTATCTGGTTCTTCGTTTCTAACAAGAAGAAATTGAATAAAAACAAAACCAAGACAAACAAAAATACTTAAATAAAAAATTGGACTCATTTTTTCTACTAAAGCACAAAGACTCCAAAGACAAAGCGATATCAAATGAAATACAACGATTAAAGCTGGGGTGTGTTTTCCGAACGTTATGGCAGAAGAATTAAGGCCAATAGATAGATCTCCTTCTTTATCACTTAGAGCATAAGCTGTGTCATAGGCTAATATCCAAAAAAAGCATGCCGAAAACATGATTAAAGATGAAAAAGAGATCCTGTCTAATTCTGCAGCTGAAACCATTAATATTCCCCATGAAAAGGCCAACCCTAAAAATAACTGCGGGACTTTAAAAAATCTTTTTGTTAAGGGATAGAAGACAGCAATTAGTAAGCCTATGCCCGCAATAAGGACAGTAAGTTTATTTGTCCAAATTAATAAAAGTGCTGAAAGGCCTATTAGAATAAAAAAAAGGATTATTGCTTCAAGGCTGCTTACCTCACCAGTAACGATTGGCCTTTCCTTAGTTCTCTCTACCTTGCCGTCAAAATCTTTATCAAAAAAATCATTAATAACACAACCCGCAGAACGCATTAAGAAAGTTCCTATACAAAAAATAATTACAAGTTTAATGGTGGGCGAACCACCTTTCAAAACCATGAAAGCACTTAAAGTAGGCCATAAAAGCAAAAAAGTTCCAATAGGCTTTTCCAGCCTCATAAGCTTTCCTAATCCAATTAATTTGTTAGTCATTTCACTTTTTCTATCTTAAGCACTAAAGAAGGAGTACTTTAGTCTAGGTTGCCAATAAAGTTGAGTTAGAATGTCGCATTTTATTAATAAGTAAAAGTAAAATTAAATGAAAAAGTGGGAATGCATAGTATGTGGTTTCACCTATGATGAAGAAGAAGGCTGGCCAGAAGAAGGAATTGAACCCGGAACTTTGTGGGATGATGTACCTGAAGATTGGGTGTGTCCAGATTGTGGAGTAGGCAAGGAAGATTTTGAAATGGTTGAAATATGAACGCTTTATCTGCCCCTAAGAACCTCACAAGAAACGTTTTGATTGGAATGGCGGCTGGTGTTCTGGTTGCTTCTGTTTTTTATTACTCATCGGGATTTATTTCTGAAAATATATCGCTCGTTATAGAAAAGTATGTTTTTAATCTGGGTGGCCAGATTTTTAAGAATCTTTTAATGCTTGTCGTTGTCCCGCTTGTTTTCTTCTCACTAGTATCAGGAATATCTTCTCTTTCCAATATGGTAAAACTAGGGTCTATAGCTACTAAAACCATTGGACTTTATTTGTTTACCACCGCAATAGCAGTGAGTTTGGCTTTACTTTTTGGCTGGGCTTTTAATCTTTCTGGATTCGAAGGAACGGTAGATCCATACTTACCTCCAGCAGGTGATTCAAGTTTATATGGAACAGTTTTAAGAATTTTTCCCAATAACATTTTTGGCGCTTTTATTGAAAATAATATGTTGGGAATAGTCTTTATAAGTATTTTGTTTGGAATAGCTTTAAATCTAACAGATGATTTAACTGATGGACTTTCAAAGTCCTTCGAAAGACTTAATACAGTTTTTTTGAAGATAGTTTTGTTAATAATGAGTTTCGCTCCCATTGGTGTTTTTTGCCTAATGGGTAGTTATGTAATGTCTAAAGGGCTGAATATTTTTGGTGATTTAGCTCAGTACGTTCTTTTATTAATTTTTGTATTAGCTTTTCATTCTTTATTTACTTACTCATTGATGCTTAAAACATTTGCTAACCTCAATCCTATTGTTTTTTATCGAAAGATGAGAAATGTAGCTCTGTTTGCTTTTTCTACTTCTTCAAGCGCAGCTACGATACCCGTAACTCTAAAAACAGTGACAGATGATCTTGGAGTTAAGAAAGATGTTTCGTCTTTTGTTGTTCCTGTTGGAGCAACTATAAACATGGATGGAACAGCTATTATGCAAGGCTTAGCAACTATGTTTATTGCTAGTACGGTTGGTGTAGATTTATCTTTAGTTCAATACGGACAAATTGTATTGTTGGCCATAGTTACTTCTATAGGGACTGCAGCAGTGCCTTCTGCTGGTACTGTAACTTTAGCCTTGATCCTAGGATCTCTTGGCTTACCCTTAGATGCTATAGGTTTAATATTAGCTGTTGATAGAATATTAGACATGATGAGGACTGCAGTTAATGTATGTGGGGATGCCGCAGTATCCTGTATTGTTGCCAAATCAGAAAATGAACTAGATTTATCGACCTTTAATTCAGAGTGATAAAGATTGATTTTAATTGCCCCCTTTATCTTGTAGACTTCGCCGCTGTTAATAGTTCTCAACAAGATTTTTAGATTTAAGGAGAAATAATGATAGAGAGTTATCTTGCCATACCCCCTTTATTAGGTTTTGCAGGTCTTTTAGTGGCCCTTGGACTTTATATTATTGTTAATAGGTTTCCTGAAGGAGATCAAAATGTAAAGAAGATAGGAGATCAAATCCATCTTGGGGCTATGACTTTTATGAAAACTGAATATCTCTACTTAACAATATTTGCAGTTGTAGTGATAATTTTGGTTTGGATGTCCTTGGGGCAAGATACAGCGACAGCTGTTTTAGCAGGTGCTCTTTCTTCTTCTATTGCTGGTTGGATAGGAATGTACTCAGCAACAAAAGCAAATGTTAGGACTGCAACAGCGGCATCAGAATCTGGTGCAGAAACTGCACTTTCAGTAGCATTTTATGGGGGTTCAATTATGGGGCTCTGTGTTGCATCTCTTGGACTAATAGGATTAGGGTCTCTTTATTATTTTTTAAGTGGAGATGCTCATTCAATAGAAGGATTTGCTATGGGAGCTTCGATCGTAGCCTTATTCTCAAGAGTAGGTGGCGGAATATACACAAAGAGCGCAGATGTTGGAGCAGACCTTGTTGGTAAGTTAGAAGCTGGAATACCAGAAGATGATCCAAGGAATCCCGGAGTTATAGCCGATAATGTCGGAGATAATGTGGGAGATATAGCAGGGATGGGTTCAGATATTTTTGAGTCTTATTGTGGCTCTATGGTTGCCTGCATTGCAATTGCTTCAACCTCAGCCATGATTGCAGAAGCAAATAGGGAAGGTATGATGTTTTTGCCACTGGCATTAGCCTCGATAGGTCTGATTTCATCAATTATTGGCATAGTTATAGTCAGAATTTTTTCTAGTTCATCTCCAGCTTTGGCAATGAGAATAGGAACAATTGCAGCACCAGTTATTTTTGTATCTGCAGCCTATTTTCTGATTAATTTCTTAGTACCTGCCAGCAATATTTGGTTAGCGGTAGTTTGTGGTTCTGCAGGAGGCATAGTTATTGGTTTAATTACAGAATATTACACCGGTTCAAAGCCAATAGTTAAAATTGCAGAGTCAGGCCAAACAGGTCCTGCAACAGTAATGATCACAGGCTTGTCTGTTGGAATGCAGTCTGTTGTAATTCCGATTGCTTGTATTGCTCTTATTATTTTCGTTTCCACAAAACTAACTGGTCTTTATGGGGTTGGAATAGCAGCAGTAGGAATGCTTTCTACAGTAGGAATAACTATGGCTATAGACGCCTATGGCCCAGTTGCAGATAACGCCGGAGGCATTGCAGAAATGGCAGGCATGCCCCCTGAAACGAGAGAAATTACTGACGAGTTAGATGAACAGGGAAACACAACTGCTGCAATAGGAAAGGGTTTTGCTATAGGAGCAGCTGCTTTGGCTGCTTTGGCAATAATAGCAGCTTTTGTTTCAACAGTTTCCGCAAATAGAGGGGAGGACCTTCAATTGCTGTTGGATAATCCTATGGTATTAATTGGGTTATTTATTGGAGGGGCTATTCCATTTCTTATAGCCTCAATAACAATGACAGCTGTTGGTGATGCTGCTTTTGAGATGATTAATGAGATAAGAAGACAATTCAAAGAAATACCTGGTCTTCTTGAGGGAAATGCTGAGCCGGATACCGCCAAGTGTGTTGATATAGCTACGTCTGCAGCACTTAAAAAAATGCTCATACCAGGGATTATTGCCGTATCTGCACCCCCTTTAGTAGGGTTTATCTTAGGTCCGGAATCTTTAGGTGGAATGTTAGCAGGTGGTTTGCTGGCATGTGTTTTAATGGCTTTATTCATGGCAAATGCTGGAGGAGCTTGGGACAACGCTAAGAAATATATTGAAAAAGGCAACCTAGGAGGAAAGGGTACCGATACTCACGCAGCTGCTGTTGTAGGAGATACTGTAGGTGATCCATTTAAGGACACATCTGGCCCTTCCATGAATATCTTAATCAATGTAATGGCAATAGTGAGCCTTGTAATAGCTCCGTTGCTCTAATTAGATTAATTCTTTACTCATCGTAGTATGGGGAATGCCAGTATCAGACTCATATGGTTCTATCTCTTTATAACCTAAAGACAAGTAAAAATTTAAAGCATTTTCTCTAGCGTTTAGAACCATTTTTTTTGCTCCTTTCTTCTTAGCCATCATTTCTAATTCTAAGACTATTGAAGAACCCAAACCTTTTCTTTGGATTGACTCATTTACTGCCATATATCTTATTTGTCCCTCTTGTTCACTGTTGAAATGTAATCTACCTGTTCCAACTACCTCTTCATCACTATCTACAGCAATAAGATGGCAACTATCTTGTTCCTTATCATCCTTCAGGGTGTCCTTTGGCATACCAAGAGGCTTTCTTAATTTTTCCCATCTGAAGTTAAAATAACTTTCCCACTCGGATTCAGTTTCTGGTGACTTAATGGTGTAATTCATAGATTATTAATTTTTATACTTAATGTAATGGCAAAGAGAGATAACATCTTTAAAGCAGGCAATTTTAACGACTTACCTTTTTCTTTCAATGAAGAAGTGACTGAAGTTTTTGAAGACATGATAGATAGGTCAGTTCCAGGCTATAAATCTAGCTTAAAACTTATTGAAAACTTAGGTAATAGTTATTTTCAGAATAACAGTTCTTGTTATGACTTGGGATGCTCACTTGGGGCATCCACTTTAAGTCTTTTAAAGGCAATAAAGAAAAAAGACGGACAAATTTATGCTGTTGATAGTTCTAAGGATATGATCACCAGTTGTAATTCTAACTTTAAGGATTCAATTGATTTCAATAAAGTTGACTTTATTAATCAAGATCTAGAAACCATTCAAATTACAGATGCATCTGTAGTGGTTATAAATTTTGTTTTACAGTTTATTGATTCCGTCAAAAGAGAGGAATTGTTGGAAAAGATATTCCAAGGGATGAAAAAAAATGGACTACTGATTTTGTCTGAAAAAACACATTTTGATAATAAATACAGAAACCAGACTCTCCTTAACTTACATCACAACTTTAAGTTTAAAAATGGATACACAAAAATGGAAATTTCAAGAAAAAGAGATGCTTTAGAGGGGGTTTTGGTAACAGATTTAGAAAAATGCCACCGTCAAAGGCTTAGTGAAATTGGTTTTAAAGAAATTAGAAAAGTTATGAGTAACCTTAATTTCTTTACTTTAATTGCTCAAAAATAATGATCAGATTAAACGATCACTGGACAACTTTATTGAATACTTTTGATTTAGATCCTTATGGACAGGTAAAAGATAAGCGAATCGAAAATTGGAAACAAATAATCTCAAACTTACCTCTAATTAATAAAACCCAAGTTAATTTAGAAAATGGGATTACAGTTCAAGGAAAGTGGGATAGTAAAGACAAAAAAAGAACGGAAGAAGACTTAATGCAACTTGTGCCATGGAGAAAGGGCCCTTTCACAATTCAAGATATATTTATTGATGCCGAATGGCAGTCAAATATGAAGTGGAAGCGTGTTCTGGAACTAAACATAGAATTAAAAGGAAAAAATATTTTAGATGTTGGATCAGGTAATGGTTATTACGGATTTAGGATGTTAGGGAAGGGCGCGGAATCTGTTATTTGTCTTGAGCCTAATATCATTCATTTAACTCAGTTTCTTGCTCTAAACCATTTCATTAACTCAAATAAAATAAGAATGGTTCCACTAAGGGTTGAAGAGATATCTTTTTCAGATAAGTGTTTTGACTTGGTATTTAGTATGGGGGTTTTGTACCACCAGAGAAATCCTGAAAATCATCTCAATTTACTGGCTTCTCATTTAAAACAAGACGGTCAGATAATACTAGAAACTTTGATAGCTCCAGATGAATATGGACAGGCTCTTATACCCAAAAGTACTTATGCGAACATGTCTAATGTTTGGTTTATTCACACCAGGAAGGGCTTAGAAGATTTAATTAATAAATCAGGTCTAAAAATACTGAAAATAGGTTCTTCAGTAAAAACCTCACCCGTAGAACAAAGAGCAACTAAGTGGATGCCTTTTAGGTCCCTAGTTGATGGATTGAGTCAGGGATTGGATAAAACTGTGGAAGGTTTACCAAGTCCTGATAGGGTAGTTTTGGTTTTAACTAAACTATGAATCTGAATAATCAAGCCTCGCCCCAACCCACCTACTGATAAGAGACTTAGCTTGCACTTCATTTGTTTTAGCAATAAGGAGTGCTTCTTGTTGGGCAGACTCTAAGAGATCTGAATCTCTGATAGGATTAGCTATTTTTAAGTTCATTAAACCAGACTGTCTTAATCCGTGAATATCTCCACCACCCCTGAGTTCAAGATCTTTTTCAGCTATTACGAATCCATCATTTGTGGTTTCCATCGTACTTATTCTCTCTTTAGCTAGATCACTGAGGGGCTCTTTAAAAAGAAGCAGGCAATGTGAATCTGAGTCAGCCTTTCTTCCAACCCTACCTCTTAGTTGATGAAGTTGAGCCAGACCTAATCTTTCCGGATTTTCTATTATCATTAAGGTAGCTTCGGGAACATCTACGCCTACCTCAATAACAGTGGTGCAAACTAAAAGTTGTATGTCACCCTTTCTGAATCTATTTATAACCTTGTCCTTTTCTTCTTTTTTAAGACGACCATGAACCAATCCTGTTTTAACTTTTGGTACTTCTTTACTTATTTCTTTAAAAAGATCTTCTGCAGCTTGTGCTTCAAGTTCATCTGAATCTTCTATAAGGGTACAAACCCAATAAACCCTTTGGCCTTCTAAGCAAACTTCTTCGATACGTTTAATAACTTTACTGCGCATGGAATTAGGCCTAGAAGTTGTTTCAACAGGCCTTCTTCCAGGAGGCAATTCATCGATTATGGAAGTATCTAATGCTCCATAGACTGTCATAGAAAGAGTTCTTGGTATTGGCGTAGCAGTCATAATTAGTTGATGGGGGCTTTTTTCTTTGTCACCTCCCTTTTCAAGTAATGTAAATCTTTGATGAACCCCAAACCTATGTTGTTCATCGATTATTGTCAGACCAACGGACTTAAAAAAAACATCTTTCTGAAATAACGCATGAGTACCTAATAAAACTAGCGTTTTCCCGCTTTGTAAATCTGAAAGAATTCTTTTTCTATCCTTGGCTTTAGTTGATCCCAAAAGTAAATCTACCTTTATGCCCAAACCAGTAAACCACTTAGTCATATTTTCATAATGTTGCTCAGCTAAAATTTCGGTGGGACACATAAATGCTGTTTGTAAACCATTATGAGAAGCTTGCAGAGTAGCAAGTGCAGCTATAACCGTCTTTCCTGATCCAACATCTCCCTGTAATAGTCTTCTCATAGGAGTTTCTTTTTCAAAATCCTGTTTTATTTCATCCCATACCCTAGTTTGAGCTTTTGTTAATTCAAAACCCAGAGAGCCTAGCAATGAATCTTCTTGTTTTGAGGTAGATTGCATTAAAGGGGATTTTCTAAGTTCAGTTTCTCTCTTTAACATTCCTGAACAAAGAATATGAGCCACCAACTCTTCTTTAATCAATTTTCTTTGCGCTGGATGTTTCCCTGCAGAAAGTATTTCCAAGCTAGTTTCTGTTGGTGGATTGTGAATAAAGATTAGTGCACTTAACAAATCTTTGAAACCATCCTCATCTTCATTTTCCCAATTTTCTTTTAGTAAATTATTTTTCTGGCAATACACAATAGATCCTTGAATTAATTTCCTTAATCTACCCTGTTGAAGGTTTGAAGTTGAGGGGTAAATTGGGGTCAAGTGATCTTCTATTTCAATTTCTTCATCTTGGGAAAACACTTGATACTGTGGGTGTATCATCTCTTTCCCTTTTGGACCATGCCTTATAGTCCCAAAGCATCTTATTCTATGGCCTTTCTTAAGGTTTTTATGTTGAGCTAAAGCAAAGTGAAACATTCTCATAGTCAATCTTCCTGTTCCATCAAATATTTCAGTAATGAGCATCCTTTTACCTCTGAAGACTACTGTCGATTTAACTATTTCACCTTCTACTAATAAGGGGGTTTCGTAAGGAGCATCTCCTATAGGGGTAAGGTTTGTTCTGTCTTCATATTTATAAGGTAAATGGAAGACAGCATCTTCAACTTGATAAATACCAAGGTTAGACAAAGTGTCGGCTATTTTTGGACCTACACCTCTAATGTTCTGTATTGGATGATTTTTTTCTCTGCCTTCGGGCATAAATTGTGTTGAAGACTATTTCTTAACTATTATTCCTTCAACTTCAATCAAAGAGTCTAATGGTAGTTTAGCTACTTGAATAGCAGCTCTTGCTGGGTAGGGTTCCGAAAAAAGCTCGTTCATTACTTCATTAACCTTAGCAAAGACTGATAAGTCTGAGAGATAAACGTTAAGCTTAACGATATCATCTAACGAAACTCCAGCAGCATTGCATACAGCCTGAATATTCTTAAATACCTGCCTAATTTGTTCTTCATCACCTTCAACTAGTTCCATGGTATTTGGATCTAAAGGAACTTGCCCTGAAAGGTAAATAGTATTACCTGTATCAATGGCTTGAGAATAAGTTCCAAGTGCTTTAGGGGCAGATTCCGTTTCTATCTTGTTTTTCATAATCCTTCTCCAGTAATTAATGTAAGGTTTGTGCTTCTCTCATTTCTTGATCATGAATTCTGTGCACTGAGAGTATGTTTTTTAATTTTCTTAGTTTTCTAATAAGACTAGCCAGCTGATCTCTACCTTTAACTTGAAGGGTCATAGTGAATTCTATGTGTCCTTGATCTAGCTCTTGGGTGTGTATAGATTCAATATTAGTAGATGAGTTTGTTATGGCTGATGCCATAGTCGCAAGTAGACCAGCTTCATCTGAAGCTAATATTTTTATATCCGTAGAAAATTCTCTCTGTAATTCTTCATGCCAATTTACAGGAAAGCATTGACTAGGATCTTCCCTAATTGACAGAATATTTTTACATCTTTCTTGGTGTACCACTAAACCATTAGTAGTGAAATGACCTATAACAGAGTCACCGGGAATGGGTTTACAACAAGTAGCATAATTCACTACCAGTCCTTCTGTTCCAGTAATTTCTAGGGATAGAATATCTGAGCTTTTCTCTCCACCTTTTTTATCCAGAAAACTAATCATTTGTCTGGCAACAACGTTTCCAACTCTCTTTCCTAGACCAATTTCTTCAAGTAATCCGTTAAGACTTTTAATACCTAAAGTATCTAGTGCCTCTTTCAGTTTGTCTTCTTTAAGATGTCTTAATTTAACGTTATGCTGACCCAGAGACTGATCTAGTAATTTCTTTCCTAACTTTCTGGCTTCCGATATCTTTAAATTACTTAAATAATTTCTTATGCTATTTCTAGCTCGTGAGCTTACCGCGAAATTAAGCCAAGCAGGTGAAGTTTGAGGAATCTTATCTCTTAAGATCTCAACTGTCTGACCACTCTCCAAGGGGACGCTTAATGGTGCCAGCTTCCTGTTTATTCTGCAGGCTCTGCAATGATGCCCTATATCAGTATGCACTGTGTACGCAAAGTCAATTGCTGTTGATCCAGCTACAAGCTGAATTATTTCTCCTTCAGGAGTAAATACATAGATTTCATCAGGGAATATGTCAGTTTTTACAGATTCAATAAATTCTTCCGATGATTCAAGGTTGTCTCTCATTTCAAGTAAATCAGCTACCCATCTCCTTGCTTTTCTTTGGGGATTACTCTCTGTTCCATCACCCATCTTGTAAATCCAATGAGAAGCTATTCCATTTTCTGCCATTTCATTCATTTCTTCTGTTTTTATTTGGAATTCAATGGGTTGGCCATCTAAACCAACTACACCTGTATGAATGGATTGATAGCCATTAGATTTAGGAATAGAAATAAAGTCTTTAAAACGACCTTCAATGGGTTTAAAAATACTGTGGATAACTCCAAGAGTTTTGTAACAGTTATCTGCGTTATCTACTATTACTTTAAAGGCAACTATATCCATAATCTCTTCAAATGACCTGCGGCTTTCTTTCATTTTTCTATAGATGCTGTAGATATGTTTCTCTCTTCCTTCAACGTAAGCAGGTATACCCTGGTCAACAAGTTTTTTTTCTAAAGTTCTTTTTATTTTTTTTAGTAATCTTTTTTGACCGCCCCTGTTCTTTTTAGTTGCAACTCTTAAACGCCTATATCTTGTTGGATAAAGAACTTTAAAAGATCTATCTTCTAGTTCTCGGTAGACAGTGTTCATACCTATCCTGTGAGCTAAAGGAGCATAAATCTCTAATGTTTCTCTGGCTTTAAGTTTTTGCTTTTCCTTATCTAGATACTCAATAGTTCTCATGTTATGAAGTCGGTCAGCTAACTTAACAACAATTACTCTTATGTCTTTTGCCATAGCAAGAATCATTTTTTGAAAATTCTCTGCATGGGCTTCAGTTCTGGTAGAAATTTTTAATTGATCTAATTTACTTACTCCATCCACTAGATTAGCTACATTTTTATTAAACTCTTTCTCGATAACACTTTTAGGCACTCCACAGTCTTCAATAACATCATGCAACATAGCGGCAGAAAGACTGTCTTCATCCATATGGTAAGAGCTTAGAATTGTTGCTACAGCTATAGGGTGACTGACATATGGATCACCACTTGTTCTGAACTGGCCCATATGTGCTTCACTGGCAAATTCAAAAGCTTTATTAACTTGTTCTACTTGTCCAGAGTCTAGGTAATCTGAAAGTTTTTCTGATAAAGCGTCAATTGTTTCCATAGAAATAAAACTCTTTTAGGCTATTTAACCCAAAGATTAATTCATTTAGGCTGTTATTATTCTTCAGGTAGGTCTTCTGCCGCAAGTTCTTCAGAGAACTCGTCTTCAAGATCGGCTATATCTACTGTTAATTCGTTTATGTTGTCCTGAGTAACTGTTCCCGCTTCAATCTCTCTCAACGCCATAACAGTAGCTTTATCATTTTCCCATTCTAAGGTTGCTCTTCTACCCCCGGTAGCTAATTGCCTAGCTCTCTTTGCAGCTAAAACAATTAAGTCATACCTAGTAGGTACCTTATCTAAACAGTCTTCAACAGTAACTCTTGCCATAATATTGCTTCTTCAGAAAAATGAACCGCGCATTCTACAGGATATCTGTCTATTCTTCCAATAAACCCCTTAAGCAAAAGCTCACTAGCTCTTTTCTCTCGTCTGTTATTTCTTTATTGGAGATTATTATGGATTTTAGATCAGTTAAGGCTTCTTTAAATTGATCATTCACAATAAGGTGATCAAAATTTTGACCTTGTTTAATCTCTTCCTTTGCTTCTGCTAAACGGCTATTGATAGCCTCTTTTTTGTCCAGGCCTCTTTTATTTAGCCTAATTTTTAGATCGTCATAAGAAGGGGGTAAGATGAATATTGTTTCTGAGTCCGGGTAAATATTTTTAACTTGACTTGCTCCTTGCCAATCTAATTCAAGAATCACATTCCAGCCTTTTTTTATCTTATTCTCAACCCAGGATTTACTTGTTCCCTTTAAGTCTCCAAAAACATCAGCATATTCTAAGAATTCTTTTTCTTTAATCATATGCTTAAATTCTTTGTTACTAATAAAATAGTACGATTCTCCGTGTTTTTCTGTAACTCTTTTTTCTCTAGTTGTATAAGAGATGCTAAGAGTAAATTTAAGGTCTCCGGCTTCTTCTAATAAAGCCTGAATAAGTGAAGTTTTTCCTGCTCCAGAAGGAGCTGCTATGACTATAAGTTTTGCCATGTTTTCTTAAAATGAGGTTATTCTAGGATAGAAACAATTACAATACTTGCTTAAGATAATTATTTATTAGATTCTCATAGACTGTTATGGCTGATATAGAAAAAAGATTCTTAGAGTTAGCAATAGACCTCGAAGCTCTTTTGTTTGGAGAATTTACTCTTAAGTCAGGTAGAGAAAGTCTTTATTTCTTCAACATAGCTACTTTTTTAGAATCTGGTCATTTAGGGGAATTAGCAGAAATGTATAGTGAAAAGATTACAGAATGTAATATAGATTACGATGTAATTTTTGGTCCCTCTTACAAAGGCATCCCTTTAGCTGCAGCCGTAGCAACAGTACTTAATCAGAAGGCTTCTAAAAAGACCCCTATTTGTTTTGATAGAAAAGAGAAGAAAGATCATGGTGAAGGTGGCGCTCTGGTTGGGTCAGTTACCAATAAGAAAGTACTTATCATTGATGATGTTCTTACTGCTGGAACTGCTCTAAAAAGTTCAATAAAACTTATTCAAGAAGCAGGAGGAACTATTTCTGGTGCCATAATAGCTCTTGACAGACAAGAACAAGACGAGGGAGAGCAAGTCTGCAAGAAATTAGAAAATGAATTAAATATACCTATTTTCTCAATCTCGAGTTTAGAGAATCTTATTGTTTACTTAGAAAATACAAACCAAAAGGACATAGCTAAAAAACTTAAATCTTCTTTTAAAAGTTAAAAATGTTTACAGGAATTGTAGAAGCCAAGGGGCTTATATCAAAAAAAATTCGTTCTTCTGAAGGGGAGAGACTACAAATTAAAGTTCCAGAGGGATTTAACAAGGACTTAAAAGAAGGAGCAAGTGTAGCTGTTAATGGAGTCTGCTTGACGGTGACAGAATACTCTAATGACCAAATTTCATTCGATGTAATAAAAGAAACTTTAAGAGTAACTAATCTTGGGGACTTGAATAAAAATTCGGAAGTAAATATAGAAAGATCACTAAAGTTTGGGGATGAAGTAGGCGGGCATTTATTATCAGGTCATATTAGCTGTGCTTGCAAAGCAAGTTTAAATGATGCTGAAGGTGAAGTAGAAATTTTAGTAGATAAACCTGAAAGCTGGGGGCACTACATTCATCCCAAAGGATATGTTGCCTTAAATGGAGTAAGCTTAACTGTTGGTAAAGTAAATGATGAAAGTTTTTCTGTTTACCTTATTCCTGAGACAATCAGGTCTACTAATCTTCTTTCCGTAGAAGATGGTGCCAAACTTAATTTAGAAATAGATCAAGGTGTTATGGCAAGTTATGAAAATGAAAAGAAAATATTAAAAAATACTGGAGAAGAAGAATGAGAAAATTAATATTTATAGTATTGATAGGAACTTTTTCGTTTCTTACATTAAGTTCAAAAGAAACAACAGCCTTTGAGTCAACTTACGAACCGGTTAACAGCGGAGACATTCTTATTGAGAATGCAAGAATTCTTACTGGAACAGGTAATGAAATTATAAGCGGTAGTATATTAATATCTTCTAATAAAATTAAAGCTATAGGGGAAACTTTAGACAAACCTGCTAATACACAAACAATAGACGCAGATGGTAAATGGGTTACTCCTGGAATAATTGATATTCATTCACACATGGGTGTCTATCCAGCTCCTGGTCTAAGATCTAGTTCTGATGGTAATGAATCAACAAGCCCAGTTACTGCTCATGTTTGGGCTGAACACTCAGTTTGGACTCAAGACCCCCAAATGCCACTTGCATTGAAGGGTGGCATCACTACTTTTCATGTGTTACCTGGATCGGCAAATTTGATAGGAGGTAGGGGGGTTACTCTTAAAAATGTTTGGTCTAGAACAGTACAGGGCATGAAATTTCCAGATGCTCCATATACCTTAAAAATGGCTTGTGGAGAGAACCCTAAGAGGGTCTATGGAAGTAGAAAAAGCGAGCCCTCAACTCGGATGGGAAATGTAGCAGGTTATCGTAAAGCTTGGATAAGAGCTGAAGGTTACAGAAATAAGTTAGCTGAATATGAATCTAAGTCAGAAGAGGCAAAGGAGTTAGGATATGCTCCAACTAGGGATTTAGAGCTCGAGACATTGGTAGGAGTTCTTGATGGTGAGATCTTAATTCAAAATCATTGTTACAGGGGCGAAGAGATGGCTGTGATGCTGGATATAGCTAAAGAATTTAATTATAAAGTCACAACTTTCCACCATGCCATTGAGGCTTATAAGGTTGCAGATATCTTAGCTGAAAATAATGTTTGTGCTGCAATGTGGGCTGACTGGTGGGGGTTTAAGCATGAAGCATTCGATATGGTTTGGGAAAATGCTGCGATAGTTGATCAAGCTAAAGGCGGTAGTGGCTGCGCTATTATTCATTCTGATTCTTCAGTAGGAATTCAAAGGCTCAATCAAGAGGCAGCAAAAGCAATGGCAGCAGGCAATAGGGCTGGTTTTAATATATCTCCTTCAAGAGCTATTAAATGGATTACATTAAACCCTGCTAAAGCACTTGGGATATCTAGCAAAACAGGTACTTTAGAAGTCGGTAAGATGGCTGACTTAGTGATTTGGGATGGAAACCCTTTCAGTGTTTACACTAAAACGGAAAAGGTTTTTGTCGATGGCTTGCTTCTTTATGATAAAGATAATCCTTCGACACCCAAAGCTACTGATTTTGAGTTAGGTATTATTAACTCAGAAGGAGACAGGCTATGAATTTAAATCAAAAAATAGTTATAGGCCTCCTAAGTCTATTAATCTCCTCTTTTTCCTTGTCAGAAGAATTGCTTTTAAAGAATGCTAAGGTACACACAGCAACTGATAGAGGCACTCTTGAGAATACAGATATATTAATCAGAGATGGGGTCATAGTCAGAATTGGTAAGAATATAGTTTCTTCTAGGGCTGAAGAAAAGGATCTATCTGGAAAGACAATTAGTCCTGGTTTGATTGCACCACAAACACAACTAGGAATAGTAGAGATAGAATTAATTCCTGAAACTAGAGATGATAGGTCGGACATTTATTCAGCTGGTTTAAGCATTGATTCTGCATTCAACCCTTCTTCAACATTAATACCCTATAACTTAACTGGAGGCATTACTCTGAGCTTAACTAGCCCCAGCTCTTCAGGTTTATTCTCTGGCTTAACCTCAGCTTTCTCTCTTTCAGGGTCTTTGGAAGAAAGTCTTATTAGTTCAAATTTGGCTTTGTCTGCAAATATTAGTGGAGGTGAGGATTCCATGGCAGCAAAAATTCAATTACTTGAAGATTCTTTAAGTTTATCTTCTTTTTTTCAACCTAAAGAATGCTTAGAAAGATATCACAATAATTCATCTTTACCCGATGGGGTTAATTACTCCTGCAGGGATTTATCTGCTCTTAAGAAAGTAGTTGATAAGAAAATACCTTTAGTAGTGAGGGCTAATCGTGCTTCAGTTATTTTAACTTTGATAGATTTTGCTAAAACTAACAATATCAATCTCATTATAAGTGGAGCTGAAGAAGGATGGAGAGTATCAAGGCAATTAGCTGAAGCTGAAATACCAGTTATCTTGCAGCCAATAGATAACATCCCAAATTCGTTTAACGAGTTAGGGTCAAGATTAGACAATGCTTCTATGTTATATAAATCTGGAGTAAAAATTTTAATAGGCTCTCATGAGACTCATAATGCTTATTTAAGTAGGCAGGGAGCAGGGATAGCTGTTTCTTATGGTCTTCCTTGGGAAGAAGCACTAAAAGGACTTACAAAAAATATAGTTGAAGTCTTTAAGATAGATAAAAGAGGATCCTTACAACCGGGATACATTGCTGATATTGTTGTATGGAGTGGAGACCCTTTAGAAGTTACATCTTTTGTAGAACAGGTTTACTTGTCTGGTGAATCTGTATCAACAAAGAACAGATCAATGAGGTTAAAAGAGAGGTATATAAGTCAGTAGCCTTAATTGGCTAAACTTTCTTTAACTAGCTGACTGACTAGTGACATATCGGCTTTGCCTTGCAAGTCTGATTTCAACGAACCCATTACTTTTCCAATGTCTTGGGGAGTTTCAGCTTTGAGATTAATAATGGCTTTAGTTACAAGTTCTTTTATTTCTTCCTCTCCCAGTTGTTCAGGCAAGAACTCCTTTAGAGTTTCTATTTCTCTTTCTTCTTTTTGAGCTAATTCATCTCTACTAGCAGATCTAAATTGATTAGAGGAATCCTTCCTTTGTTTAATCATTTTTTGAAGAATGGATGTGACTTCTTGGTCATTTAAGTTTGATTTTTTTTCTATTTCTTCTTTTTTTATCTCAGAAATAGCCATGCGTAAGGTTGTTGTCTTCTCTCTATCCCCCTTTTTCATTGAGGACTTTACTTCCTCTTGGATTAGAGGTTTTATTTTTTCTTCAGTCATTTGAAGGATTCTTGTTAGAAGCGAGGTGGACGGCCAAGACGGTTTTTTCTTTGGTTTTTAGCTTCTCTTTTAACTGCTGCTGCAGCTTTCCTTTTCCTTACTGCAGTAGGCTTTTCATAAAATTCTCTTTTTCGTACTTCAGGAATTATTCCTGCTTTTTCGCAAGCACGCTTGAACTTACGCAGTCCAACGTCAAAAGATTCATTATTCTTAATTTTTATTGAAGGCATACTTTGATCTCTTTTAAGCCGCGCAATTCTATATAAGGCTTTTTATTTTGCAAAGCCTTTCTTTTTTTTTATTTGCAAGGAAAATGGCTATTTTGGAATAGAAAGAATGAAGATATTAGGAATTGAAACTTCTTGCGATGAAACTGGAGTGGCAGTTTATGACAGTAAAAAGAACATTATCTTAACTGAACAAATCTATACTCAGGCTTCAAAACACGCTGAATACGGGGGAGTGGTTCCTGAGCTTGCCTCAAGAGACCATATTCCCAAATTACTTCCTTTAATTTCAATGGGATTTAAGGAAGCTAATTTAAGTTCTGCAGATATAGACGGTATTGCTTATACTTCAGGACCTGGCCTGAGGGGACCTCTTTTGACTGGAGCAGCTTTGGCAAGAGCTTTAAGCCTTGGTTGGAATAAGCCTTGCGTAGGAATAAATCATATGGAGGCACACTTATTGGTAAACCTTTTAGAGGATCCAGCACCTTCTTTTCCCTTCTTAACACTGCTTATTTCAGGTGGACATTGCCTTTTAATTAAAGCTACTGATGTTGGTGAATATGAGATCCTTGGTCAAACAAGGGATGATGCAGTAGGAGAAGCTTTCGACAAAGTAGCAAAATTGATTGGTTTAAGTTATCCCGGGGGACCAGAAATAGAAAAAATGGCTAAAGAAGGGAATCCTGTTGAGTATGATCTACCTAGGCCTATGATAAATCAGGATCACTTAGATTTTAGCTTTAGTGGATTGAAGACAGCAGTTTATTATCTAGTAAAAAAGCAGAAAGGCTTAAATAGGCAATTTATTGCCAACATCAGTGCTTCCTTTCAGAATGCCGTTACTGAAACATTAGTTAAGAAGTGCTCAAAAGCTCTTGTGAGCAACAATTTAAATCAGTTGGTTGTAGGAGGAGGGGTTGCTGCTAATCAGTTCCTTAGAGATACTTTCAAGAGAGAGTTAATTGGAGTGGATTTATTCTTCCCAAAATTAGAAAGATGCACCGATAATGGCGCCATGGTAGCGGTTGCAGGATCTTATAGAATTCAACAATCAAACTTGGAATCTTCTATTAATATCAGGCCTCGATGGGATCTATCAGAAATTTAATATGGATAAAGTTTTCATAAAAGATCTTGAAGTTGAAACTGTCATAGGTATTTATGATTGGGAAAGAGAGGTTAGACAGTTAATTTCTATAAGTCTAGTAATGGACTTTGACCTTACCAAAGCAGCAAAATCAGACAAGATTGAGGATTCTCTTAATTACAAAAAAATATCTAAACGTATTATTAAATTAGCTGAGACTTTAAAAAGTAAACTCATAGAAAATCTAGCACAAAAAATTGCTGACACCATTCTTAATGAGTTTCCAGTCTCAAGTATAGTTGTTACGGTCGAGAAACCGGGGGCATTGAGAGGGTCCAGATCTGTAGGAGTCACTATAAAGCGACCGTAATGATTCAATCTTATATCAGTATAGGAAGCAATATAGACGCTACTAAGAATATAACTAGCGCTAAAAGAGAGTTAAGTAGTATCTTTGCCTGCACCTACTCTGATAACTTCTATTCAAAGGCAGAGGGCTTTAAAGGAAAAGATTTTATTAACTTAGTTGCTGGTTTTAAAACTTCTTTAGATCCAATTAGCTTAACCCAGACACTAAAATCTTTGGAGAAAAAGATTGGAAGAGATACTAATCAAAAAGGTATGCGAGATAGGGTTATAGACTTGGATCTTATTCTGTTTGGGGACCTTATTATGAATGACCAAGGCATAGAATTGCCCAGTAATGATATAGAAGATTATCTTTTTATACTTGAGCCTTTAGCCCAAATAGCGGAGAAAGAAATACATCCTGTATTTAATATCTCTTTTGGAGAGATGTTAAAAGAAAAGCTTAAATAGGTTCTCCATAACTTCTAGCAATTTCTACTTTATTTTTTTCCTCTTCAGGCAAATACCTGCAAGCGTTTAATAAACAACCAATAGTTATTACTAAAACACATGTACATAAAGCCAGCGCTGTTCTGATTGATTCCCCGTCATCTACTCCTTGAGCTATTAATATATCACTGACTTCTCCTGTAAGATAAGGGCCCAATGCCATTCCAAGCATACTTAACATAAGGATAAAAAAAGCACCTGCAATTGCACGCATTCTTGGTAAAACTAAATCAGCTATCGTAGAAACCCCTAATCCTAGCCACATTGGTGCTATAAAACTAAACGCAAAATTCCAAAAATAAGAATAATATAAATTCTCTACATACAGATAAAGAAGAGAAGAGGGGGCAATCATAAGAGTAATACCCATAATCAAATATAATCGACCATTAGGGTACTTTTCTCTTAATTTATCTCCTAATAAACCCCCCGTTACAATACCTAAAAGGCCTCCAACTGCAGTAAATAAACCTAAAACAGTTCCGACTTCCAGTATTTCAACACCATGATTTCTTAAATAAAAGATAGGCTGAAAAGCTCCATGGGCATATTGAACAAAGGGGATAAAGGGCAGTCCTAATAAACAAAATAAATGTGCTTTACTTCTAAAGATGACTGAAAAAATTGCTGGATCCCTCAATCGTAAACTTTGAATCCAACACGCAATAAAGTAACAACCTATACCAAAAGCTACCCACTGCTCAATATCTCCTGTTCGTGAAGTAAGGAATGAACAAAAGGTAAAAATAAGTAAAGCAATTGAAAAATTAACGACTAAATTTTTGGCTAATTTTTCTTGACCCATTAGAGAAAAAGGAGTCAGCCCAATCATTTCTTTAAGCATTTCTTTAAAAGGGTGAGGGTGTTGGGAAGTCTCTATTCCATCACTCAACCCCCTTTTAGGTTCTTTAATCTGCCAGGTTACAAGAGCAAGTAATAGTCCAGGTAGGCCAACAGCTATAAAAGCTGCTTGCCAACCTCGAATTCCAAATGGAGCCATAGAAGGATCTGGAAAAAGAGTATTCCAATACTCCACAATTGCTCCTCCTAAGAATAAACCTATACCAGAGCCAATATAAACACCGCTAGAATAAATGGCTAAGACCGTTGTTCTCACTTTTGGAGAAAAGTAATCTGAAAGTAATGAGTAAGCCGAAGGGCTAGCACTAGACTCCCCAATGCCAACTCCAATTCTACAAAATGCTAGAAAAAAGAAAGACTTAGCAGTTCCAGATAAAATTGTGAAAAAACTCCAAGTTGCCAATCCAATACTTATAAGGTTTTTTCTTGTCCAAACATCAGCTAGCCTTCCTAGAGGTATCCCTACAACTGAATAGAAAACTGCAAAAGCAGTTCCGTATAAGAAACCTATCCCGCTATCTGAAATACCAAGATCAGCCTGAATCTCTTCAGCTAAAATAGATAATATCTGGCGATCAATAAAATTAAAGACGTATACAACCACCAAAATGGTGAGGGCAAATTTTGCGTATCGTCCTCCAATATCTGGATGACTTTCGTCTCTATTCATTTCTTAGGATGTTATTTTTGCAGTTGCTGATCCTGTTATTACAGCTACCCCATCTTGATTTGTAGTTACTATTTCTAAATCAACAAGGCTTTCTCCATCCTCTTCCCGTAGTTCAGTAACAGTGGCTATGCTTGTTAGGGTGTCACCTGGCCAAACTTGGCTTGTAAATCTAACTCCATACTTTTTTAGAGTACCATCACCTACATAGTTAGTTACCATCCTTCCAGTCATACCCATCGTTAACATCCCATGAGCAAACACAGTAGGATAACCAGCTATTTTTGTAGTAAATATCTCATCAGTGTGTAAAGGATTGTAATCTCCTGAGGCACCAGCATATTGAACAATCTGTGTTCGCTTAAGATCTTCAACTAATACTTCTGAATGAGTATCACCTACTTTTATTTCACTTGCTTTTAGCATGACTTCTCCTTAACTATCTACAGGTCTCTCAGTTTGAACACCAACCCCAGTTGCTGTTATGACCAAGTCCCCATTTTGATTTCTATATTCAGTTACTGACTCACTGAATTTGAGTTTACCAGCACGTTTACTTTCTTTTTCCCAAGCATTACCTGGTTTAGTAGTAGCGCTTAGAACATCCCCAGCCTTTAGAGGTAAATGATATTCAAAGTGTTGTTCGGCATGCAATCCTGCCGCAGCTCCACCACCACCCCCGCCTCCTGAGCCCGAGGGTTTTAATCCAGTTGGCTCTTTTCCAGAACCAAACCAGCCCACACCGCCTGTTTTTGGTCTAAGAAAATAATCTGGATCAAACTGCGCACTGGATTGGGCAAATGTTGGAGGTGCAATTACTCCTTCACTACCAGACTCCGATTTATGATTCTCATCGTAGTAAATGGGGTTATCATCTCCAATAGATCTAGCAAACATCATAATATGGCTTGCTTCTACTAAAAATTTATCTATTGCCATTTTTCTCTCCTTTCTTAATTTATATTCAATAGCTTAAACTAAAAATAACTCTAACTTTATACAAAGTTTTCCTCTATGAGTTTCCATGCTCCCTCGGCTAAGGGTCGAACTCTTGCAGCCATGTCTTTGGCATGTTTACTTGCTGCTGTTCCATCTCTAACTCTTCCTAATATGCCTTGTAAGATACCAGCTGACTTAAACAGATTATAGGCCATGTAAAGTTCCCATTCTTCCTTCAGATCAAAACCTGTCTTATCACAATACATGTTCACGTATTCTTCCTCAGTGGGTATCCCGGTTTTTTTGCAATAGTCTTGATCGGATAAATGTGGATTCAGTCTGTATTGCATGCAGTGGTAACTAAAATCAGCACAAGGGTCGCCTAATGTAGATAACTCCCAGTCTAATATTGCTATGACCTCAGACTTGTCTTTATGCATCATTAGGTTTGTTAAGCTAAAGTCTCCATGCACTATCCTCAAGGGTTTATCAGAAGGGAGATTTTGAGGAAGCCAGTCTATGAGCTTATTCATTTCAATAATTTCTTCTGTTTCAGAATCAACATATTGCTTTGACCATATAGAAACCTGTCTGCCAACGTAATTTCCTGGTCTTCCAAAACTTTCAAGATCCACTTTAATAGGATCCACAGAGTGAAGTTTAGCTAAGGTGTTATTCATTGAAGTGTAGACTCCTAATGCTTCTTCAGTATTAGAGTCCTCCATAGAAGGGTCCCAAAGCACTCTCCCATCCATAAACTCCATTAGATAAAAGGACGTACCAATTACTTCAGTGTCTTCGCATAAAGCAAAGGTTTTTGGGACAGGAACATCCGTATTATTTAAAGCTGTAATGACTCGATATTCTCTGTCAACAGCATGTGCAGATTTAAGTAACTTTCCTGGTGGTTTTCTTCTTAGTACGTAAGATTGAGTCTTAGTTTTGACAAGGTAAGTAGGATTGGATTGTCCCCCTTTAAACTCTTCAATAGACAGAGGACCTACAAAATCTTGTACATTTTTCTCCATAAAATCAGTTAGAGCTTTTTCATCAAACTGATGTCTTTCCAGAACCTCCATGGTCCCTACATTCTGGTTTTCTTTAAAATCCATATCTTTGTTTAAAGCTTATTAGAAAAGATAGTTAAAAGATAACTTAAAGTAAATTAATTTTTAAAGTTTATCCAGGAGACCTTCCTCCATCTATTTTTAGTACCTGCCCAGTCATATAGGTTGACCTGTATAAAAGGTAAGTTGCAGATGCGATATCATCTGGTTCTCCATCTCTGCCTAAAGCTGTTTTATTAACTATTTCTGCTTTTTTCTCTTCATCTAAACCACCATCTTCTGGCCAGAGAATTATGCCTGGGGCTATTGCATTAATTCTTACTTTAGGAGCGAGTTCTTTCGCAAGAGATTTAGTTAAGGATTCTAAAGCCGCTTTGGCTGCAGCATAAAGGCTATATTCAGGAATTCCTGAATCTACTTCAGAGTCAGAAATATTAATTACACAACCCTTAGAGTCTTCTAATAGAGGTTTTAAGGACTTGATTAGCAACAAAGGTACTGTTGCATTTGTATCTAAAAGAGTTAACCACTCTTCTTTCGTAGCTGATTCTATTGGTGTAGGGAAGAAACCGGAAGCATTGTTAACCAGTACATCTAACCTCTCTGTACTATCTAGGATATCTTTTAAAGCGGAATTAATGGAATCCCCGTCTGAAAAATTAGCTTGTATAGTTCTACAAGAATTTTTTCTAACAGATAACAGATCAGATTTCAGTCGCTCTGCCTCTTTAGCTGAAGTGTTATAGTGGAGAATTACATAAAAGCCCTTTGCATGGAAGTATCTAGCTATACAAGCGCCAATGCGTTTAGCTCCTCCAGTTATTAGAACAACCTTTTCCTTATCCATGCTTATGTAATTCAATTTCAATAACTTTTAATCTTTGATTCCTTAAGTCTTCAATAATCTCCGTACCTGTCAATTCTGAAGAAGAAGGTTTTATTTCTTTTAATTTTTTAGACATTTCTTGCCACGGAAGTGCTTTGCCCTTAAGTGAACTGGGTGCTTTAGCAGCCTCTAAGATTTCTAAGGCCTTGTTGAAACGTTTAATTCTTCTTAATGCATCCACATCCTCAATGAATGCCAATACTTCATGATTTCCAACATCAACACCTTGTTTAACAGTAAATTCATATAATTTTCTATAAATAAAACTTAACTCTTGTACTTTTTTAGGTACTCCAAAAGCTTTATTTAAGGCATTCAAATCGCATTCAAGGTTTGAGGCCAAAGAGGCCCATCTTAATTTGGGTTTAGGAATTCTTGATGTAATTAACTCAAACATATCTAGATCAATTTTCTGTATATTTTTCAATCCTAAGATAGCTTTGGATTCAATAAGAACTCTAAAGTATTCAGTTGGGTTGTTTTCTTGTAAAGCTTTATACGTTTCTTGCCAGACCCTTTCTTTTGAAAGAGTTTCTAGCTCACCGGAAAGGGATAGTTTATTCATTGTATTCATAGTTTTTCTATCAATTGAGAATCCCAGGTGTTTTAATTTGGCTGCAAATCGAGCTACCCTAAAAACCCTTAGAGGATCTTCCTGAAAAGCATCTGATACTTGTTTTAAAAGTTTATTTTTTAGGTCTTTTTGGCCATTAAAAGGATCTATGAGACTCCCATCTTCTGATTGAGCCATTGCATTGATTGTTAAATCCCTTCTTCTTAAGTCTTCTTCCAAAGTAACATTGGGCTGAGTATCAAAAGAAAATCCTTTGTGCCCTGTGCCTGATTTCCTCTCAGTTCTTGCCAGTGCATATTCTTCTTTTGTTTCTGGATGAAGGAAAACAGGGAAATCTGAACCGACCTGCTTATAACCAAGTTCAATCAAATCCTCTTTAGTAGCTCCTACCACTACCCAGTCCCTTTCTTTAACCGCAATACCCAGAAGAGTATCTCTTACAGCACCACCAACAAGATATATTTCCATTTTATTTAGTTATTCGATCATAACTAAAGACTTTACTATCTTCCAATCTATATGCAGATAATTTGTATCCCCACACACAGCCCGTATCTATAGCAGTAATCTTTTCATTATCTGTTTTGCCACCCAAAGCTGCCCAGTGACCAAAAATCAAATGAAGGTTTTCTCTCTCGATCTTTAAAGGGTGTTTAAACCAAGCCTTAAACCCCTCAGGTTCAATAGACGAGATACCCTTGGTCTCTAGTTCCAACTCCCCATCAATTTTACAAAATCGCATTCTTGTTAAGTAATTAGTATTCAATCTCATTCGTTCTGTTCTGTTTAAATCCGGATGACTCTTATTTGGTAGGTTTCCATAAATATTCTCTAAATATCCTCTATAAAGATTTTCATCATTTAAAGCTTCTTTTATTTCATCAGCAGCTTCTAAAGTTTCTTGCCAAGACCAGTGAGGGGGTATGCCAGCATGACTCATTAAATAAGTTTTATTTCCTTTTTGGCATTGTATATCTTCGTAATAGAGTAAGCCTTGGCCTTTGAGCCATTTTTTATATAGATTCAGGTTCTTTGATTCGAGTAATTCATTCAAAGTGTCTTTTTTAAAGGGCTTTCTTAGACCATCAGCAATTGCTAAGAAGTGCATATCGTGATTACCTAGAACTATGTGGCAAGAGTCTTTTATTTCATAAATAAATTCAATTGTTCGGAGTGAATCAGGCCCCCTGTTAATAAGATCACCCACAAACCAAATCTTGTCATAACTTGGATCAAAATTAATTAGATCTAAAAGTCCTTTTAGTTCAAGGAAACAACCTTGCACATCGCCTATTGCGTAGTTAGCCATTACTCGTTTCTGATAAATACTTAATAATTTTCAAAAACTCGCTCAACCCCAATGATTCTGGTCGACTATCTGGATTAATTCCTAAATCAATAAATTGGTTTGAATTTATAATATTTTTACAAGAAGTAGATATTTTTTTTCTTCGCTTAGAAAATACTAGTTTTGTAAATTCTTGAAGTTGTTTTGCTTCTGTGGAGTTTATATTTTTCTGAGGTTTTGGTAGAAATTTAATAAAAATGCTATCAACTGAAGGTTTAGGAGAAAAACTTTCAGGTAAAATTTTAAATAAGGCTTCGCACTCAAAAAGGTATTGGGTTATGACGCTCAGCCTTCCGTAAGATTTCTTTCCAGGAATAGAAACCAACCTTTCTCCAAATTCTTTTTGAAACATGTAGTGGATATCTAAAATATGTTCACTGTTACTAAAAGTCCAAAGCATAATCTTGGAGGATAAGTTGTAAGGTAAATTACCTATGACACGGAACTTTAGCTCTTCTTCAGAAAGTTCCCCTAAGCGCATATTTAAAACACTATTTTCGTGAATCGTTAGGTTAGTAAACTCAGATTCAAGTCTTCTTAAGTTTAGGATTAGATCTTTATCTATTTCGACAGCATCTAGTCTTCTTACAATTGGTGTTATCTTTCTCGTGATTTCACCTCGACCCGATCCTACCTCAAAAAAGCTGTCTTGCTTTTTGGGGCTTACAGTTTTCAATAAACGGTTAATGATTATCTCATCCGTCAAAAAGTTTTGACCTAAACTTTTTTTTGCTCTTATCACTCTAATTTTGGGTTGCTAAGTTAAAAGCTAAGTATGTGGCTTCAAGAAGGCTGTTCTCATCTACATCTTTTCTTCCAGCCATGTCATAAGCTGTACCGTGATCAACTGAAGTTCTAATGAATGGTAGTCCCAAAGTAATATTAACCGAATTGCCAAAACCTGCAGTTTTTAAAACCGGAAGGCCTTGATCATGGTACATAGCAAGGTAAGCATCTATTTGTTCTGAGTTTTTTCCTACAAAGGCTGTGTCAGCAGAAACTGGCCCGATGAGATTTAGCCCCTTTGTTTTAAGGTATTCAATTACTGGAGCTATTATTTCTTGATCCTCCTTGCCCAGATACCCACCATCTCCGGCATGAGGGTTTAATCCCAAAACCTTAATACAAGGATTGGCATAGCCCCACTTAAGCTTAAGGTCATTATTTAAAATAGTTAAACATTCACATAGATGTTCATGTGTAATCAGTTGTGGTACTTCACTTAAAGGTACATGCGTTGTCGCTAGTGCTACTTTAAGGTTATCGCAAGTCAACATCATTACAACTTTAGGAGTATTTGAAAGATCAGCTAGAACTTCAGTATGGCCAGAGAAATTTATCCCAGCTTTATTAATCAATTCTTTATTTAAAGGTCCCGTTACTAAGGCATCAAATTCATTTTTTAAGGTTAAATTCGTTGCATCTTCCAAGACTTTTATCAGGTAACCGCCATAATTAGAATTAGGCTGACCCGGTTCTACTTTTACATCGAGAGGGTAGGGTAAAATCCAAAAACTTTTACTGTCTAGATCTGTTTGACCTTTATATTCTCTGATTTGAATATCTACTTCTAAATTTTGAGCTCTTTCCTTGAAAAGGTTTATGTCTCCAAATACAACGGGGGAAAAATCTAAGTCTTTATTTAGTCCAAATGCTTTGATGCAAATATCAGGGCCTATACCAGCTGGATCTCCTGGTGAGACAGCCAGTTTTATCATGTGTTTAATTTAATATCTACGTAGGATTCTGATCTTAATTCTATTAAAGTCCTTTGAAGTTCTTGTTCAAACTTTCTATTGAAGATAATGGAATAGGCTCTATTTTTTCTTACTTCGTCACTGATATCTTCATTTCTTCTGTCAAGAACTTCTAAGATATGCCAACCAAAACTTGATTGGAAGGGTTTAGATATTTCTCCTATGTCCACCGAATTCATCACCGCTTCAAACGCCGGATCAAATGAATCTGGTGAACTCCAACCCAGATCCCCTCCTTCCATCTTTGAACCCGGATCTTCTGAGTGCTGTCTGGCTAGCTGTTTGAAATCTTCTCCATCAATAAGTTCCTGATATATATCATTAATTAGTTCTTTGGTTTGATTTTCAGATCTAATTTCAGAACTTTGTATCAAAATATGTCTGACCAATGTTTGGTCTTCAAACTTAACTGCATCACCTCTTTTCTCTAATAATCTAATAATATGAAATCCCGCTCCACTTCTTATTAATTCAGACACTTCTCCCACTTTCATTTTTACAACAACATCTGAAAATAATGTGGGCAATTCAGAAGATTTTCTCCAGCCCAGACTCCCACCTTCTAACGCATTTTGATCCGACGAATAGGTCGCCGCTAATTTTTCAAAACTTTCTCCTTCTTTGTATCTCTTGATTAGGTCAGCTCCTTTTTCTTTAACTAAATTAACTTCGTTTTCGGGGGCTGAACTGCTTACTGAAAGAAGGATTTGTTGTACATTATATTGCTCCGCAAGCCTTGATCTTCCTTCTTCAGAATTTAGGAAGTTCTCAATTTCTTGTTCAGAAATCTCGATGTTTGCACCAACTTTACCTCTCTGGACTCTTTGGATAATTAGTTCTTTTCTTACCTGATCACGCAACTTAACATAAGAGTCATTGTTAGCATCTAGACTTTCTTTGAACTGTTCTAAATTCATAGAATTTTCAGAAGCAATCATCGAAAGAGCACGATTTAATTCAGCATCACTTATTTTTACCCCTGCCTGATCTCCAATTTGAAGTTGGATTTCTTCTATAATTAATCTCTCAAGAACCTGTTCTTCCAATACTTCTTTAGGAGGCAATTCCACACCATCATTCCTTAACCTGCCAATAATATCTTGTACTCTATGGTTAAGTTGTGATTCCATTACAACACCGGAATCAACCACAGCCACCACCCTATCTAGGAGTTCAATTTTTGCTTCTATTTTTTCAACATAGAAAAGACAAAAAAACAGTCCAATTGTTAATGATAAGATAAATTTCTTCTGATATTTTTTCTTCATACTATTTAATAAGGTGCTATTGTCTTCTTAGTTACATCTGGATGCAATTATTCTAATTTAGTTGAAGATAGAGCTTTAGATATTTCCTTACCCAATCTTCCGATGTTTTTCAGTTCAAAAAAAACATAAGTTTTGCTTCTCTCTATTGATGGATCTAGGCCTTGAGAAAGTGCTTGAAAAGAAGAGGTATAATTGTTTTTCCAAGAAAAATAGTCTTCTTCTATCCACTTTCTATTCATTAAGCCCCATTTTAGGCAGCAATTAGAATACTCAAACCCAAATAAAATATCATTGGACTTATTACTTTCATGATCCTTTTGCCACCTAGCAAATAGATTAATAGATTTAGACACGGGCCATTGCGTAATTAATTCACTATGATTAGTTTTCATATCTTTATCAACCCATGGGATGTAAGTTTTATTTGGATCTTGTCTTCTATAAATTGACCTAAATTCGATTCTTTTGTGATCATTTTTTTGGTAAGAAAAACCAAAACTAGCTAAATTTAGTTTCTTTGATTCATCATCCCATTCAAATAAACTCTTTGACCAAATATTTCCTCTTAATTTTGTTTTAAATTCTGCAACCAAGGGAGAAGAATCTCTAATAACAGAGGAATCTTCATAATATGTTCTGTCCTCAAGATAAAAGGCTTTTCCTATTGATACAGAGTTAAAGGAGTCTCTATCCAATGCACTTGAAACTCTCTCAAGTCCGACAACAATTTTATTATTTTCTGAAAATCTATCCAGTCCTACAAATCTGCCTCTTTGAAATATAGTTGAATAATCCAAAGAGATTATTCGTGAATCAATTAGATTAGTCTGGTTCTTATAACTATCCTCAACAAAAACATATTTTATTACTGGGATTAGGCTAGAAACCTGATTCTTATTTACTTTATCTAAGAAGACGCTGTATTTCATTTCAACCCACGGTGAGGATTTACTCTCTTGTAAAGAATTAAAATTATGTTTGATATAAGTTGCCCCGGTAGAAAATAAAAAAGTGGAGCTGGGAAGGTTTTTTCTAAAGGTTATTGTTGGGGATAGAAATAAACGATCCACTTCTTCATAAGAGCTTCTAATGGGATTAATTTGATCTAATTCAAACTTACTTTTACTGGCAAAAATAGAAAAGGATAAATCTTTTCTTGATAAATAAGTTTGGATGGTTAAGTTTGGTTTAGACTTATATTCCTCAAAAAAGAAAGGGTTAAGTATTTGATATCTATTTATACCCAGATTAATTTTTAGGAAAGGATTCTTCCAAGTTAGGCTGAACTTTCTAGGTAAATAGCTTGTTCTGGTTTCACCAAACTGATCATTTCCTATATCTCTAAAAAAATATTCATCACTTGTAGATTGAAAATTTATATTTGAATACAAGTTTTTACTGAAGACAGCCTCATTCTGCCAAGATGCATTCCATCTAGAGTCCCCTTTACCAGTTTCTTTCTTGTATCTTTTATCACCAGATAATCCTGAGACATTAATTTCTCCAGTAAATTTAGTGTTTAAATAACGAAAATTTGAAGCTAAGCCAGATCCTCTTGAAGAGAAGTATCTTGGGGTTAATACTAAGTCATAATTTTCAGCTAAATTAAAATAATAAGGCAAAGAGATATCTACGCCATTGCGAGTTTGATTTAATCCTGGTGTTAAGAAACCAGACATTCTCTCATTGCCTAAAGCAGTCCTTACATACGGGAAATAGAAAATAGGAATTTCTTTTATTTTTAATTTAATACCCTTTATCACTACATTTTTAGGTTCATCTAAATAAGTGATACTCCTAGTTAATATTGTCCAGGCTGGATCTTCTTTTGAACAACTAGTCACCAAAGTATTAATGAGTTCGACATCTCCTGACGTTTTAATAACAAGCTCCTCTGTCGAACCAAAATTAGAATTTTTATCATTAATTTCAGTGGATTTAGCTAAAAAGGTTTGTAGGTTTAAGTTTGCTTCCATTTCAGAAGAATTTACTTCGAAGTTATCGGAAAGTACTTCAACATCGCCAACTAATTCCAATAATCCCTCTGATTCATTTAATAGAGCACTCGAAGATGAAAAGGAAAGAAGATTTGTGTTAATTATTACGTTTCCCTTCAAGATCAAATTTCCATCTTTATCATTAGAAATAGTCTCAGCTTCGATAGTCTTTATCTTGATTTCTTCTCTTTCAGAACTATGAATGGTTCCCATTGAGATCAATAAAACAACGAAACTCAGAGCAACTAATAAGAATTTTCTTCGAAAAAACATAGATGTCGTTAGATTATAAAGATAAGCAAAGGTTCACGGGCTTATTTCTTTAACTAACTAAGACTTAGTTATAATCAAGAGCTAAAATAAATTAATCTGAGAAAGAGTTGATGTCTTTATTAAAAGAAGGGCTGTTTGAATGGTCAAATGAAAAATTGAAAGGTTCTGGTAAACCTGAAATGTTTGAAATTGAAGCTCTTAGACAGGAAGCAAGTACCAGAGAGTATTTTAGACTTAAAGGAAAAGGGAACAGTCTGATCGGCGTCTTTTCTCCTCCTGAAACAGAGCTCAACGAACAATTTATTTTTTTATCAAATTATTTCCGAAATAATGGAGTAACAGTACCAGAAGTTTTTTATTTTGATTTAGAAAGTGGCTGGATGTTGGTCGAAGACTTTGGAGATGATTCCTATCAGTTCAAATTAAATAAGAGAAATTTTCATCATCTTTTTTCAGCAGCTATCGATGAGATGATTAATATTCAACTTTGTCAAAAAGATGCAAATATACCTGTACTTGAAGAAAGAGATTTGAGAAACCAAATGATCTTATTTGAAGATTGGTTTCTGAAAGACTTGCTGGGTATGCAGATTGGAAGAGAGGAAACAGACTTATTTTCTAATCTTTATAAGGTTGTTATTCAGGACTTAAAAGAGCAACCAAAAGTATTGTGCCATTTTGATTTCGAAAGTAGAAATCTCATGATTCTCCAAGATGGAAATGCAGGTGTATTAGATTTCCAAGATGCTGTTTACGGTCCTATATTTCTTGATCCTTCAGCTCTATTTAAAGATCTTTATTTGAAAATAAAGGATGAGGAATTAAATACCTTATTAGAAGAATACTTAAGTAGATCAAATGAACTCGGTCTTAAGCAGGTAAGAACCATTAAAAACCCAAGAAAATCATTTGACTTAACTGGTCTTCAAAGACAATTAAGAATTTTAGGAACATTATCGAGACTCCACTTAAGGGATGGAAAATCTTTTAGATTGTCGGACTTACCTAAAACTCTAAATTTTGTGATGGATACTTCAATGAAATACCAAGAGCTTAATGAAGTTTCTAACTATCTAAAAGAAAGGGTAGCTCCTTTGTTAACGCAAAAACTTAAAGAAAATTTATGAAAGTCTTTTTATTAGCTGCAGGATTAGGAACAAGGCTTTTGCCGCATACTGAAAGTAAACCAAAAAGCCTTATAGATGTAGGAGGGAAGCCTTTGCTTTCATGGCATGTTGAAAGACTACAGTCATTCGGGATAGATCATTTACTTATTAATTTATTTCATGAAGGAGAACAAATTGAAAATTTCTTGGGTGATGGTTCTAGATGGGGAATGAATATTGAATATATGTACGAAAAAGAGCTTTTAGGGACAGGCGGAGGCATAGGTAACGCTTTAAGTTCTATTGGAAATGAGCCCTTTATAGTCATGAGTGGAGATGTTTGGACAGACTTTAATTTGTCAAATTTATCCCTAAATAACGACTCTTTAGCGCATCTAATCTTGATAGAAAATCCACCAGAGAATCCTGAAGGGGATATGTATTTAGATAAAGGTAAGGTTAATTCTTTGGGTAAAGGAAGAAATCTTACTTTTTCTGGATTGGCTTTAATTGACCCACAGTTGTTTATAGCCACAAAGGCAGGCAAATATGATTTATGGCAGGAAATTCTGTTACCAGCAAGTGAGAAGGGACAAGTATCAGCGGAAGTTTACGGAGGTTATCTGGTAAATATAAATACAATAGAAGACTTAGAAAAATTAGACGCTTACTTATTGGAAGAGTAAACTTTGCCGCCCTTGAGATAAACGAGATGGCAAAACAAGAAAATATCATAGCCCCATCAATACTTTCAGCTGATTTTGCTCGACTAGGAGAAGAAGTAGATGCGGTTCTAGAAGCTGGTGCAGACTGGGTACACTTTGATGTGATGGACAATCACTTTGTCCCTAATTTGACTATTGGCCCCATGGTTTGTAAGGCTTTAAGGGATTATGGAGTTACTGCTCCTATAGATGTTCATTTGATGGTAAAACCAATTGATAATCTTATTGAAGATTTTGCTAAAGCAGGAGCTACCTATATAACTTTTCATCCTGAAGCGTCTGATCATGTCGATAGATCTCTGCAATTAGTTAAAAATCATGGCTGTAAAACTGGCTTAGTGTTAAATCCAGAAACCTCTTTAAATTTATTAGATAATTGTTGGGATAAATTAGATATGGTTTTACTTATGTCTGTTAACCCAGGTTTTGGAGGTCAGGATTTTATCCCTTCAGTAATGGATAAAATTTCAGCTTTGAGAAAGACCATAGATCAAAAGAAATTAAACATTAGATTAGAGGTTGATGGGGGTATTAAATTGGATAATATCGCTGAAGTTGCTAATGCGGGAGCAGATACATTTGTTTCAGGCTCGGGAATATTCGGAGAGTCGAGTTATCAAGATGTCATTTCCAAAATGCGTCAATCATTAAACTAACTCTTAATATACAAATTTATGTCCCAGCAAAGAATTCCTATTTCTGTTGAAATCTTGGCAGATATGGAAACACCCTTGAGTGTTTTCAAGAAACTAGGAAACCAACCTTATTCATATTTATTTGAGTCTGTTGAAGGAGGGGAGAAGTGGGCTAGGTATTCTCTCATCGGACTTCCTGCCTCAACAGTGATTAAAGTATTCAATAATGAAATCCAAATTTGGGAAGATGGCAAGATCACAGAGAAGTTAATTTCTGAAGATCCTCTAAAGTTTTTAGAGGAATACCAAGAAAATATTAAAGTAAAAGTCAACGAGGAACTACCAGGATTCACTGGTGGATTAGTTGGGTATCTTGGTTATGACTGTATTAGATATATTGAACCTAGACTATCCCAGTCCAATCTTCCAGATCCTTTAGGTACTCCAGATGCCCTTTTTATGCTTTCAGAGGAAGTGGCTGTCTTTGATAACCTTAATAATAAATTGCATCTGATCGTTTTGTCTAAAAGTGAATCGAAAGAAGATATAACTTCGGCTAATGAAAGACTTAAAGAGCTCTCAGATAAATTGCTGACTCCTTTAGCCCTCAATAATCCAGAAGAAATAAATAGTCCTGTCACTGAGAAAGATTTTGTTTCAGGATTTGGTGAAAAAGAGTTTAAAGAATCAGTGGAAAAGATTAAAGAATATATAAGAGCAGGAGATGTAATGCAGGTTGTTTGTTCTCAAAGGATGTCAGTACCCTTTACCTCAGATCCTGTTGAGTTATATCGCTCAATACGTCATCTGAACCCCTCTCCATATCTCTATTATTTAAACCTAGAAGAATTTCATATTGTGGGTTCTTCTCCTGAAATTTTAGCTAGATTAGAAAACGGAGAAGTAACTGTTAGGCCTATAGCAGGAACTAGAAGGAGAGGAAAAGATGATATGGATGATATTGCGATGGAAGAAGATATGGTTAATGATCCTAAGGAGATAGCTGAGCATCTTATGTTAATTGATTTAGGAAGGAATGACATTGGCAGGATAGCAGAACCAGGAACTGTTGAAGTAACGCAGAGGTTTGGAATTGAAAGATACAGTCATGTAATGCACATGGTCTCTAATGTTAGGGCCAAATTAAGAAAGGGACTTAAATCAATGGATGTTTTTAGAGCTACTTTTCCAGCTGGTACCCTTTCAGGTGCTCCCAAAATAAGAGCAATGGAGATAATAGATGAATTTGAACCAGTAAAAAGAGGTATCTATGGTGGCGCAATAGGATATTTTTCTTGGCAAGGGAATATGGATATGGCAATAACAATTAGGACAGCAATAATTAAAGATGAAGTTTTATACATTCAAGCCGGGGGAGGTTTCGTGGCAGACTCAGATCCTGAACTAGAGTGGAAGGAGTCTTTAAATAAGGGTAGGGCAATTTTTAAAGCCGTTGAAATGGTCCAACAAAAGTTGAAAGGTTAATTTATGTTATTAATGATTGATAACTACGATTCTTTCACTTACAACCTAGTTCAGTATTTCTATCAATTGGGACAAGAAGTAGAAGTGCATCGTAATGATCTAATTTCTTTAGATGATATAGAGAAGAAAAGTCCAGAATATATAGTTATCTCCCCGGGGCCTTGTACACCTAAAGAAGCTGGTATTTCAGTCGATTTAATAAAAAAATTTAAAGATAAACTTCCAATTTTGGGAGTCTGTTTAGGCCATCAATGCTTAGGAGCTGCTTTTGGAGCAAATATAATCGGGGCAAATAAAATTATGCATGGAAAGCTCTCAGAAATTATTCATGATGGGTCAGGATTGTTTAAAGGCGTCGAAAATTCCTTTAAAGCCACTAGATATCATTCATTAATAATTGAAGAAAAGACTCTAGATAAGGATTTTCATATTACTGCCTGGACAGAAAATAAAACGATAATGGCAATTCAACATGAAAAATTACCATTATTTGGACTGCAATTTCACCCTGAATCAATTGCAACTGAGCAGGGAATGGAAATATTAAGAAACTTTTTAAGTTACTAATTATTAATGAAAATTGAAGACGGCATAAAAAAAATTAATTTTGGTCAAAACTTGTCTAGAAAGGAGATTTCTTCAGTTATGAATCAAATTTTAACGGGATTAGCTTCTGAAAATCAGATTAAAAGTTTCTTGTTGTCTCTTAGTTCTAAAGGAGAATCTGTAGAAGAGGTAATTGGATCAGCTGAAGTCATGCGATCACTTTCAACAAAAGTACCTGTTAATACAAAACATCTTGTAGATACTTGTGGAACTGGTGGTGTTGGATCAGGTATTTTTAATGTATCAACTACAGCAGCATTTGTAGCCAGTTCTTGTGGAGCAAAAGTTGCAAAACATGGAAATCGTAGTGCTACCAGAAAGAGTGGTAGTGCGGATCTTCTAGAAGTTGCTGGAGTGTCTTTAGATCTTAATCCTGAACAAGTAAAAGATTGTATTGAAAAAGTGGGTTTAGGATTTATGTTTGCACCTGCTCACCATAGCGCAATGAAATATGCGATTGGCCCAAGAAAAGAACTTGGAATAAAAACCATATTTAACTTATTGGGTCCATTAACGAATCCTGCTGGAGCTTTAAATCAAGTATTGGGTGTTTTTGATTCTAAATGGATTAGACCTTTAGCCGAAGTGTTGAAAGAATTGGGCAGCGAGAATGTATTAGTTTTACATTCAGAAGATGGCCTAGATGAAATTAGTTCTGCCTCCTCAACCTCCATTGCTGAGTTACGAGGCGGAGAAATAAATGAGTATTCCATTTCACCTGAAGATTTTGGATTAAAGATATTACCGATAGAAAATCTCAAAGTAAGCTCACCCGAAGAAAGCTTGCAGATTGCTAAAGAAGCTTTAAGAGGGGAAAATCAAGCAGCCACTCAAATGGTAGCTATGACTTCTGGAGCAGCCCTTTATGTAGCGGGTTTGGCTGGAAGTTTGAAAGAAGGAATTGATATGTCTTTACATAATATTAGTGAAGGCCGTGGTTTAAAAAAACTTGATGAACTTGTTGAGTACAGTCAGTCTTTGTAAAAGTTTAAATGAAAAGCACTTACCTAGACGAGATACTAAAAGTTACAAAGGCTTCTGTCGAAGAGAAAAAAAAGACATCTCCATTACTTGAAACTTCTACATCATCTGAGCTTCTTTTATCTAAAGGATGTTTTGCAGAATCTTTGAGGACCTCAATAGAATCTCATCGTGTGGCAGTTATAGCTGAAATGAAGAAAGCTTCTCCAAGCCAAGGACTGATAAGAGAAAATTACAACCCCTCAGAGTTAGCTAAACAATATCTAGAAGCTAAGGCTGCCTGTTTAAGTATTCTAACTGATGAACCTTTTTTTAAAGGTTCTTTAGAACATATCTCAATAGTAAAAGAGACAGTTGATCTGCCGGTATTAAGGAAAGATTTTATTGTTGATGAATATCAAATTTATGAAAGTCTGCTTAAAGGGGCAGATTGCATATTATTAATAGTGGCTGCTTTATCAAAAAACCAACTGCAAGAGTTTAGTCAACTTGCTTCAGATCTAAATCTCGAAGTTTTAATTGAAGTTCATGACGAAGAGGAAGTAGAAACAGCTTTAGAAATAAACCCTAACTTGATTGGAATAAATAACCGGAACCTTGAAACATTTGAAGTTAATTTAGAAACAACTGAAAGATTGGTTGAAGAAATACCCAGAGAAATCCTTACTGTGTCAGAAAGTGGTATTAAATCTTCTGAAGATGTTAAAAAAATAATGTCATCAGGTGTCAATGCATTCCTAGTTGGTGAGGCATTTATGAGGGCAGAAGATCCTGGAAAGGAGTTGAAGAATCTCTTTTTTAACTAGATAATCTTGGATGTGAAAAATTTTGGAATTGTTGCTCTGATAGGTGGTTGGCTCCTTTTAACAGTGTTTGGGATCTATAGAGGGATTCTTGAATCAGAGTCTTTAGTGTTCACAATATCGATTTTAGTTCTTTGGTTGGGAATACTGATTTTACTTATTTCAGCAATGCGGCAACGTTATAAAGAATCTAAAGATGATCCCTATAAAGATGTGGAGATATAGATATGTTGGTTGTATCGAGTCCTGATATACCAGGAAAGAAAATAGTTAAAACTTTAGGTTTAGTAAAAGGTAATACGATAAGAGCAAGGCATATTGGCAAAGATATTCTGGCAGTATTCAAGAATATTGTTGGAGGAGAAATTCAGGAATATACAAAACTTATGGCAGAGAGTAGAGAACAGGCCATAGATCGCATGGTCCAAGATGCAGAGCAAATAGGAGCCAATGCCATAATAAGTGTTTCTACAACCACGTCAGTGATCTCACAAGGAGCCGCTGAGTTATTGGTTATAGGGACTGCTGTTGTGGTCGAAGACGAGTGAGACTTTAATCGGTAAAAGAAGATTTATTAACTTCTTTCCGTAGCCGTATCTACTCTTAGCTCTCTTCCACCGAAATCTTTACCGTTAAGAGTGTCTATTGCGGACTGTCCTCCATCAGAGGATTCCATTTCGACGAAACCAAACCCTTTTGAGCGGCCTGATCTACCTTCAGTAATTATTCTAACGGCCTTAACAGGACCGCACTGTGCAAAATGAGCTTCCAGCTCTTCCTCCGTGCAACTCCACGGAAGATTTCCTACGTACAAATTCATATATTTTTTCCTAATTAAACGAATGCAGTGATACTGCGAGACGCACTATACTTATGTAAAACAATTTAGCAATAAATTTAATTTAAATTTCACCATTAGATGTAATAACTTGTAGATGTCATTAATCTAGCTATCCAAGACATTCCGGCTTTAACTTCATCTGGTAATTCACTTGCTCCAGATTTTTTTGCCTGTTTTGCATGGTTATCTTCGTCTTCTCTCATTTTTCTTATGACGGTTTTTGTTTTGATGTCTTTGTCTGAGACTTTATCAAGATGAGAATCTAAATGATTCACCACCTGTTTTTCTGTTTCTTCCACAAAACCTAAACTCCATTTGTCTCCAGCCAAGCCAGTTAGCGCACCTATTGAGAATGACATAAAGTACCAAAGAGGGTTGAGAAC
Source organism: uncultured Gammaproteobacteria bacterium (assembly GCA_964614345.1). Classification (GTDB taxonomy): domain Bacteria; phylum Pseudomonadota; class Gammaproteobacteria; order Magnimaribacterales; family Magnimaribacteraceae; genus AEGEAN-183. Next base: position 25,295 of record CAZTLP010000002.1, on the reverse strand, counting down.
ACTAGGACTATCTCCTAATTCATCAAGGCGTCGATTACACCAGGCTAAGTGGTCCATCTCTTCCTCAGCTGCCTGCTTCATTTGATCCCGAGTTTCTTTAAATTCAGCTGTCAAGCTTTGGCCAAGGTAGAGGGCTTGAGCACAAACCTCTCCTGAATGATTAACTCTCATTAAGCCAGCAGAGTGATTTTTTTCAAATTCATTGAGTTCAACTTCTTGAGTGGATTCAGCTGGGTAATTTCTTTGATGTTCCTGTACATTTGAAAAAGACGATTGTATTCCTCTGTCTAGTTCAATAATCAAGTCATCTAAAAAATTCTTCATGATTCTCTCTCTATAGCCCGGTAACCTATATCTGTCCTATAAAAACAGTTCTTCCACTTAATTTGTTCGACACAATTATAAGCATTAAGTTGTGCTTCAGTAGTGTTTTCTCCTAATGCAGTAACACAGAGTACTCTCCCCCCATTAGTCTTGACAAGATCATTCTTAACCTTCGTACCAGCATGGAATACCTTAAGGTTTTCAGTCTCATGCGGCAGGCCTTGAATGGTATATCCTTTTTCGTAATCATAAGGATAGCCACCGGCAGCCATAACTACACCTAAAGAAACTTTTGGATTCCATTGCAGTTGTATTTGTTGTAATTCTCTTTTGCTCGCTTGATAACATAGCTCAACAAGATCAGATTCCAATCTCATTAAAATTGGTTGTGTTTCTGGATCTCCAAACCGGCAGTTAAATTCCAACACCTTTATGTTCTGCTGGTTATCTATCATTACTCCTGCATAAAGAAAACCACAATAATTTATTCCTTCCTTAGTCAGACCCTCAATGGTTGGTGTTATAACTTCTCGCATGATCTTCTCATGAATTTCATTTGTTACAACAGGAGCTGGTGAGTAAGCTCCCATACCCCCAGTGTTCGGACCTTTGTCTTCATTGTCTCTGGTCTTATGATCTTGAGAAGACGCTAAAGGAAGAATAGTCTTGCCGTCGGTCAAAACTATAAAACTTGCCTCTTCACCTTCAAGAAATTCTTCAACTATTACTTTATTGCCAGCGTCACCAAAAGTATTTTCTTCAAGACAAGCCCTAATGGCCTTTTCTGCCTCATCATAACTTTGCGCCACTGTAACTCCTTTTCCTGCAGCCAGCCCATCGGCTTTGATAACAACGGGGATTGATGAATTTTTTAAATATTCTAAAGCTGTTTCTAGTTCGGTAAAGGATTCGTAGATTGCCGTTGGTATTTCATGTCTTATTAGGAAGCTTTTCATAAATTCTTTTGACCCTTCTAACTGAGCAGCCTTCTTAGAAGGACCAAAGCAATTTAGATTTAGCGATTCAAATTTATCGGTTATGCCGACTACTAGCGGAACCTCAGGACCTACGATAGTTAGATCTATTTCATTAACTTGAGCAAAATCTGCAAGTCCATCTATATCATCAGCTGCAATTTCTACATTGGTAACACCAGCTTCATTTGCTGTACCTCCATTGCCGGGCGCTACGTAAACGACATCAACTAATTGACTGAGCTTTGCCTTCCATGCCAGTGCGTGTTCTCTTCCTCCACTGCCGACAATTAAGACCTTCATGGTTAGTGACGAAAATGCCTCATCCCAGTAAAAATCATTGCCATATTAGCTTCATTGGCTGCTTCAATAATTTCATCATCTCTGATAGATCCTCCTGGTTGAATAATTGAACTTATACCCATGGATGCTGCCACATCTATTCCATCTCTGAATGGGAAAAAGGCATCGGAAGCCATTACACACCCTTTAGTTTTAAATCCACTTTCTTTTGCTTTCGAAGCTGCTATTTGAGCGCTATCTATACGGCTCATTTGTCCTGCTCCTATACCAACAGTTTGATTATTTTTTGCATAAACAATGGCATTGGATTTTACAAACTTACAAACCTTCCAGGCAAATAAACAATCTTGAACTTCCTCCTCAGTCGGTCCTCGAGAGGATACTATTTTTAAATCTTTAGCTGAGATAGAACCATTATCTATCTCTTGAATCAGAAGCCCATCGGTCACGCTTAGAAACTTAAAACCAGACGAAAACTTATCCATACTTTCCATTTCTAGGACTCTTATATTTTCTTTAGTATTTAGAATTTTTTGAGCTGAAGCGGAAACTCCCGGTGCAATAATCACTTCAACAAATTGATTATCAATTATTTGCTGGGCAGTTTTTTCTTCTAATTTTCGGTTTAATGCAATGATCCCTCCAAAAGCTGATGTTGAATCAGCCTCAAAAGCTTTTTGATAAGCTTCAGTAATATCAACATCAGTGGCCACACCACACGGATTGGCATGTTTAATAATTACACAAGACGGTTCTTCAAAACTCTTAACACATTCAAGGGCCGCATCGGTATCTGCAATATTGTTATATGAAAGCTGTTTACCTTGAAGCTGGATGGCGTTACCTAAACCATTACCTTGTTGGGTCTCATCAACATAAAAGGCTGCCTTCTGATGTGGGTTTTCCCCGTATCGCATAACTTCTTTCTTTTGAAATTTAGCAAACATACGATTGGGAAAATCCTCTTCAGTTACTGAAGACAAATAAGCTGAAATGACAGTGTCATAATTGGCAGTATGGTTGAATGCTTTAGTGGCCAAAGAGCTCCGCATCTCTTGAGAAAGGGAACCTCCATTACTTTCCATCTCTTTAAGGATAAGTGTGTAGTCATCGGGTTCGACGACTACTCCTACATATTTATTATTTTTTGCTGCTGATCGAACCATGCTGGGTCCACCTATATCTATATTTTCAATTGCTTCTTCTAGCGAAACATCTGCTTTTGAAATGGTTTCCTTAAATGGGTAGAGATTTACTACCACTAGATCTATGGCCAAAATATTATTTTCTTTCATAATTTCCTGATCCTGCTCTCTACGAGCTAAGATTCCGCCATGCACTCTAGGATGAAGGGTTTTTACTCGACCATCCATCATTTCAGGAAAGTTTGTAAATTGGCTGATTTCTATAGCACTAATACCAGCGTCCACTAAAACCTTTAGAGTTCCTCCAGTTGAAATAATCTCAACATTGAACTCTTCAGAGAGAGATCGACAGAAGTCTACCAATCCAGATTTGTTGGAAACACTAATTAAGGCTCTTTGTATGGGTGCAGTAGTTTCTGCCATTTAGACTTATATGCCTAAATTAAATTGTAATCTTTTAATTTAGTACGCAGAGTCCCTCTGTTTAGACCGAGAACTTGGCTGGCTAAAGTTTGATTTCCATTGCACTCTTTCATGACTGTTTCTAACAGTGGTTGTTCAACCTCTTTTAGAACCATATGATAAATGTTGGTTGCTTTCTCACCATCTAACTCTCTAAAGTATTTTTGCATGCTCTTGGCAACTTGAACGCTTAGTCTTTTTCCTTCGCCGTTAAATTTTTTCTTTTTTTTGGAAGGCATGTGAGTCTAAATTTTGGTCAGTGCAGTTTTAATTAAATGGGAGATAAATCATACTCACCTATACACGACTTTCAAGAAAAATAATTAACTAAGAAAGCTTTATTTTTTTATTGAACAGTGGTAGTAAAATCTCTTCCTGTTGTTAGAATTTTAAATTCGTCTTTTTCTTTTCTAATTTTTGTAACAGAACAATTATCAGGATGAAAAGAAACAAATTTTTCAGAATTTTTAATCCATCCAACAACACAATTTATGACCATGAAGTGACTAAAGATGATCGTATCTTTTTTAAGCATTTTTAACGATTCAATAATAGAATTCCTCCAAAGAAATTGCGGTTCTTCTAGTTCTTTAACCTTCGCATTAAAGATCCCCCTTAACCAATCTCTCCTTTCGGATAAAGGTATACCTGGAGAGGGTATTTCTGCAAAAGTATCATTAATGTTTAGGTCAAACCCTAATGATTCTTTTAGAGGTTTTGCAGTTTCTTGTGCCCTTAAGAGCGGACTAGATATAGCATCGAAACTTGAAGAAAGATCATGAGTTAAATCTTTTTTTAATTCTTCAGATTGTAGTTTCCCTTTTTCACTGAGTCCAGGATCGGGGTCTTCATCCCAAGCTGCATTAGCCTCTCCGTGGCGAATTAAATAAATAGTGACTGGTTTATTGTTTGTCATACATAACTTCCTTTATAAGATCAGTGTAATAATACCCTCTAAACTTTAGTGCAATGATGAACTATACAAGAATATATTCTGGTCAGAAGTTAAAGATAAATAAAACCCTAACATTAGACCAAGAGTCCTCTAATCACTTGATTAAAGTTTTGAGGAAGAAGGAAGATGCTCTGGTCGAATTGTTTGATGGGAGGGGCACTTCGTTTAAAGCTGAAATAGTCTCCCTAGAAAAAAAACTGGTTAAAGTTAAATTGATTAAGGTTGAATCTTCTTCGGAGAGAAAAGGGATCAAGATTCATTTAGGACAATCTTTAATTAAATCAGAACCCTTTAGTCATTCAATCCAAAAAGCTACAGAGTTGGGAGTCAATTCTATTTCTCCTCTTTATACCGAGAGAACGGTAGTAAAACTGAATCCCAACAAAATTCAGTCAAGAAAAGAACGGTGGCACTCAATAGCTAAACATGCCTGCCAGCAATGTGGTGAGAACTGGTTACCTGAAATTAACAAAATACAAACACTGGAAGAATGGATTGAGACTGTCGAAGCTAAAAATAAAATTGTTCTTTATCCCAATTCAAAAACAAAATTATCGTCTTTGAAATTTACTGAATCAGTGGCAATAGTTGTAGGACCAGAAGGTGATTTTACTGACAATGAAGTGGCCTTACTTAAAGAAAAAGATTTCTTACCGGTTCAATTAGGAGAAAGGATTTTAAGAGCAGATACAGCTGTTATAGCAGCAATCAGTGCCATTAGGACAATGTGTGAAGAGTTTTAGTTCGGGTTGAAGTAAGATTAGTATGTTTACAGGTGTTATATGAAATTTGGTGTAGTAATGGATCCCATCGGTTCCATAAATTTTAAAAAGGACAGCACTTTATCTATTCTTATAGAAGCTCAATCTAGAAATCATAATCTTATCTACATGGAACCAAGCTCTCTATTCTTAAAGGAGGATGGTGCTTACGCTTTAACCCAAGAAATAAAAGTAAGAGATGATTCTGAGAACTGGTTTGAGCTTTCAACTACTTCTGAAATGCTTTTATCTGATCTAGACATGATAGTTATGAGGCAAGATCCACCGTTTGATGCCAATTATATTTATAACACTTATGTCTTGGAGGCTGCTGAAAGGAAAGGGGTGATTGTAGTCAATAAACCTCAAAGCCTAAGAGATTGTAATGAAAAGGTTTTTGCTACTGAATTTCCGCAGTGTTGTACGCCATTCTTAGTAACGAGTAATCAAAGTTTGTTAAAAGAATTCATCAAAGAGCATCTTGATACAGTTGTTAAACCGCTCGATGGAATGGGAGGGGCTTCCATTTTTAGAGTGAGAAGCTTGGATCCCAACATAGCTGTAATACTAGAAAACATCACTGAAAATGGCGAGACCAAAGTTATGATTCAAAAATACATACCTGAAATAGTTGAAGGAGATAAAAGAATATTACTTATAGACGGAGTACCTATGGAGGGTGCTATAGCCAGAGTTCCAGCCGAAGGTGAGTTGAGAGGGAATTTAGCTGCAGGAGCTTCCGCTGTAGCAAGATCGTTAACCACCCAAGATAAATGGATTTGTGATCAAGTGGGGCCTCATCTTAAAGAGCTAGGTCTGACCCTGGTGGGGTTAGACGTTATAGGAGATTATTTAACTGAAGTTAATGTAACAAGTCCTACCTGTTTCAGAGAATATAAAAACCTCTGTGACATAGATGTTGCCTCTAATTTTTTAGATTGCTTAGAAACAAAGTTAACTTAATGAACTTGGACACCAAAGTAATACTGGCTTTTGATTTTGGCTTGAAACACATTGGTGTAGCAATAGGTCAGGAAATCACAAAAACAGCTCAAACCTTCTTTTCCCTTGAAGCAAAAAATGGGGAACCAAATTGGAATCAATTAGACCCTCTTGTTAAAGAATGGAATCCTAAACTCCTTATTGTGGGCAACCCCTTAAATATGGATGGATCCGATAGTGAAATAAAAAAAAAGAGCGATAAATTTTCTAATTTAATAAATAAAAGGTATAACATTCCTGTTGAATTAATGGATGAAAGACTTACCACTAGAGAAGCTAAAGATAGATTAAAGACTGAAGAAGATAACTCTATATCTTCAGGCAGAGACACTCATCAAATTGCAGCACAAATCATTTTAGAAAGCTGGTTTTCAGAGAATAGATAAATGTCTGGATCCATACCACCAGCCTTCATAAGAGAAATAGTTGACATGACAGACATAGTCACTTTAGTTGACAGTTATGTTCCATTAAAAAAGAAAGGTAAAGATCACTGGGGACTCTGCCCCTTTTGTGATGATGGCAGTAACCCATCTTTTAGTGTTAGTTCGCAGAAGCAGTTTTATTATTGTTTTAAGTGCAGGGCTACAGGAAATGTCATTGGTTTTCTAGAATCCTTTGAAGGCTTGGGGTTTGTTGAATCAGTAGAGGCCTTAGCTTCTCGTGCTGCTCTAGAAGTTCCCTACGAACAGTCTTCAAAAAAACAAGAAGATAGAGAACCATTATTCAAAGTTCTAGCTAGTGCTTCCAGTTTCTTTGAAGATTCTCTTGCAGATTCAGCTATAGCAAAAAAGGTTCAGAGCTACATTAAGGATGACAGGCACATTTCAGGTAGTACATGTAGAAAATTCAATGTTGGTTATGCTCCTAAATCTTGGAATGCTTTGTCCTCTCATTTATCTAGTAAAGGTTTTTCGGAAGAACTTCAAATAAAAGCAGGTCTCTCTAAAAAGAATAAAGGTAAAGAATCCTATGATTTATTTAGAGATCGATTAATGTTTCCAATAAAAGACAGAAAGGGCAGGGTAGTTGGCTTCGGTGGTAGAGTAATGAATCCAGAAGATCAACCCAAGTATTTAAATACTGGGGATACTCCAGTGTTTCAAAAAGGTAAGGAACTTTACGGTCTCCATGAAGCCTTACACGACCGAAAGAACTTAACAAGAATTTATGTAGTTGAGGGCTATATGGATGTTATTGCAATGTCAGAGAATGGCATAAATAATTCTGTTGCCACCTTAGGCATAGCTACCAATCGTTTTCACACACAAGTTCTACTTCAGTTAGTGAATGAAGTTATTTTTTGTTTTGATGGAGATGATGCAGGACGAGGAGCAGCATGGGGAGCGCTCAAAAATGTTTTACCAGTGGTTAATGACGGAGCAGAAATAAAATTTCTTTTTCTACCTGAAGGCGAAGATCCAGCGAGTTTATTAGAAAAAGAAAGTAAGCAAGACTTCGAAAGCAGGCTTGAAGAATCCTTACTATTGTCAGAATATTTTATAGAAAGACTAACTTTAGCTATTGGTACAGGTTCTTTAGAAAAAAAAGCTTCATTAGCTTCTAAAGCAACTGAACTTTTAAGATCCATGCCAGAAAGCTCCATAAAAAAATTATTAGAGGCTGAGGTTTCGAGTGTTACCGGATTAAGTAAACAGGATATTCAGGAGAATTCTCAATCAATAGCCACAAGAAAGAAGAAGGAATCTAAATTTATTTCAAGTGGCCAAAAAGACAAAGAAGAAAAACCCTTTGAGCCTAGTGGGATCATAGCAAAAGCCTTGGCTTCAGTAGTAACTTATCCAGAGCTTATTTCTGAAGTAGATTCTATTGAGTGGATAAAAGATCTTTCCAGACCTGAAGCAAATTTATTGTTACAGGTTATTGAGTATTTTAAGAACTCTCCGAATGGACAGGTAGCTGATCTCTTAAGTTCGCTAGACACAGATTCAGCTTCTTTTATTGGTAGTTTATTATCAGGTACTCCACTCCTAGAAGAGAAGAACTCAGTAGCTTATTTTCATGACTGTCTCGATGCTATGAAGAAGTCCAATCCAATAGTAAGAATCAAAGAATTAAAGGAACAGCAAACTAAAGAAAAGTTATCAGAGGATGAAACTTTTGAACTGCAACAGCATCTATTATCTAACCTAGATAAATTAAATGATGAAGACAAAGTGCTTTTAAGGAAGTTAAGTCAAAATTAATCTTAGCAATTGAAAAATAAAAATTAGCATCAATATTGGGATTTGGACTTAAAAACACTATAATTCCCCACCCTTTTTAATTGAGTATGGCAAAAAAATCTAAAAAAGACATCGAGTTAGAAGTCGAAGAAACCTCAGAAGAACAAGAAGTCGCAATATTTAGCGAGGAAGATCTCGAGAACTCTGGTTTAAGAGAACTAGTTGATAAGGGTAAGGAACAAGGCTTTCTTACCTATGAAGAAATAAACGCGATGTTACCTGAAGACATCTCTGATCCCGATCAGGTTGAAGAAACCATACAGATGTTGATAGATATAGGGGTAGAAGTTCAAGAAAGAGCTCAAAGTGAAGCCGATGAAGGTGCAGCTCCTGAAACAGTACCAGATACTAGAACCACTCTAACTACTGTTGAATCAGAAATAGGAAGGACAACCGATCCAGTCAGGCTTTATATGAGGGAGATGGGTACTGTAGATCTACTCACTAGAGAAGGAGAGATCGCCATAGCCAAACGCATAGAAGAAGGCTATAGAGAGTTATTGTCAGCTTGTTGTTTCTATCCTGGAATCGTTGATAAGATTTTGGACGACTACCAAGAAGTATTAAAAGAAGAAAAAAGGCTGACAGAGGTGATGGTTGGTTTCATGGACATAGATGATGAAATACCACCACCGGCAATCGTTCAAGCCGCGCAAAGGAAAGAGAAAGGTGAAGATGAAGATGAACAACCGACAGGACCAGATCCTGCAGAAGTAAAGAAACGCTTTGGTTCCCTTAAAAGACAGTTCAATAAAGTAGAGAAAGCTTGCTCAAAATCTAGGACCACTAAAAAGGCGCTTGAAGAACAACAAAAGCTAGCTGAGGTATTTAAGTTTATTAAATTGGCTCCAACCCAATTTGAAAGCATAGCTAGACCAGCAAGGGATGCTTTAGGAATCATAAGGGATAGTGAGAGAGAGGTTTATAGAATATTTGTAAAAGTAGCAAAGATGCCTAGAAAGGAATTTATACAAAACTACCCTGGAAACGAAGCCAATCCTGACTGGGGTATAAAAATATCTAAAATGAGAAAACCTTGGGCTAAGGCAATTAAAGAAAATATCGATGAGGTTACAAGACAACATAATAAATTAGCTAAGCTAGAAAAAATAATTGGTTTAGATATTCCACGCATAAAAGATATCAATCGAAAAATGTCTATTGGTGAAGCCAAAATAAGAAGGGCAAAAAAAGATATGGTTGAAGCCAATTTAAGGTTAGTTATTTCGATAGCCAAGAAATATACCAATCGAGGACTACAGTTTTTGGACTTAATTCAGGAAGGTAATATTGGCTTAATGAAAGCGGTTGATAAATTTGAGTATAGAAGAGGTTATAAATTCTCCACCTATGCTACCTGGTGGATCAGACAGGCAATTACTCGATCAATTGCAGATCAGGCTAGAACAATTCGTATCCCAGTACATATGATTGAAACTATCAACAAACTCAATAGAGTTTCTAGACAGATGGTTCAAGAAATGGGTAGAGAGCCCACTCCTGAAGAACTCGGTGAGCGCATGGAGCTTCCTGAAGACAAGATTCGCAGAGTTCTTAAGATTGCCAAGGAACCTATCTCTACTGAGACCCCAATAGGAGATGAAGAAGACACGACCTTGGGAGATTTCATCGAAGACACAGCGATTGCTTCTCCTGATGAAGCGGCTACGGAAGACAACTTAACAGAAGCCACTGATGATATTTTAGGTAGCTTGACTGCTCGAGAAGCGAAAGTCCTAAGAATGAGATTTGGTATAGGTATGAACACAGACCACACACTTGAAGAAGTGGGTAAACAGTTTGATGTAACACGTGAACGGATTCGTCAGATTGAAGCCAAAGCATTAAGAAAGTTAAGACATCCAACTCGTTCTTCTCATTTAAGAGGTTTTCTTGACGATTAACTCGTTGCAGTTACCATCTACACATAGTTAAATTGTTTTATTGGGCCTGTAGCTCAGTTGGTTAGAGCAGTGGACTCATAATCCATTGGTCGGAGGTTCGAGTCCTCCCGGGCCCACCAAATAAAATGCCTTATATACTAACTTTAATTTTTTTGGCGGCTGCTCTTTGGTTAAATCACGCTGCCTTAGCACTGATCTTAGGAATATTACTAACCTATGTAATTTCAATCCCTGATGATTTTTTTACTAAGAAGTATGGAACTAAAATATTGCAGACCGGTATTGTATTTCTGGGAGGCAGTATCAGTGTTTCTCAAGTAGCTACAATAAGTAAGGACTATTTACCTTGGGTTTCTGGTTTCGTTTTAGGTACTTTTATATTAGTTATCTTTTTAGGAAAGTTGATTGGTGTAACTAAAAGACAGTCTTATTTACTAGCTTCCGGAACAGCAATATGTGGAGGAACAGCAATGGCTTCCGTTGCCCCTGTAATCAAAGCTAAGCCTGAAGAACTACTCCCCGCTCTATCAATAATTTTTATCTTAAATGGCCTAGCAGTAATTATTTTTCCTTTATTTGGATCATGGGTAGGATTGACTGAAGACCAATTTGGTTCTTGGGTTGCTCTGGCTATTCATGACACGGCTTCAGTGATAGGAGCAGCTTCTGTATTAGGAGAGAGGTCTATAGAAGTAGCAGCAACATTAAAATTAGGTAGAACCTTATGGATCGTCCCTTTGGTTTTATTCTCAGCCTGGTATTTTAGAGAAAAAAGGGATGGACTGGGTTTTCCTATCTTCATTGTATTTTTCCTATTAGCAGTGACTTTAAATTCTTTATTAAGTCCTCCTGAAGAAATTAATCTTGTATTTAAAAATATTAATAAAATTTGTTTGTTAACAGGTCTTTTTTGTATAGGTACCCAGATAGATAAATCTGCTATTCAAGAAATTACTATAAAACCTTTGACTCTTGCAGTTTTAATTTGGGCTATTGTAATTCCCACTTCGCTTTGGGTAATCTACTAATGTGAAAGCAGAAGTTTCGATTAAGCAACCAAGAATTCACACTGATATACTATATTTTTATTTACAAATTCTAAAACCAGTATGACCAACTTAATAACCTTTCTTCTTATTCTCTTTTTTAGTTTAAATATTTACTCACACGGTTCAGCAGGATCTATCCCAAGTGATGAAACAAGTAATCGTGCTATCAACTTTCCTGATACCAAACAATACAAAACTTTAGTAACTGACTTACATACACATTCTGTATTTTCAGATGGCCATGTTTGGCCCAATATTAGAGTAGGTGAGGCTTTGCGTGATGGTCTCGATGTTTTAGCAGTAACAGAACATTTAGAGTATCAGCCACACAGAGAAGACCTACCTAATCCGGATCGAAATAAGTCATTTATTGAAGCCAAGGCTGCAGCAGGTAAGAGTGATATTTTAATTATTAATGGATCTGAGATTACTCGAAATATGCCTCCTGGCCATATCAATGCGGTATTTATAAAAGATGCTAATAAATTAATTAACGTAGACCCAAGTAAAGAAGAGGAAGCCCAAGCGGAATTAGAAAAAAGACTTGATGAATTAAGAGGTCGAGACCGCAAAGTTGTAGACTATTTTGCATTGGCTTCAATGTGGCCTCCAGAAAAGGCCATTCAGGCAGCTAATGATCAAGACGCTTTTGTATTTTGGAATCACCCTATGTGGGGTTCTCAGAAATCTGATGGCATTGCAGAACTTATGCCAATGCATAAAGACCTAATTGAAAAAGGACTTTTGCATGGGATAGAAGTAGTTAATGGAGAAGGCTATTCTGAAGAAGCTTTTCAGATTGCGATAGATAACAATTTGGCTGTTATAGGAACTTCAGATGTACACAACTTGATAGATTGGGATTATAAGCCTCATTTGGGAGGACACAGACCTGTGACTTTAGTTTTTGCTAATACGAAGAGAGAAAATTCAGTTAAGGAAGCATTGAAAGACAGACGAACAGTAATTTGGTTCAAAAACACATTGTTTGGACTTAAAAGAAATCTACAGCCTCTTTTAGAAGCTAGCTTAACGATCGAATCTGCAAGCTATGATAATAGGACCCAAATCTTATCCGTAAGTATAAAAAATAATTCAGATGTCTTATTTCTTTTAAAGAATAAATCAGATTTCACATTTACAAATAGTGAAGATCTAGTTGAAGTTCCAGCTCAAGGAACTAAGTATCTTGGGGTTAAGACGATTAATAGACTCAATTTATTGCAGTTAGATTTTGAAGTTTTGAATGCTCTTCAAGCCCCAAAAGTTACAAGCAAACTTACACTAAAGAAAAGGGTTAATTAAATTCCCTATGAGTGCATATTGGATGGTTCGGTGTCATGTAAAAGATACCGAAGTGTATGGTAAATATATCGAGTTAGCTGGTCCCGCAATAGAAAAATACGGAGGCAGGTTTCTAGTTAGAGGAGGGGAGCAAGTAGAAGTTGAAGGTGAGGGGTATGAAAGGACAGTTCTAGTTGAATTCAATAATCTAGAACAAGCTAAAGCTTGTTACCAATCTGAAGAGTATCAAGCCGCTTATACAGTCCAGGAAAAAGCAGCCGACAGGCTAGTGGTTCTAGTCGAAGGAGTTAACTGAGCATACGCTCGGTTTCATCCCACAAACGACTCGCTTCTTCCGAATCGACAGCCCAGTCATTGACCCCAATAAAACGAGCATTTTCACCATCGTCCGTAGGAGCAGCCACCTCACAATTTTCACAATAGACTCCACCAATGTCATTAAGTTGAGGACTGGTAGCAGCCCACAGGCTGGTGGAAGCTCCTTGGGTAGGAGTTTTGAACATTTTAGCTACGCGTTCAGTCGGTTGCCCATCTTTATCCATCCAACCTAGAGCAACCATTTCTTCTTGCTCTAAGTGTCTTTGTAAGGGAGTCATGATGCCACCCGGGTGTACTCCAAAAGCTCTGATGCCACTATCTTTCATACGTTTATCCACTTCGATTGCCAATAGGCTAGCAGCCGTTTTAGATTGGCCATAAGCAGCCCACTTCTCATATTCCGAGTCGTTAAAATGAATATCATCCCAACGAATACCTGAGATTTTATGGCCTGTAGATGACAGGGTTACCAAGCGTGAACCATCTGCTGCCTGCATTAGAGGTAACAATCCTTTGGTCAGAACAAAATGACCTATTTGGTTAACCGCAAATTGTAATTCCCATCCTTCCGGAGTTCGCATTTCAGGGCAAGCCATAACACCTGCATTATTAATGAGAATATCAAGTTTATTAACATGGCTGGAGAAATCATCCACAAAATTTTGTACTGATTTGGGGTTGGCTAAATCTATTTCAACAATATTTTCAGCCGGAACTATGCCCTCAAGCTCCTTTAGAGCAACATCAGTTCTTCTAGCAGGAGCGTAGACTTCACACCCAGCTTCCACTAGGGCTCGGCTTGTTTCAGTTCCAATACCAGAATATCCTCCTGTAACTAATGCGGTCTTACCCGTAAGGTCTATCCCCTCTAACACCTCTGCAGGTTCACTTTTAGCTCCAAAGCCTGAATTCACGGGTTTCTGTTGTTCAGAAATCATAGTTTTCTCCTAATAAAATCTTTTAATTATAAGTATTCTGACATATCCCACTTAGGATATCTTAACTGAGCTAGAGATAATGTCTCTTCGGTCCAAAAAGGGTCTCCAGGAAAGGGGACGCCGAAACAGTTAAGTTGATCGGCAGTAGCGTTCTCAAAAATGTTATGCCAGGGTTTAGTGAAGTGCCAGGGCCATGATGTGTAACCTATAGCATCGTTGCCAGCTTTCTTAAAACAAGAAGTCATAGCATATCGATAACCGCCAGGTTCAGTAAGGTTAGTTCCTCGATGAAAGACATCAATACCGTAGGCCAAGAGCGTACCTGCGGGTCCTGCTGCACTGCGTTCAAACTTTCTCAGTTCTATTTGGTGCTCAAGGTCTTCACGATGTTTAAGAAACCGTTTCATTCCTTCAAAATTATTACTGTCGCTTCGATTGACGTAGTGGGTAGGTCCGTGGGCTTCCGTAACATCTGAGAAATAAATAATAAACGTAATTGAGTTTAAGCATTCATCTTTGGAAGGTACCGTAAGAGTATGATTGCCAAAATCACAATGAAAAGCCTGATCAAAGTCAGCTTCGCCAGTGAATTTCGCCCAGGCTTGGGCTTGATACAGTCGAACATGTTTGGTTTTTAAAGCGGATCGAGCAAATTCTATCAGGCTAGGGTGTACAGAAATTAGATTTAGAGAACTAGAACAGTCAAAAGGTATATTCTCAAAATTCTTAAACTGTTCCATAGTGGTTTTCCCCATTTCCTTTCCGGATAGTTGCAAAGGTAATTTATTTCCCACTTCTCCTTTTTGTTTCTTATTAAGTGCCTCCGCTTCAGCCTTTCGGCCCGGGAAAATAACTTCAAAGTCCAGAGCAACTTCCTGTATTTCTTTATCGCTAAAAAACTCAGGAACTACAACAGCCCCCTCTTTTCGCCAAGTTTCAACATGCTCGTTTGTAAATCTGTCGGTCATAAGTTAACAGAGTGCAGATCCTTCAACTGTAATTCGATGCATTAAGCGTTTTTCACCTGGATAATCATTTAGGGCAAAGTGCCAAGTACAACGGTTATCCCAAAAGGCAATTGATCCAGGTTCCCATTTAAATCGAGTGATATTTTCTGATTTGGTACTGTGTTCGGTTAGATAATCCAAAAGAGGTTTAGATTCTTCTTTGGTCCAGCCTTCAAAGTTAACAGTGAATTCCGGGTTTACATAAAGAGCTTTGCGTTTGCTTTCTGGATGCGTAATGATCACAGGGTGTATCGCATCTTGTGTAGCCTGTTCAGGATTACCTATTCGCTGATTAGAAGCCTCTGCATAGCCCGTAAGGGTGCCAAAAACGTGTCTGCTTGAATGACATGCGTTCATGCTTTCAAGGGTTCCCTTCAGTCCATCAGAAAGGGTTTCATAAGCTTGATACATATTAGCAAAAAGAGTGTCACCGCCTGCTTCGGGTGTTTCTTTAGCGACTAAAATAGACCCCTTAGCAGGAATTTGATCGTAAGAATGATCGGTGTGCCAGGCACCACCAATATTAATCTCTTGATCGGGTTCTTTTCTCACCTCAGCAATTTGCTCGTAACCCTCAACTTTTGCAAAAAAGCGATTGACATTTATCTCGCCCCAACGTTTTGCAAACCTCAAATGATCTTCTGGTGTTAGCTCTTGATCACGAAAAAAGATTAAACCATGTTCAATAAAAGCACTTTGAATCTCTGCAAAAGTACCGTCAGATAATTCCTTTGATAAATCAACATTAATTATTTCAACACCAATAGAACCAGAAACGGGATTAATTTCTATTTCAGACATGGGATTAATTATTAAATTGCTTATTCATGTCTTTAACCAGACTACTTACTGTTTTATGAAATACGAAAGGAAAAATAGCATGGATAAGGGCTGCAAAAGCCATAAAAATTAGAAGTATCGAAAAGCGTAAGGCTCTTTTGCAGTGTTGAAGGTAGTTCATTTCAACTTCTTCTAAATGATTAAAATTAAACATATTTAGTTCCCCTTTAAGTGGATGCTATTGAGAATTTTCCATTCTATATTTATTGGATCAAAAGAAACTAGATAAAAAGTTTCGGCTACAAAACTACCCTCTATATAAGGTAATTCAGTTAAGAGAGATTGTTTTTTTTCTGGGTCTTGTTTGCCATAGTAAAGACTTAAATGTGGCATAAACTCTTCATTTTCTATTTCTAAAAAGTTACAAATTTTTGATCTGGTAACTTGAAGACTTTCATTAAGATCAACTTTTACATAAAAAGCCTGAAAGAAATAGTCTTTCATACCATACCCTTTGTACACTATCTCAATAGGTTCTATTTCATTAGCCATTTTTTCTTCTAAATCTTTAACTTTTGATAGATTAAGTTCAAATTGACTCGCTAAAGTCATATGAATCGGAAACGGCGGGCCTTCTAATTTGTTATCTATGGTTTGTTTGGCACTCAGAAATAAGGGAATCTCCTCTTTTTTTGGAATAGCCCAGAGTGTTAATAAAGAATCTTTTCCTAATGAGTTCATATTAATGTTTCTTTGCTCTCTTAGGATTTAGTGCACTTTATAAGGATCTAATCTCTATTCTGTTCAAGCATAATATTGCTATTCCACCAGGCTGCATCAGAAAAGGCCCTCATATCAAGTTCATGAGTCCAGGATGATCTGTGTTGTTGAGCTAGATGGTAATAAGTATCAGCTATTTTTTCAGGAAGCAATAATCCATCGTGTTCCATTCCTTTAGTTTCTCTAAATTTCTGATACATTTCTGGCCCCATCATCTTTCCCAGTGTATCGGGGGCATCAACAGCTCCATCAACAACAATATGTGCAATATGAATTCCTTGAGGAGAGAACTCAGCATTCAAGGATTGGCATAACATTCTCCGGGCTCCCATTGCAGCTGCATGCGAATGCTGGTTCATATTACCTCTCATAGCTGCAGTTGCAGAAGTTACTAAAAATGTTCCCTTCTTTCTTTTCACCATTAAAGGGCATAAAACTTTAGCTGCTCGAAAAAGCCCAAAACTTGCCATCCTCCAACCCCACTCAAATTCCTTATGACTTGTTTGATCAAGCAATTTCATGCCAGTTTGAGCTCCTAGGTTGTAGACAAGAACTTCGATAGGTCCTATATCTGACTCTATGGATGTAATAACTTCTTCAATGGCGTTATCTTCAATCGCATTCATAATATAACCATTGGCAGAACCACCTTGATCTTCTATATTTTTTACCAAACGATCTAAACCTTCTTTATCTGATCGTCTACACAGCGAAGAGTGATATCCCTCTTGTGCAAATTTTGTAGCTACTGTACCTCCTATACCTGCTCCTGCACCTAAAACTAAACAAACTGGTTTCATAAATTCTCCTTATGTTTTTTACTATATTAATTAGAATCCCTACAGTATCAAATAATATTAAAGAATAATTATGTCTGCTAAATAGTTATTTCAGTTTTTCTATTTTAGATTCAAGTTCTTTCTTTTTTTCATAAAGGATCTCCACTTCTTGGTGGTCACCTCCCCAAAAACTGAAGCCATCATCGTCTTCAATCTTTGCTATCTTTGCTAGAATTATTTCTAGCTGTAATTGAGATTCTTCTAAATCTGTTTGTTTATTCACTTAAAAATCTTTTGATGTAATCAATCTCTTTTTGGTCAAAGGCTGATCCATCTTTTCTTATTATGTCATGGAACCATAGTTTGGGTTCTGGAATGGGGTCCTCTGGTTTTAAAAATTTACCTGCTTTTTTAAGTTTTTTCAGGTCAGCAATGGTTGGCCAACCAAAGTGAGTTTGACTCTTGCCAGCGACAAGACCCCAACTGTAACAACCCACTCCATAGTTTTTAAAAATGGGTAAACTGAACTCAAAAGTTGTGCCTAGCTCTCTTGCCATATATTCAGTGCAAACAACTGGACGATCTAGATCTATAAGATTTTTTATAATCTTTTCTAATTTATCTCCTTCGTAGCAATGGAAAGTTATCACGTCTGAGTTTTTCTTATTCAAGCTAATGATTTCTTTCCCCACAGCCCCATCTAGACATGAGGTTAGGGGTTGAGAGGGTCTAACTTCGCGGGCCCATTTCCAAGTTTTTTCTAATAGGGTCAAAGACTTTTCTCCTACACCAAATTGGCCTGGTTCATTGTAGATATCCCACATTAGTATTCTTTGATCCTCAGAAAATTCATTCAAAATCCCTTGAACAAACTCCTTTAATCGGAACTCTTCTTCACTGGCTTTTTTTTCATGAATTAAATGCACTAGCTCAACTCCCGGGCTTTGTTTCCAACCTGAATTATGAACTCCAATCACTGGAAGAGGTTGCTTGCCTAGTTTTGGATAGGGTCTATGGCAGTCATCAAATAAGACCAAGATAGGTTTGATGGAGTGCTTACTACAAATAGCTAATAAATCATTTAAACGATTACAAAAACCTCTAGAATCTACTTTCCACAAAAGATCGTGAAGATATATTCTTAAACTGTTGAATCCTAAATTTTTAGCCCACTTAACCTCTCTTTCTATGGTTATTTGGTCATAGGATTCTTTCTGAAACATCTCCAGTTGGTTAATTGCATTGCTTGGTAAAAAGTTACAACCAACTAACCAGGGCTGGTTGGCATACCATTCTTTAGCTTGCTGCTTGCCCCATTTAGACATACTTAATCCTCGTTTTAATCCAATATAACAAAATGATTATCTTTATAGGAAAGCTATCAATACAAATACATAGAGACGGAAGTAATTGGTGGTATCATAAAATCAATTTTTTAGGAGAATAATTATGGCCTATGCCCCTGATAATCGAGACTTTTATGATGCTGATAGCCATGTGATGGAGCTTCCGAATTTCATCATCGATTATGCAGATAAGGAATTTAAAGACTTAATACCACCAGTTAATTACAAAGCGAGTCTCGTTACTGATGAAGAAGTTGAAGAAATAGTTAACAATGGAGGTAAACATACTAAAGAGCACGTCGAAGCGCAGATTGCCTTAGGAGATAAATTGATTGCTGAATCAAAGGAGATTCAAGCACTCGGAGCATTTAATCGTACTGACAGAAGCATTGCTATGGACATGCTGGGGTTTAAGAAACAATTAGTTTTTGCTACACATAGCGTAGTAACTCCTTTCAGGGATGTAAGAGGCAAGGCTAAATATGTAGATAAGCAAGGTCTTAAGATAACTCCCGAATTACGTTACGGAGCTACTAGGGCACACAATCGAGCTATGTCAGATTTTTGTTCTGAAGACCCAAGATTGATGGGAGTTGGAGTTATTCCTCTTCATGAACCTGAATTGGTGATGGAAGAATTAGATTTTGCTATTGAATCAGGTCTTGAAGCTATATGGATCCCGCATTACGCTTGTGGAGATAGGTCTCCTGGACATCTTGCTCTCGATCCTTTTTGGGGAAAACTTTCTGAAAAGGGTATCCCTTTCTTGATGCACGTTGGTGGCTCACCTCTTCAATTAGATAAAAGTTGGTCGGATAACGGAAAACCACCCAGCAAAGACTGGATGGGAGGAGGAGAAAACGTCAGAGCTAAAGATATGGTTGTCATGCATCAAGGACCAGAAACTTTTGTATCAATGATGGTCTTGGATGGAGTTTTTGAAAGACATCCAAAACTTAAAGGAGCAAGTATTGAATTAGGAGCCGGATGGGTTCCAGAAATGTTACAAAGATTAGACTATGTTGTTAAAACTTGGAGTAGGGTTGATAAAAACTTAAATGAAATTAAAAGAAAACCATCTGAGCAATTAATTGAGCAAATGGCTTTCACTCCTTTCCATCATGAAGATGTCGGTATGTTAATTGATGCATCACATCCTGAACTTTATCTTTTTTCAAGTGATTATCCTCACGTTGAGGGTACAACTGATCCAATAGGAAGATTTGAAAGGTTTTTAGCAGATAGGGATGAACATACAAAGAGTCTATTTTATTCAGAAAACTTTCTTAAAATATTTCCTGATGCGAGAGTTTAGTTAGATAGCATTCAAGAACTAGCTATGAACTTCAAAACAGTAATTCAAGACTGGAACTCAAGGCCTTGGTGGATGTCATTATTATTTTATTTTTGCCTGTATATGACTTTTATCTACATGCCTTTTGATTTATTTTTAAAACCTATAGCTGACGATGAAGAGATTTGGTTTGGCTTTACTCTGACTGGCTGGTGGGCAAAAGCCACAGAGCCTTTGCACTGGTTAATATATGGATCAGGAGCTTACGGGTTCTGGCGAATGAAAACTTGGATGTGGCCTTGGGCAAGTGTTTACGTAGCTCAAATTGTCATAGCGATGTTTATATGGAATGTATTAAATGAAAATAACTATATTGCAGCGACTATCTCAGCTTGTATTTTTTGCATCCCATTAGTAGCACTGTATAGATCTAAAGAAAAATTCTTAAACTAGAGTTTCTTTATAACATTTCAAAAAGAATCACCTCTAGGGGTTGGTCACTTATATTTTTTCCGCTATGTGCTATTTCTTCTCTCCAGCTAACATCACCAGCAGATCTTGTTATTTCTGTTACTTCTCCATTTAGGGAAGTATGTTCAACTTTCATATCAGTTAAGGCTACGGTTACCCCTGCATTATGAGAGTGCATAGGAGTCTGGCTTCCTGCTGGACTTTTAATACGAACCACTCTTACGTTTGGCTTCTCAATTTCTATGATATGTGAATCTGGATCAAGTTCAATTGCGTTGGGTATACCAAGGTCTTTTGACTTATAGTTCTTTTTTACCTCAACAAAAATCAACTCTTCATCAAATTCTGAAATACTAGTTACTGAATGAGGCGTTCCATCATCAGAAAGAACATCTCCAGGGAAATTTTTTGGTCGAGTATCAGAATTACCATCTAATCCTGTAAAGATACCTTGGCCACCAGTTAGAGTTACGCCAACAGTAGGTTCATGCGAATGCATTTTTGATGTGTCACCAGGACTATAGGTAACTCGAATGATCCTTACATAATCATTTTCAAATTCAATCTTGTAATGGTTAGGAGCTGCTTCAGTCGAAGTTAACACAGTGTTATTTTGATCTTGTGTGCAACTGGCTAAGAAAAAGGAAATAGTGATGAGAGCTGATAATTTTTTCATACCATCATAATAAGAATATTTACTAGTAACTTCAACATAAGCTAAAGATTTAACTCGTGTTAGCATATATGCTTATCTAAATTTCTATTTATTGAGTAAAACAAGGAATACTTTAGTGAAAAAATTAGATGATAACTATCCACAGCTTAATCAAAGAGCTGTGGGTTGGTTGAACTTTCTTCATCAAAAAGCCACAACCCCTGATGATTGGACTGAAGAAGGGGATCCACATGAATGGTGGGATAGAAGTTCTACTCCTCCAATGTGTTCTTTTCCTCGTTTTGATCTACAGGAATCTACTTATGCGCTCGGCTTAATGGCTGATAGGACTCCAGCCTGGAGAGAAGTTTATGCAGAAATACTTGATGAAATAGCTGAAAGATCTATAACTTACTGGGCAGCTGTTGATTGGTTATCTCAATTTGGACACGATCCCGATAGAAAGAATTATCCAGAAGAATGGAAAGGAGCTTTAATCCCAGAAGAGTTTTGGGGACATTACGATGCACCAGGCTGGACGGCAAATGGCGTTGCTCCTTGGGGTTTGCAGCCAGACCCAATAGGAGCTGATGGCAATTTATTCTTCAAGGGTTGGTTAAATCTTACTCAAGCTTTACACACTTATGTCAGTGGAAAGGATAAATGGGCTTCTTCTTTTGATTTAGCTGGGGTAAATAGTGCAAGATTTGAATGGACTCAACATCAACTAGTTGATCATCTATATGAGACTTGGACAAAGACCCCTATGGGACCACATTGTGAAAATACTAAAGCTTGGCCCTTTTGTTTATCAGCTGCTGGGTTAGGATTAAAAATGTATGACAATATTTTTGATAAAGGTGCACACTCTGCCTACAAGTCTTGGCTGGATTACACCAAAGATAAGTATTATGGCTTTGATAAAAAAGGAACTCTGCAATGGGTAACTATGTATTACGATGCTTTAAAGAATCACCATCATAAAATTCCCCCAGCCCATGCCTTAGCGATAGCTTTTTATGCTAAACCTCAAGCACCTGAGTTTGCTGAGTTACTTTATAGGGAGGGAGTTAGATTCTTAAAGTGGGATGATCCAAATGAACCTATTTCAGGTCAGATTGGTCTTGCTGACAGAATGTTGGCCTTGGGATTATCCATATCAAAAGAATTTGATGACGAGGTGACTTACGAAAGATTAAGAAAGTTTGCTGAAGAAAACTTTGAACCACGTTACTTTGGGTTGAATGATAGTCAATTTGGTTTTTGGTTTAATCTAGGTGAGAACTGGCCCAGAGGCCAACTCTCTGCTTTAGCAATGTGTGCTGAAGTTTGTGATGGAGGTGCTTGGGAGAAATTATTTAACCAACCTAATTTAACAAAATATTATTCACCGACCATTCACAGTATAGATTTTCCTGCTGTGGGTGTTCGCCAGGCCTGGCATGATGACGCTGAAGGTTTACTAGTGTTTCAGATTGAAGATGGAAATAGAACAAAAACCAATAAAAAAACTAACGTCAGTGTTTCAAATATTCCTGATGCCAACCAAATAGAAGTTTTTTGCGACAGTAAACCGTTTAAAGATTATTCAGTTGATTCTTCTGGAGAAGTGGTTTTGAACACAGAAGTGGCTAATCATTTATTTCATATAAGAACTGGCTATGTCCTTTCACAAGAACAGAAAAAACAAATGAATAGGGGTATTCAATACCAAACAAATGAACATGCGGGAGAAATCAAAAAGAGCAGGGAAACTAAAAGCAAGTTACTAATTACCAGAGCAACACCTAGCTTATGTGGATGCTGTTAAAAATATAATCTAATATTGGGCGTCAGGAAGATCGACTGTGAGGCCTTCAAGTTCTTCAGTAATTTGAATTTGACAGGCTAAACGAGAATTGGGTTTAAGGTCATCAGAAAATTCTAACATTGAGTTTTCCATCTCTCCTCTTTCACCCACTTTAGAAGTCCATTCAGAATGAATAAAAACATGGCATGTAGCGCAAGCACAATTACCCCCACAATCAGCATCTATCCCAGGCACATTATTGGAAATAGCAGTTTCCATTAAATTTTCGCCTACATAAGCATCTACTTCATGATTGTTGCCATCATGTTCAATAAATACAACTTTGACCATAGGATAATTTTAAGTTTTTATTTCTTATGAACCGTAACAGGAACATTACTGTATCCCATGACAAAATTGGATAAAACGCGTTCAGGCTCTCCGCTCAATTCAACAAGATTAAACCGTTTAAGAATTTCTTCCCACAGAATGCGTAATTGTAATTCTCCAACCCGGTTACCCATACATCTGTGAATTCCAAATCCGAAAGAGAGGTGATGTCTTGCCTTGTTTCGGTCAATAATAAATTCATCTGGATTTTCTATAACCTCCTCATCTCTGTTACCGGAAACATACCACATAACTACTTTGTCTCCTTTACGTATGGACTGTCCTTTAAACTCAACATCCTCTAGGGCTGTGCGTCGCATATGTCCAAGTGGTGTTTGGTAACGAATAATTTCAGAGACCATATTAGGAATCAAGGAAGGGTCAGATTTTAGTTTGTCATATTCTTTTGGGTTACGATTCAGTTCTACTACTCCAGCAGAGATTGAATTTCTAGTAGTATCATTCCCTCCAACTATTAAAAGAATCAGATTGCCCAAGAATTCCATTGGATCTTTAATCATATCTTTAGTTTCTTCTCCATGTGCAAATAATGATATGAAATCAAACTTTCTAGGTTCTGCAGCTCGTTGGTGCCAGAGCTTACTAAAATAAGCAAGACATTCTTCTAGTACTCTTTGCCTTTCATTCATATCTACTTCAATCCCAACAGTTTCAGAAGTTGTGGCAACATCAGACCAATAAGGCAATAGGTGTCGATCTTCGAAAGGAAAGTCGAATAATGTAGCTAACATTTGAGTAGTAATTTCTTTAGAGACCAGTTCTACCCAGTTAAATTCTTCATTTACAGGAAGACTATCCAGAATATCACCAACCCTTTGTCTTATAAGGACTTCCAGTTCAGATAGTTGTTGAGGTGCCACTGCGGACTGAACTGCTTTGCGTTGTACTCCGTGTTTAGGTTCATCCATAGCTATGAACATAGGAGTAACTAGTTCAGCAGGAGCATCTCCTATGACTATATTCGTGTCTGAAGAAAATCGCTTGTGATCACTGTCTATGGCTACAATGTCATTAAACTTTGTTATTGACCAAAAGGGTCCAAATTGACTATCTGGACAATAATGAACTGGGGATTCTTGTCTTAGTCTACGAAAGTATTCTCCATGTAGATTGTTTTGAAAAATTTCAGCTTTAGAAACATCTAATGTCTCTAAAGGCAAGCCCCAAGGATCAGGAATTGTACTATTTTCAAATTCAGTTTGTTCTTTCATATAACCACCTCCTAAAGCCCAAAATAAAGACCTAATTCTAAGTTACGGACTTATATTACCCTATCATCTGTTACTTCTTATACTTCTCGTATACTTTACAAGATAAGGGTTTATTTTCCGTTCTTGAATAAAGTTGAACCAATGCCCCTGAATGGCCAACGAACACGTAAGTATTTACGCACCATACACCGATGGACTCACTTTTTTCTATCAAATATATCTCACTATAAGCACTAAAAGAGAAGGCCATAGCTATCATTGTTATTATTAATTTTTTCATAAGTTTTCTCCCTAAAATAAATACTACCTAGTAGTTATCTCTTTTCAAGAATAACTCAAAAAATAGCTCGCCCCTTTAGGGCTAGAGATTGTGGTAAAAGGATTAAGGGTTATCTGGCCTCTCTATACATTGTATGTAAAGCAGGACCTTCTCCGAATTGGATTTTAGTTAAAGTTTCAAATCCATGCCTCTCGTATAAAGACATATTTCTTGGATTAGAGGATTCTAAATAAGCAGGCTGATTCAGCTCATCTATCTTAGCTAAAGAGTGTTTTAATATCTGAGACCCAATTCCTAATGATTGACTCCTTGGGTCAACTCCTAAATATTCTAGATACCAAGCTTCATCAGGTTTATTTTTTTCAAACTCCTTAAAATATTGATAAATATTTTTCTCTACAGCACTCGGAAAATCTTTAAACGTTTTTTGAATGGCTTCGAATTCAATTATGTGTTTTGGAGGAAACCAAACAGCTAAGCCAGAATAGTTTTCAGTACCCCACACCCCTTTAACTAAAATTGATTGCTTGATAGCGTTTTCAAACCATATACTAGAATTTCTAAAATATATTGAAGGGTCTGGCATCATATATCTTTGAAAAGGATCACTAGAAAAAGCTAGAAGAAGAATATTTATAGCGTCTACTTTCTCTTCTTTAGAAAATGATTTAATTGCATGCATTACAAAAACTATATCAGAAGTTAATAGTTTTGAATCTCTCTTTCTATAGGTTGGTGCCCCCTGTAGGGCTCGAACCTACGACCAAAAGATTAAGAGTCTTCTGCTCTACCAAACTGAGCTAAGG
>CAZTLP010000001.1:27058-89928 GCA_964614345.1 uncultured Gammaproteobacteria bacterium | reverse complement strand
AATCCGAGTTTCCTCGGGCTATCCCCCGCTACTGGGCAGATTCCTACGCGTTACTCACCCGTTCGCCGCTCGTCAGCACGAGATTCAGCAAGCTGAATCAAAATGTCTGTTACCGCTCGACTTGCATGTTTAAAACCTACCGCCAGCGTTCAATCTGAGCCATGATCAAACTCTTCAATTAAATTGAAGTATGTGTCTTTAAGACACAAAAAAAACCAGAAAATAAAAAACTTAAACTAGTCAAGAAATATTAACTGGTTGGTAAGTGCGCCTAAAACAGGCGCCCACACGAATTACTTGTTTTTATTAATTTTTAAAGAACCCCCCTTTATCACCTAAAGGGAGCCGCAGTATACATCAAATAACCCTTATTTAAAGCTATTTTTTGGCAATCTTTATCTTAAGAAACTTTCTCTTTCCAACCTGGTATAAAAGAGAAGAATTTAGATTAATTTCATGCTTTGAATCCAATATTTTTTCTCCTTCAATTCTAACTCCACCTTGCTTAATTAGCCTTAATGCTTCTGAGGTACTAGATACCATTTTTGCTTCTTTAAGCACTTTGGCTAAATTTAGGGACTTTTCTTCAAGTTTTATTGAAATTTCTTTTATGTCTGAAGGATTATTTCCTTTTTGGAATCTAGACTTAAACTCTTTTTTAGCATTGTTACCTGAACCTTCTCCATGAAATCTATTTACTATCTCTTCTGCCAGTAAAAACTTTATATCTCTTGGGTTTGAGCCTTCTTTTTGTGATTTTTTTAACTCTTTGATTTCTTCCTCAGCTAAAAAACTAAGCAATTCGAAGTATCTCCACATCAAAACATCTGAAATAGACATGATTTTGCCAAACATATCATCTGCACTGTCTTCAATAGCAATGTAATTATCTAAAGACTTTGACATTTTCTTGACTCCATCAAGGCCTTCTAATAAGGGCAGGGTGAAAGCAACCTGGGGTTCTTTATCATAAAACTTTTGTACTTCTCTCCCTAAAAGCAGATTAAATTTTTGGTCTGTTCCTCCAAGTTCAATATCAGCCTCTAAAGCAACTGAATCATAACCTTGCAGTAAAGGATAAAGAAATTCATGTATTGAAATGGGTTTTTGAGCACTATATCTTTTGCTGAAGTCATCTCTTTCAAGCATTCTTGCTACAGTTTGAACTGATGAGAGTCTAATAAAGTCTTCAGGTGAGAACTTATTCATCCACTCAGAATTAAATCTGATCTCTGTTTTCTTTTTATCAAGAATCTTGAATACTTGTCTCTCATAAGTCTCAGCATTTTTTTTAATTTCCTTCTCATTTAAGACTGGACGGGTTTCATTGACTCCAGAAGGGTCACCCACCAATCCTGTAAAATCGCCAATCAAGAAAATTACCTGATGACCTAAATCTTGAAAAAGTTTTAGTTTATTTAATATTACTGTGTGGCCTAAATGCAGATCAGGCGCTGTAGGATCAAAACCTAATTTAACTCTTAGGGGTCTATTTTCATCTAATTTCTTATGAAATTCCTGTTTTGGAACAATTTCCTCTACTCCCCTCAATAATAGTGCTAAGTCAGAATCTTTCATTTTTTATATATTATAAGCTTAGTTGAGGAAATTAATCTTAGACGAAAGCATCTAACATTAGTTAGTATTAAATGTTTTTGTCTGACCTTATGTTAAGAAAAGCCTTTAAACAGATAAAACCTATTCTTTCCACTTACCCGAGAAAGCATATATACCTTCTTACAATTGGAGTTGCGCTGCTGTTATCCATTGCCTTTTTTTCTAGTATGGAACTAGACTCTAATTCTTCTAAAGAATCACTCTACAACAAAATTTCCATAGAAGATTTAGGCTCTAATGTGAATAAAGATATATTAATTCCTAAAATCATTGAATTCAAAAAAGCAGAAATAAAAAGGAATGACTCACTTTTTTCAATACTTAGAAGGCTTGGAGTAACCGAAAAAAATATTATTACCTTAGTCAACTCTGATATAGATAACTTACTAGCGCAAATAAAAGTAGGAAAAATCTTAGAAGTTGAAATAGATGAATCGAATGAAGTCTTATCTTTAAATTATATAAAAGACTTCAAATCTGGTGTTAGTGCACAGAGGATAAATGAAACTTATAAAATCAAAGAATATGAATTACTTACAGAAAAATCTCTGGTGTTTAAGAAAGTTGAAATTAATAATTCTCTTTATGTAGATGGCCTTAAGAAAGATCTACCAGATAGCGTCATAATGGATTTGGTTTATATATTTGGATGGGATATAGATTTTATACATGATATTAGACCTGGAGATTCTTACAGCCTAATTTATGAAGAAGTATTCGTTAATGGAGAAAAAAAACTTGATGGAGATATCTTAATTGCAGAATTTTTAAATCAGAACACAAAACACACAGCCATAAGGTATAAGTTAAGAAATGGAACTTCTGAATATTTTTCTCCTGAAGGAATAAATGTTAAAAAAGCTTTTTTGAGATCTCCAGTAAAGTTTAGCTACATCAGTTCAAAATATAACCTGAAAAGGAAACACCCTATCCTACACACTATACGTTCACATAATGGAGTTGATTATGCTGCTAAAAGAGGCTCACCTGTAAGAGCTACAGGAGACGGAACAGTTTTTTTTGCAGGTGTAAAAAATGGCTGCGGTAATGAAATTGAAATTAAGCATTCTGAAGACTATTCAACGAGATATTGTCATTTACAAAAATTTAGTACACGGATAAAAAAGGGGAAGAAAGTTGCACAAGGACAAACAATTGGTTATGTCGGAAGTAGTGGATTGGCTACTGGACCACATTTACATTATGAATTTCATGTAAATGGAAAACATACTGACCCTCTAAGAGTTAAGTTCCCAAATGCTGAACCAATAAATGCGGGTGATAAGAAAGAATACATTGAACATGCAAACAATATGCTTTCATCATTAAAAAACTTTCAAGTCTTAACTAATTCTTTGGCTTCAAAATAATGACAGAGTTATATATAGGTTTGATGTCAGGTACTAGTGTTGATTCTATTGACTCTGTATTAATCAACTTTAATAACAATAGCTTCGAAATTTTAGAAGTTAGCTCTTCATCAATAGAAGAAACCTTAAAGGACAGAATTTTTAATGAAGTAAACAAAGATAAAGTATCTAAAGTTGAAATTGAAAAATTAGATCTAGAACTTGGAAAAGCTTTTGGAAATGCAGCTAAAAAATTACTACAAAAAGCTGAAATAGATAGTTGTGACGTAGTAGCAATTGGCAGTCATGGACAAACGATAAAACACGCACCGAATGCTCCTTCTCCCTTCTCTTTACAAATAGGAAGTCCCAAAGAGATAGCTCATATAACTAATATAAAAACTGTGGCTGATTTCAGAACAGCTGATATAGCCGCAGGAGGACAAGGCGCCCCTCTCGCACCTCTTTTTCACAGCTTTATTCTTAAAAAAAATAAAGTCTCTGAAGCATTAGTCATCAATATAGGGGGTATTTCTAACTTGACTTACTTTAATGACTCCACTGAAAGTATTATTGCCTATGACTGTGGGCCAGGAAACTGCCTTATAGATACATGGTCAAGATCAAATAATAGAGGAGATTTCGATGCAGAAGGAGCTTGGGCTTCATCGGGAAAGGTTGAGGTTAATCTCCTGAAAGAAATGCTTAATGACGACTACTTCAGCAAGCATCCTCCAAAGAGTACTGGAACTGATTATTTCAATTTAAAATGGATTAATAAAAAAATTTCAGAGTTTAGTGAAGTTTCTACAGAAGATATCCAAGCAACATTAACTGAGTTATCTGCTCAAACAATATTTAAAGAACTTAAAGATTTAAAGGTTGAAAAGAAACCCATATATCTATGTGGTGGAGGGATTCATAATTTATTTTTAGTAAAAAGGTTAGAAGAATTGGTTGAGAATCAAATCTTCTCTACTTCAGAAATTGGCATAGATGCCGACTTTCTTGAGGCTTGTTGCTTTGCTTGGTTAGCAAAAGAAAGACTAAAAAAAACAAAATTTGATCTCTCAAAAATTACTGGAAGCAAGGAAGAAATCTCGCTCGGAGAAATTTGGGAAGTTACTTAAATAGAAAAAGATTCCCCACAGCCACATGTGGTAGTTGCATTTGGATTTTTTACAATAAACTTAGAACCTGCTAAATCCTCTGTGTAATCTATAGTTGAACCCGCCAGGTATTGAAGACTTAGAGGGTCAATAATTAAGTTCGCTCCATCTTTTGAAACACATGTATCTTCTACATCAACTTCATGATCAAACGAGAAACCATATTGAAATCCAGAGCAGCCCCCCCCAGTTACATAAACTCTTAGATTAATTTCTTGATTTTTATCAGGATCAGAAAGAGAGTGTATTTTCTTAACTGCTCCATCGCTAAGCTTTAAAGTTGAGGGATCAAAAGTATCTACCATGATTGAATTCTAATTTAATCCTGTATTCTGTTCAAAGTTAAACATTAAGTTAAAGCACTCTAAAGCTTGACCGGCAGCACCCTTGATTAGATTATCTATGCAAGCTGTAACCAAAATCTGATTATCCGTTGTTGTAGTTTGTAAAAATAATTTGCAGTCATTAGTACCCACTACATCCAATAGATCAGGTGGTTTATCAATAACTGTAATATTTATTAAAGGGTTGTAGTATTCCTGATAAATTTGAACCATGTCAGATCTAAGGGCCCCCTCAAAATTAATATAAGTAGTCGAATAAATGCCTCTCATAATTGGAAGTAATTGCACTGTAAAGGTTAAGTTAATATTTTCTTCAGAAAGAGAATCCACAACCTGTTTAATTTCTGGGTAGTGTCGATGACCTTTCTCCCCATAAAGCCTAAAATTATTAGGCATTTCTTTTTCTAAATGATTATCAACAGATGATCTTCCTGCTCCACTCATACCTGACTTGGCGTCAATGGTTATGCTCTTAATTTTTTGTCCTAGATGTAGACTTGGAAGTATGGAAATTAAACTAACAGTAGGATAACAACCAGGAACTGCAACTAAATTAGCTACTCTTATATCTTCCTTATTTAACTCGGGTAATCCATAAACAGACTCGGAAAGAAGTTCTGGATTACTGTGTTGTGTGCCATACCATTTATTCCAAACTTCTGCCTGTTTAAGCCTGAAATCTGCTGATAGATCAATTACTTTAATTTTCTTCTTTAAAAAATTTTGACTTATATTCATGGATTTTCCATGAGGAGTGCAAAGAAAAACTGCATGACACCGATTAAAAGTATCGTCTTCTGGGGAAGTAAATTTTAAATCACTTTTTATACTTAAATGTTTAAAAACATCCGTTACATTTCTTCCTTCAAGTTGTCTCGAGCTAAGCGCTATGGTTTCAACTTGAGAGTGATTAAAAAGTAGGCTGGTTAAAACCTCCCCTGTAAATCCTGAAGCTCCAATCACGCCAACTTTTATTTTATTTTTTTCTTTCATCAAGTTCTTTATAGCCCAAGTATAATTAGGGTCGCGCATTATACGGCTATGAATTGATACTACCCAACATATTTATATGGCAAACCAATTACCTGTAGTACTAACAATAGGAGGATATGACCCTTCAGGAGGGGCAGGCATAACAGCTGATATTGAAACTATTAATTCTTTGAGATGTCACCCAATCTCTCTAATAACTTGCTTAACCAGCCAAAATACTGAGAAATTTGATCTATTAGAACCAGTAAATATTGATGTTTTTATCAGTCAGGCTGACTTATTGTTATCAGATTTTAAAATAGACATAATTAAAATAGGGGCTTTGGGTAACGACAAGATAGTTGAAGAAACTAAAAGAATCCTTAACAAGCTTAAAGACACAAAAATAGTGATTGACCCGGTTATTAAAGCTACAACTGGAGGATCATTGGCAGATAAACCTACGTTACAAGCACTAAAGGAATTAATCTTTCCAATGGCCTATCTCTTAACACCAAATCTAACAGAAGCAAAAGTTTTATCCGGTAAAGAGGACTTAAACCTAATTGTTGAAGAACTTAGCTTACTGTCATCCAGCAACCTCTTTATTAAGGATATAGATAGTTCCTATGAAGAAATCGTTAACCATCTCTATCTGGGTAAAAAACTTAAGAAAAGTTGGTCAATGCCTAAAATTTCTGGGAGTTTTCATGGTACAGGATGTTACTTAGCTAGCTCTATTACATGTTTTCTAGCGCACTCAAAAAGTTTAGAGGAAGCTATTGAATTAGGACAAAAAAATACTCTAAAAGCTATCAATGGTTCAATTAAACTTGGCAAGGGTCAAAATATTCTTAAGAGCATATGAAAAAAACTCTTCTCACTGGTATTTATGCCATAACGCCAGATAACCTTGAGAAAGAAAAATTGTATAAAAAAGTAAATAAACTTCTTCAAAATGGAGTCAGGATTATCCAATATCGAGATAAATTAAGATCTTTTGAAGATAAATTAATAATTTCAAAACAACTTAAAGATATTTGTCAAAATTTCGATTCTCTATTAATAATTAATGATGATATCCATATAGCAAAAGAAATAAATGCAGATGGAGTACATCTTGGTCAAAAAGATATTTCGTGTAATGAAGCTAGAAATATTCTTGGTTCGGGTCCCATAGTTGGTATCTCATGTCAGAACAATCTCGAATTAGCTCTAAAGGCTCAACATGAAGGAGCTGACTATGTTGCTTTTGGTAGTATTTTCAAAACTTCTACTAAAAAAGATGTGGTTTATTGTTCGCTTGAAGATTTAAAAGTTTTTGTAAAAAAAATTGAGATTTCTAGTGTAGCAATTGGAGGTATTGGCCTAAGTAGTTTCCAGGAAGTAAAGAGATCTGGAGTTGATATGATTGCCATGTCTTCAGAATTATTTTTGCAAAACGAAATACCAGAATTAGAACTCTTTATAGATAAGGATAATTCTTATTAATTTTTCTGTGCAGAATATATTTTTAGAAGAAGGAGTTCCCAGGAAGAAGCATTCTTATTGAGCAACCCTCTTTCTGCAAAAGCAGAAGATTCTTTAACTAACCCTTGCTCTAACCTTAAATGAGCAAGCCTTAAGTAGAGAGCACTCTCATCTTTAGCAATTCTTAATCCTCTTTCTAAGGTAGAACTAGCTTGCTTTAAATCTTTTTTCATCCACTGGTTATCTGCTTCAATTAAAATCCTTTGAATGGAAGGCTTATTGGCATTAACTTTAAAAACCTCTTTCTTTAAAAATTCTAAATCTGTTAAAAGTGATTTAACCGAAGAAGAAAATTTTTCAATCTCTAAGTCATAAAAATCTGTTTCTTTTTTTGAAGATGATGCACAACCCATAATCAGTGTCATTAGGATCAATGCAACAAAGTAATTTTTTAATTTTATGTTCACTTTACTTCTATAGCTTCCTTTATCTTATTAATAACCTTAGACGTATAAGATTCTTTATTAATTCTACATTTCTTTCGATTTTGAGGAATAATTTCAGGTTCAGTACCTTCAATAAATGGAATGAAAATTGATCCTTTACACCTTGGGCCACTCAAAAGTCCATCTTTTGCATCTACCCATTCATACTCGATCCTTGAAGGCTTTCTTACTTCATAAGATATAGGATCTAGCTTACTCATAAAACTTTTCCAAACCTGCAAGGCACCTGACCTGCCTGTTAAGGGTGATTTTCTATTATCGTCAAACCCTAACCAGACTAGCATCAAATAATTACCAGCATACCCCACAAACCAACTATCTCTTTGCTCATCTGAAGTACCGGTCTTTCCACCCACTTTCCACTTTTCCAGAACTTTTAAAGGGTACCCCCTTGCCGTTCCACTAATAAATGTTTGCTTGAGAACAAATTTTAAAAGGTAAATTGGTTCAGATCTAAACCTCTGTTCTACCTTATAAGGATAAGATAAGGATAAAACGTCTTCAGAGCTTTCTACGCTTCTAATCGTACTTAAAGGTGAATAGAAACCTTCCGAAGCAATTGTTTGGTAAGCTTGAATTGCTTGTAGAGGACTCATCTCAAAAGAACCCACAAATATTGAAGGATAGTTAGGGATTCTTTTATTGATTCCGAGCTTGGTAAAAGTCTCCTGAACTGCAGAATAGCCTAGCTCCATCCCAAGTCTTGTGGTTGCTACATTATAGGATTCAGATAAAGCTAAATGTAAGGGGACATTACCATGAAATTTTTTATCAAAGTTATTGGGCTCCCACACTTTATCTCCTGTTAAAGGTACGGAAAGCTTTGAGTCATCCAATAGAGTTGATAGGTTATATCTTCCATATTGCTGTAATGCTGATAGGTAAATAAATGGCTTGATTAAAGATCCAATTGGTCTCACTGCGTTAATGGCCCTATTAAAACCATAACTATTGGGTTTTGTGCTACCTACGGCTGCAACTACTTCTCCGCTAAAGGAATCTATAACTATGCTTGCTCCTTCTAATTCATTAAGTTGACTTCCATAACTCTTTTCAAGCTTAGTTTTTGTGCTCCGAATACTTTCTTCTAAGTAGTCTTGTACTACAGGGTCTAGATTTGTAATGATCCTTAAGCCTTTAGACCTTAAATCGCTATCATCAAAATTCTTTCTTAAATCTAAAGTAACTATGTCATTAAAAGCAGGGTATTTTGATAAGCTTTTAAAAGTTGGTGGAATTACTTTTAGTGGCTTTTCTTTAAGTTCCAAATACTCCTGTTCCGATATTAAGGAATCATCTTTAACTAAAGTTAAAACTAGATCCCTTCTAGTTTTGGCTCTTTCAGGGTTTTTAGTTGGACTATAAAAAGAAGGGCCTTTTAACATACCGACCAATAGAGCCTTCTGATCCAAGGTTAGATTTTTTAAATCAGTACCAAAGAAGAACTGAGAAGCTAAACCAAAACCATGAATGGCTCTTCGTCCCGCTTGGGCTACAAAAACATCGTTGATATAAGCTAAAAGAATTTCTTCTTTGGTGTAATGAATCTCTATCAGTAAAGCTGCTATTGCTTCTTTAATTTTTCTCCTGATAGTTTGTTCTGGTGAAAAAAATAAACTTTTAGCTAATTGCTGTGTAATCGTACTTCCACCCTCTTCTATACCAAGAGCTCTAGTATTTCTAATGAAAGCTCTTGTAATAGACTTAAGAGATATTCCTCTGTGGTTATAGAAGTTCCTGTCTTCGACTACTAGTAGCATTTCCTGAAAGTCTTTTGGTACTTGAGAAAGATTTAACAATATTCTGTCTTGTAGGTGGGATGGAAACATTCCACCTATAGAAAGTGGTTCAAGCCGTATCAAGTCTATTGAAATGCCGTCCTGTCTTTTTATGGATTTAATTCTGCTTTTCTCAAACCTTAATTTGTAGAAGCCTGGTTCCTGACTATTAAAACCTCTAATGAATATGCTTGCAGAATTCTGATTAAGTGAAAATTCCCCTGGGTTTTTTGGTATTTTTTTTGTTTGTTCGTAAGATAGTATTTCTAACTCTTTTTTTAGTTGCCCAAGATTTATATTTCCTCCTTCTGCCAGCTCTAAAGGTCGAGCATAAACTTTAGCTGGAACTGTCCACAAAACACCTTCAAGTTTATTAATAACTCTAGAATCAAGTATTGATACATAAGCAATACAAATTACTAGTAGAATAGCAAGGCTTGAAAAAAGGATTAGTCGTAAGGAAAGTTTCATTTATTTTCTTATTTACTGATTATAGTTTCATTCAAATTTAATTATTTTTAAACAAGGGGTTTTTAAATGAAATTAGATATCTCTTCTCTGGGTAATGCCATAGTCGATGTTCAATTTAGCATAGAAGAAGATTTTGTTTCCACGTTAGAAAAAATGTCGATTCAAAAAGGTTCCATGACACTTATAGAGGCTAAAGAGCAATCTAACCTAATTGATTTGCTGCATAAAGAGTATGGAAACTCCAAACTAAGTTGTGGAGGTGCTGCAACTAACTCTACGGTAGCAGCTTCTAACTTTGGATCTAAGTGCCATTTTAGCTGCAAGGTAAGAGATGATGATCTGGGTAATTTTTATTTGGAAGACTTAGAAAAAAATAACATTTTACATTCAAACAAACCCTTCCAGTCTGAGTTCTCGACAGGCCAATGTGTGGTAATGGTTACACCTGATGCTGAAAGAACAATGTGCACTTATTTGGGAGTAAGTAATCTTTTAGATAGTAATGATCTCGATGAATCAGCTATAGAGAATTCAAAATATCTTTTTTTGGAAGGGTATTTAGTAACCTCGGAGTCTGCTTTTGAAGCATGCCTAAAGGCAGCTGAAATTGCTAAAAGATCAGATACTAAGATTGCAATATCTCTCTCTGCAGAAGGGATAGTTAACGCCTTTAGAAGCCAAATGAATTCGTTAATTAATGTTGGTTGTGACATATTGTTTTGTAACGAAAGTGAAGCTTGTGCATTCTCCCAACATAAAAGCGTAGACCAGGCTGAAATATTCTTAAGGGAAGTGTCGTATCAGAATTTAATTACTTTGGGTAAAAAAGGAAGTCTGATCTGGGATGGAAATAATAAAGAAACTATTAATGGATACGAAGCAAAAGCAATTGATACAAATGGTGCTGGAGATATTTTTGCAGGTTCAGTTTTACACAAAATCTGTGAAGGTGATGATCTTAAGTCAGCAGCCAAGTTTGGTTGTTATGCGGCTTCTAAGCAAGTTGAAAGCTTTGGACCTAGGCTGACAAAAACCGAATATATAAAAATTAAGGAAGAATTTTCATAATCTTCTAGAAATAGATAAACAAATCTGATAAATTGCGCCGCCTTCTATAAGAAGCAACAAGTAATCTACAACTTATGGCAATTAAAAAGACAGCAAAAACTCCTAGAAAGACTACAAAGAAGAGTACTTCTAAGAAACCAACAAAAAAATTAGCTACTAAAAAAAGACCTGTTAAAAAACGCATTGCAAGCAAGAAAACACAGAAGCAGACCTATCAAGGGGAAGAAGCTTTTTTAGCTTCTATTGAGCCTTATAAATTAAATAAGAAA
The DNA here is from genome assembly GCA_964614345.1 of uncultured Gammaproteobacteria bacterium. Classification (GTDB taxonomy): domain Bacteria; phylum Pseudomonadota; class Gammaproteobacteria; order Magnimaribacterales; family Magnimaribacteraceae; genus AEGEAN-183. The sequence goes on along the minus strand of CAZTLP010000001.1, from coordinate 78,915 downwards.
GAAAAGTATATGAGTGCTAAGCAAAAAAAACATTTTGCTAAAATCTTAGAAAGATGGAAGCAGATGTTACAGTTAGAGCAGGATAGAACAGCTGATAAAATCCAAAACAATAGCAACCATTTTGCTGATGAGTCAGACAGAGCAACACATGAAGAGGGCTTTACTCTCGAGATAAGGACAAGGGAAAGAGAAAGAAAATTACTCTCCAAGATAGATTCATCAGTTGAGGATCTCAACAATGGAGATTATGGATTTTGTGTGAACCCCAACTGCGGAGTTGAAATTGGGATAAGGAGGCTTGAAGCAAGGCCCACAGCTAGTCTCTGTATTGATTGTAAAACTCTAGAGGAAATTACTGAAAAGCAGCAATACGGATAAGTTTCCTATTTTCTCCTAGAAAAAATAAGGAATTAGGAAAAAAGACAGGTAAGATAATCGGCTCTTAGTACAATAATTGCTGATATGGAATCCCAGATTATAGACCTATCAAAATATAACAGAGTTCCTAAATTTATAGCAGTTGAAGGTCCCGTTGGTGTGGGCAAGACTACCTTAACAAATCTTCTCGCTGAATCTTTTGGGTACGAAACATTCTTAGAGAAACCTTCAGATAATCCTTTCTTAGGAGATTTTTACAAAAACCCTTCTCAATCTGCCCTAGCTACTCAGCTTTTCTTTTTGTTTCAAAGAGTGAAACAAATTCAAGACCTAAAGCAAGGAGATATATTTACACCTGTACATGTCTCAGATTTTCTCTTAGATAAAGATAAGCTATTTGCGAAAGTGACCCTCTCAGAACATGAATTGTCACTTTACAATCAAATTTACGACTACCTGTCTTTAGACCTTTTAACACCAGACTTGGTTATTTATCTTCAAGCTGAAACTAAAACCTTATTTGAAAGAGTAGTTCAAAGGGGAAGAGAAATTGAAAAAGGAATTTCTTTTGAATATTTAGATCTTCTAAATGAATCCTATAAAGAATTTTTTCTAGATTATGATAGATCACCGGTTTTGATAGTTAATTCAGAGTTCTTAGATTTAGCTCATAACCAAAATGACTATATGCTTCTTCTAGAAAAATTATTAGAGTATTTTAATAACCCAGAAGGAAGGATGATGTATTTTAATCCTTCACCTTCTTTGGCTTAAATAAAGAAAAAAATGGCAAAAGACATAGTGCATCAAGTCCCAGAAACAATAAAAGAAAATGCTTTGATAGATGAAGGTCAATATCAAAAGCTCTATAAAGAATCTTTAGAAAACTCTGACGAATTCTGGTCTAAGCAAGCAAAAGAATACTTAGAGTGGATTTCCCCTTGGCGACAGACTTCACAGAGTGACCTGAATGCAGGGGAGATATCGTGGTTTATCGATGGAAAAATTAATGCTTCACAAAACTGTATAGACAGACACTTAGACACAAGAGCTGATCAGGTGGCAATTATTTGGGAAGGCGATGATCCTTCAGTCTCTAAATCGATAACCTATCAAGAATTATATGAATCCGTTTGTCGATTTGCTAATGCACTTAAAGAGAGAGGAGTAAAAAAAGGGGACAGAGTTTGCATTTACATGCCTATGGTTCCAGAAGCTGCTTACGCAATGCTTGCTTGCGCAAGGATTGGAGCTATTCATTCAGTCGTGTTTGGAGGTTTTTCACCCGAGTCGCTAAAAGATAGAATTTTAGATTCAGATTGTCAGACAGTAATTACAGCAGATGAAGGTTTAAGAGGGGCAAAAAAAATTCCTCTTAAACAAAATGTCGATGAAGCCTTAATCGATTGTCCAAATGTCCACACAGTCTTTGTAATAAATAGGACAGGAGCTAAAGTCAATTGGGTTAGTGATAGAGACGTCTCTTATCAAGAAATAGTTAGTTCAATGAGTCCAGACTGTGCGCCTGAGATAATGGATTCTGAAGACCCTCTATTTATTCTGTATACCTCAGGTTCTACTGGAAAGCCAAAAGGAGTCTTACATACTACAGCAGGCTACCTTCTACAAACCACAATGAGCCACAAACTAATATTTGATTACCACGACGGCGAAATTTTCTGGTGCACTGCCGATGTTGGTTGGGTTACTGGCCATTCTTATATTGTTTATGGCCCTTTATCTAATGGTGCCACCACCTTGATGTTTGAGGGGATACCAACTTACCCAAGTCCGTCAAGATTTTGGGAAGTGGTTGATAAACATCAGGTAAATATTTTTTATACTGCCCCAACAGCTCTCAGGGCTCTTATGGCTCAAGGTAATAAACCCTTAGAATCTACCTCTAGGAAATCAATAAGAGTTCTTGGTACCGTTGGTGAGCCTATTAATCCTGAAGCTTGGGAATGGTATTTTCAAGCAGTTGGGGATAAGAGATGCCCGATAGTGGATACTTGGTGGCAAACAGAAACTGGCGCAGCAATGATCAGCCCTTTCGCGGGCTCTACTCCACAAAAACCAGGAAGTGCTACTAAACCATTTTTTGGTATTGAACCTGCCCTTCTAGATGAAAATGGAAAAGAAATTGAGGGAGAGGGCTCGGGTAATCTTGTTATAAAGAGGAGCTGGCCTTCACAAATAAGAACTGTCTTTGGCGATCATAAAAGATGTGTCGAGACTTATTACTCTCTTTATCCTGGTTATTACACTACAGGAGATGGAGCTAGAAGAGATAAAGATGGCTATTACTGGATTACAGGAAGGGTCGATGATGTCTTAAATGTATCAGGGCATAGACTGGGTACTGCTGAAGTTGAGAGTGCATTAGTATTACATGAAAATGTTGCTGAAGCCGCTGTAGTTGGCTATGAGCATGACATTAAAGGACAAGGAATTTATTGTTATGTAACTTTAATGACAGGTGTGGAATACAGTGACGATCTTAAAAGTGATTTAATTGCTCTTGTGGCTAAAGAAATTGGAGCTATTGCTAAACCTGATATCATTCAGTGGGCCCCTGGTCTTCCAAAAACCAGATCAGGTAAAATTATGAGAAGAATTCTAAGGAAAATAGCAGCAAATGAAATTACTGATCTTGGCGATACTACAACTTTAGCTGAGCCCAGTGTGGTAGAAGAACTTATAGAAAATAGAGAAAATCAATAATGTCTTTAATTGACCTGATAAATAAAAAATCTCTTCTCCCTTCTAGTTCAGAAGCTTTACCAGGAAGGATAGAGGCCATAGAGGTTCCATCTGAACATTTTGTGAAAGGAACTCCTTTAAAAGGTCCCTTTTCTGAAGCCTTTGAAACAGCAATATTTGGAATGGGTTGTTTTTGGGGAGTGGAAAGAAAGTTCTGGGAGATGGACGGAGTCTACACCACGGCAGTGGGTTATTCTGGTGGATATACTCCTAATCCTACTTACAGAGAAGTTTGTACTGGATTCACAGGGCATAATGAAACTGTCTTAGTTGTTTATGACCCTAAAAAGGTTACTTTTGATGATTTACTAATAACTTTCTGGGAACAGCACGACCCAACTCAAGGCATGCAACAGGGCAATGATGTTGGAACTCAATATAGGTCTGGTGTTTATTGCCTGAATGAAGATCAAAAGAATTTAGCTGAAAAGACAAAAGAACGTTACCAAAAATTATTAAATAATAGTGGATATGGACCTATCACAACTGAAATTGTTGAAGCAGGTGATTTTTACTACGCAGAACATTATCACCAGCAATACTTAGCTAAGAATCCTGATGGTTACTGTGGTGTAGACGGTACTGGAATTAAATTAGGCTAGGTGTCTTTCCAGATAAACTGATTTCCTTCCTTAACAACCCTCTTCTCATTTTGTAGTTTTATTAAATGAGCTTCGAGAGACCATTTGGCTATAGGAAATAAAGCAGCATCTACGTCACTGTAGACTTGCTCGACTAACGTATCAGGGTTGCCTTTAGTTACCTCTTTTATTGCTTCTATAACTTTTTCTTCTCTTTCTAACCTATGCTTAATAATCCATTCAGCAACTGAATGAGGGTTGGGTAATAATTCTCCATGTCCTGGAGCTATATTTTCTAAGTCGTACTCTTTCAATTTATTAAGGGAATCCAAGTAATCTTGCATATTTCCATCGGGCGGTGAAATTACTACAGTTGACCCATTCATTATGTGATCTCCTGTAAATAAGAGCTTTTCCTCTTTCAAAAGAAAACAAAGATGATTAGAGGCATGACCAGGAGTATGAATCACCTCTAACTTATGGTCTTTTGCTTCAATAATTTCTCCATGAGTTAGCATTTTCTCTGGTTTAAATGATGTGTCTTGGTTTTTTGTGGTTTCCGTTATCAATCCGTAGGCAGGTATATCCACTTTATTCTGAAGAAGACTAACCCCTGGCGAGTGATCAGGGTGGGTATGAGTTACAACTATGCGACTTAAATTTGATGAACAAGATACTATTGCCTCAATGTGACTAGATAGAGCAGGCCCTGGATCAACAACTGTAAGATCATTTCCATTCCCAACAATATAAGTATTAGTCCCAGGACCAGTAAATACACTTGAATTTCCTGCGGTGATTCTCTTAACTAATGGGGTTATCTGTACGACTTCTTCGTGTTGCATTGGTTGTTAGTGATCGTCATACCCCTCATCGCCAGGTAACAGCCCTACATATTTTCCATCTTTCATAAAAAATTTGGGTTCAATAGTTGCTATGTCGTAAGGGTTAATCGAATTCTTATCTTCCAGAAGTTCCTTAGTATTGTTGTACCCACAAATACTTTCGAGATTCTTAATCGTGGGCATAATCATTAATAATTTACCTTCTTCAAATTGTTTTAAGGCATCCTCGGGTTTGATCCATATGCTATTTACACTTTCGGATCCATCATGAATGGCTTCTTGTCCTTCGGGTGCTTGTGCTATAAAAAATCTTGTGTCGTATCTTCTTTTCTCCACTTTAGGAGTAATCCAATGCGCCAAATAGGCCAGTCTGTCTGTAGCTAAAAAAAGTTCTTCGCCTTTACACATTTCAGCTAAAACAGGTTCACCGTCATTCAATCTGTTTCTAAAATCTATAAAACGCTCATTCTCGGCTTCGTCTTCAGGATCGAAGTTACTTCCATCTTTTCGGTATGCTAAAAGTATTCCTGCTTCTTCAAAACACTCTCTGATAACTGCTACCCAATAAGCCAAACCCCCTTTATCAATTCCTAAAGCTGCAGAAGCATCTTCATCACTTACACCTTGACACATATCACTTAAGCGTCCTGAAGAGTCCTCCAGATCTACTTTTCCTCCTGGAAAAACATATGCCCCACCAAAATTTGTTTTTGCTGCTCTCTCAATTAAAAAAACTTCTAAGCCTTCTCCTTGTATATCCCTAACCAACAATACTGTAGCGGCTGGTTTTGGTTCAGCAGGAGCTTCATTAGGATCGGCAAATTGATGATTAACTTGTTTTAAACGTTCATTCATGTTTTTTATTATGCTTTAAGAGATTGGTATAGACTACCGAATTGAAAAAATTTGAGGAGATAATTTTTTTGCTAAAGGAGAGCAAATATGGATCAACTTACTGAAGATCTATTCAAAAGACTAATTTCAGAACCTAAATCAGAGCATTCGGTTAAAGTTCTAGAAGCCAATATTTTTTATCAGAAATGGGGTGATTCTGATAATCCAGGGATAATTTTAGTTCATGGAAGTGGTGCACATTCTCACTGGTGGGATTTTGTCGCACCTCTTTTAATTGATAAATATGAGGTAAGTGCGTTAGACCTTTCTGGTATGGGCAGTAGTGATCACCGAGAACACTATAGTCCAGAAGTTTTTGGAAATGAGATTATAGCGGTGGCAGAGGATTCTGGGTTCTTTGATAACAGGCCTTCGAATCCAATCATTTGCGGCCACAGCCTTGGTGGATACATGAGTATTCATGCCGCTAATCTGGCTTTGGAGACCATTAAAGGGGTGATTATGATTGATTCTCCTATAAGACCACCAGATTTTGATTATTCAAACCATCAAGGAAGTGGCCCAATAAGAAAAAGAAAAACTTATCCAAATAAAGAAGCTATTATGGAGCGCTTTAAACTTGCTCCCGATCAACCAACTGACTTCCCTTTTATCATTGACTACATAGCCAAAAGATCTATACAACAAGTTAATGGGGGGTACGAATGGAAATTTGACGATACCCTTTTTAGTAAGCTTGGTTATCCTCATATGCCAAAGAATCATGCTTTTAATCTAGCCTGCCCTTTAGGTTTTATATACGGAGAAAACAGTGCCCTAATAACAGAACCTATTTTGAATTACATGAAATCAAAATTTAAAGAAGATACTCCAATAATAGAAATTGAAGGGGCACACCATCATGTGCTATTAGATAAACCAATTGAACTGGCGGAAATGATTAAGGAGATTAGTAGAGACTGGTAATTCTTAATTCCTAGGTGGAATGCCTTTCACCATTGTAAGAGATACTATGGGAGCTCCCTTCCTTCTGTATTCAGACAGCTTTTGATATTCAGGATCGTTGTACCAGCCCTTAGCTGCTTTTTCTGAAGGAAACTTAAAAATTACGACCCTTCCTTTAAGGGGACTATCTCCTTCAAGATGCTCTATGGAGTCATCATAGGTTACAAACTCTCCTCTGTGTTTCTTTAGTATCGGAAAGAAACCTTTTTCATATATTCGGTAGGTTTCTTTATCTAAAATATTTAAATTAGCTATGAAGAAAACTTCAACATCTTCCATAAGAATATCCTTAAGATGCTCTTACTTCTTTCAGTCTCCCATCCATAATAGCTTCAGCATCTGAAATCATTCTGGAAACTAATTCTTCGCATGTTGGAACATCTTTAACTCTGGCCACAGAAATGCCAGCTGACCAAACTCCTGCTTCAAGATCCCCTACTTCAAAAACTCCTTTACCCCTTTGTCCAGCAACTAGCTCTTGAACATCTTCAAAAGTAGCTGTTCCTGTTGATTCTATTTCAACTACCTGATCTGAAATTGTATTTTTAAAGACCCTTGCTGTGTTATGCATTGTTCTAAACATTAAGTTTGTAGAACGTTCATCAGCCTCCGTCATCTTATCCTTCACGTTTTGGTGAATTAAAGACTCTTTAGTTGCCATAAACCTTGTTCCCATAACTATTGCTTCACCGCCTAAAGCTAGTGCAGCAACTAAACTTTTCGCATCACTAAATCCACCGCAACCAGCAACTGGCACATCTAAGGCTTCGGCTGCTTGAGGTAATAAAACTAAAGAAGGAATATCATCCTCTCCGGGATGACCCGCGCATTCAAATCCATCTATGGTGACAGCATCGCATCCGACTGCTTGAGCTTTTAGCGCGTGTCTAACTGAAGTGCACTTATGAATTACCTTTACATCATAAGCTTTAAAAAGTTCCATAAAAGGTTCAGGGCTTCTGCCAGCCGTCTCTACTATTTTTATACCTGATCCAACTATAGCTTGAGCATATTCTTCATAGGGAGGAGGAGTGATTGCAGGCAATATAGTTAAATTAACTCCGAAAGGTTGATCAGTCATTTCTCGAGTCCTTTCAATCTCTTTTCCTAAAGCTTCAGGGGTTGGTTGTGTTAAAGCAGTTAAGATCCCCAGAGCACCAGCATTTGCAACAGCAGAAACTAACTCCCCGGTTCCAACCCACTGCATTCCACCTTGGATAATAGGGTGCTTGATACCAAATAATTCTGTAATTCTTGTTTTAAGCATTTTACTTCCTCGAATATTTTTAAGTGGCAATAACTATAACCTCTCAAGATTATGATGCAACCCACTTTAATTGTTGACTCTTTCAATACAATAAAAGATAAAATGGGTCTAAGATGAAAAACCTGTATAAGATTTTCCTTTCTTCTCTTTTTCTCTTTTTCTTGAATTTTTTACATGCTGAGGGAATAAACAAAGGCTTAGAAATTGCCCTGAAAGCAGATGATAGTTTTTCTGGGTACGGAGATAGTAAAACCAACCTAAAGATGATGTTGAAGGACAGAAAAGGGTTGGTAACTGAAAGAGTGATGGAAATGAAGCTTCTGGAGGTTCCAGAAGATGGTGATAAAAGCCTAATAGTATTTGACAGTCCAAGAGACGTTCGCGGTGTAGCCGTATTAAGCCATGCCCATAAAGTAGGTTCCGATGAACAATGGCTTTATCTGCCCGCTCTCAAGAGAGTAAAAAGAGTTGCCTCTAAAAACAGAACAGGACCTTTCTTGGGAAGTGAGTTCTCACTTGAAGACTTATCTTTTCAGGAAGTGGAAAAATATTCTTACGAATATTTAAGGGATGAAAATTTAGATGGAAAGGAAAATTATGTTATTAAAAGAATTCCACTTGATCCCTACTCAGGTTACACAAAACAGATTGTATGGATAAGTAAATCAAATTTTCTTATTCACCAAATTCACCATTTTGATAGGAAATCATTTCACGTTAAAACACAAACTTTTTCAGGTTACAAAAAATACCTGAATAAATTCTGGCGTCCTGGTGAAATTCACATGATTAACCACCAAACTAATAAAACAACCACATTATTTTTCCAAGATATGGTATTTAACACTGGATTATCAGATAAAGACTTTACTCAGAATAGCCTTAAAAGATCAAAATAAATGGTTTCTAGCTTTTATAGGGATTTCACAAAAGCTTTTTTAGTCATCTCACTAATTTTTATTAGTAGTACTCTTTTTTCCAAAGTTGAAAAGTACGGCGAAGTTTCGTTTGAAAACAGGACTTTCTCAGAAAAGGGTTTATTCGGACAAGATAAAGATCATTCTTCTTTTACTTTATCACCAGAATTTTACTTTGAATCAGAAGACCAAAAAACTTCTTTTACTTTCAAACCAAAAATTAGAAGAGATTCTTTAGATGATGAGAGGAATCTGTTTGATATCCAAGATTTGAGTTTAATAAAAGTAAAAAAATCCTACGAAATAAGAATTGGGATAAGAAGAGATTTTTGGGGAGTAACGGAGACCGTGCATAGAGTTGATATTATCAATCAAACTGATCAGGTGGAAAGTTTTGATGGGGAAGACAAATTAGGCCAACCAATGATTAATTTGTCTCTAGAAAGAGATTGGGGTGTTCTGGATATCTATGCTCTTCTGGGTTTTAGAGAGAGGACTTTTGCTGGGGAAAAAGGAAGGCTTAGACCGCCCTTCCTGATAGATACTGATTCAGCAATGTATGAATCTAATGCTGAAAACTTAAGAACTGATTTTGCTTTTAGATGGAGTCAATCCTATCGTGATCTGGAGTTAGCTCTTTCTCATTTTTCAGGAACTACTAGGGAACCTGAATTTATTAACAAAAGTATAGGTTTAAAGGTCCCTTACTATGGAGTAATTGAACAAACTGGCCTGGAGGCTCTCTACATTGTGGGTGGGCTAGCACTTAAACTTGAAGCCATCAGTAGATCGGGCCAGGGAGATAGGTTTTCAGCAGCTACTGCCGGTTTTGAATACACCCAAGTGGGAATATTAAGTTCAAGGCTCGACTTAGGATGGATAATGGAATTCAATTACGATGATCGGTATCAAGAGTCCCCTTTAGCACTAGGAACAAGATTAACTTTTAATGACATGTATGATTCTCAAATTCTTTCAGGTGTTATGAGAAACGAAGAAACAGGAGAAACTAATGTTTTCGTAGAAGCTTCTCGAAGAGTTAGAAATTGTTGCAGGCTTTCCTTTGAGTCTATTTATTTTAATGGGGGGAACAGTTCAAACAGCACTCAAAAAATGTTTGAATATTTAAAACAAGATGATTTTGTTAGATTTGAATTTATCTATTATTTAGGCAATTAACTTAATGAAGAAATTACTCAATGTTAATTACTTAGCCGAAACCATTATCCGATACAGGCCTCTTTGTATAATAATTTCTCTTCTAATTCTTGCTGGATTGAGCCAAGGGCTTTCAAAAATAAATTTTAATCCAGATATAAATGTTTTCTTTCCTGAAAATGACACTCTGACAACTTCGCACTTGAGCATAGAAGATACCTATTCTTCTATGGATAACGCAGTAATCGGCATTGGAGTAAAAGAAGGAACTGTTTTTACCAATGAAGTTTTATCTTTAATTGAAGATTTAACAGAGAGGGCTTGGAAAACACCACATTCATTAAGAGTTGACTCTTTATCTAACTATTCTTATGTCTCAGCAGATGGTGACGACTTGTACATTGAGCCTTTTTTAGAAGGCTCCAGTACTTATGACCTGAAGACCTTAAAAGAAAAAGAATTAATTATTGAAGAAGAAGAGCTTGCTTATGGGGCAATTATTTCTAAAGACAAAAAAACCTCTCTAATTAACATTGTTTTTGACCCGCCAAGAAAAGACATTGAAGCCGAATATCAAGAGTCATTGAATTATGTATTAGGTTTCTTAGAGGAAGCTAGAAAAAACCACCCTGAAGTTGATCTAATAATTTCGGGCATTGTTTACATGGAATATCAGAGCCCAATGTTGCTTAAGGCACAAATGCCAAAACTAATGCCTACAGCGATTTTGGTGATTCTACTAACGCTTTTTCTTCTTTTGAGAAGTCTAGTAGCGGTTGCTGGTTCTTTCCTAGTTATCCTAATGAGCGTTGTAAGTGCAATGGGATCTATAGGTTTTATGAGTGGAGATATAGCCCAACCTTTTATTATGGTCCCAATCTTAATTGCAACCTTAGCGGTTGCTGATTGTGTTCATTTATTCACCCTATACTTTCAAAATCTAGATTCTTCTAGAAAAAGCAAAGAAGCCATGCTCGAAAGTCTTAAGCTGAACTTGCAACCCTTGTTTCTTACTTCTTTAACAACTGCCATTGGTTTCTTATCTCTAAACCTAGCCCCCGTAGAACCCTTGAGGGGCATAGGTAATGGAGTAGCAGTCGGTGTCTTTTTAGCCTTTATATTTACTGTGCTATTGCTTGCCCCAATCGTGAGCTACTTTAATGTGAAGCAATCAAAAAATATTAATTTTCAAAAGAATATTGCTAGGAAGCTCAGTAGATTTAGCATTAAGAATTACAAAAGATTATTGGTGATTGTCCCAGTTATTTCTTGTTTCTTAATGGCCTTTATTCCACTGAACAAAACAAATGACAATCCTTTAGAGTTTTATTCTGAAAGATATACGACTTCAGCTGCTGACAGTAAATGGATAAGTCAAAGAATTGGAGGAACTTTCCCTGTTAGCTATGAGTTAAATAGCCAAGGGATCGTATCAGATCCAGAGTTTTTGAGAGAAGTAGATAAGTTCTCTGAGTGGTTGGCTTCAAACAAGGAAGTGCTTCACGTTAGTTCACTTTCAAAGATTATGAAGAATCTCAATAAAACTCTTCATGGCAAACAAGAAGAGTGGAATATAATCCCAACAGAGCCCAATCTTAGCGCTCAATACCTTTTTTTCTATGAGATGTCCCTGCCCTACGGTTTAGATTTAACTAACTCTATTAGCCAAAATAAAGAATCAATCAAATTAGTTGCTTCTCTAAAAGAACTAGGATCTTTGGAATATAGAGAATTTGCTAAAAGAGTAGAAAATTATGCTTCTCAGAATATGCCGGAAGGCATGGTTTCTATCGGGACAGGCACAAGGCCTATTTTTGCTTTCTTGTCCAATATGCTAATCACTCAACTTACCTATGCTCTTGGGATAGGCATAGTTTTAATAACTGCGACAATCATTCTTTTTTTTAGATCGCTAAGATATGGGATGTTAACTTCGGTTACCAACCTTTTGCCTATTGGAGTAGCTTTTGGTATTTGGGCGATAGTTAGTGGTGAAATCAGTATGCTTGTTGGTATAGGGATGGGTACCACTTTAGGAATTATTGTTGATTTTACAGTGCACTTCTTAAGTAAATATCTACACGCAAGAAGACAAAAAAATCTTAGTGCTGAAGAGGCGGTGGAGTACGCCTTTGAAACTGTGGGCTTTGCATTAATCATTACATCTTTTAGTCTGATTCTAGGCTTCTTAGTTTTATTGCAAGCTTTCTTTATACCTATACATGGATTTGTACTTTTTTCTTCAATAGCTTTTTTATCAGCCTTAATAATCGATCTACTGTTGTTCCCCGCTTTATTAATCACATGGGATAAAAGATATAATTACTAACCTTATTAAGGAATAAAATATGAACCAGAAAACTTCTAGTGAGTTTAGGTACGAAAAGAAATATATAGAAATTCTTGGAAAGAAAATGGCTTATGTGGACAAAGGCCAAGGAGATCCGACAGTTTTTTTACATGGGAATCCCACATCTTCATATCTCTGGCGAAATATCATGCCTTACGCTGAAGAAGCCGGTCGGATTATTGCTCCTGACTTGATTGGTATGGGAGATTCAGAAAAACTTGAGAATCCTGGACCCAATAGCTATACCTTTGAAGAACATGCTAAATATCTCTATAAATTTTTTGAAGAACTTTCTTTGAATCATATCAACTTTGTAATCCATGACTGGGGTTCTGCTTTGGGATTTAACTGGACAAGACTAAACCCCAGCAAAGTGAAAAGTATTATTTATATGGAAGCCATCATAGGTCCAATTGAGTCTTGGGAAGATTGGCCTGAAAATGGTAGAAGCATTTTTCAGGGCTTTAGGTCTGAAGCTGGAGAAGAAATGGTCCTCGAAAAAAATATATTCGTTGAAAGAGTATTGGCGAGTGATGGTGCATTAACGGAAGCTGAAATGGAAACTTACATGAAACCTTTTGAAAACCCAGGAGAGGACAGAAGGCCAACTTTAACTTGGCCTAGACAAATTCCAATAGCTGGAGAGCCAGAGAATGTTGTCCAAATTGCAGCTGATTACGAATCTTTTTTATCTGAAAGCAATATACCGAAGTTATTTGTAAATGCAGATCCGGGTGCAATATTAGTTGGCAATACAAGAGAGAGATCGAGACTCTGGCCAAACCAGAAAGAAGTGACTGTGAAAGGTGGTCATTTCATTCAAGAAATTTCTCCGCACGAAATTGGAGAGCATTTAAAAGAATTCCTAAGTAGTCTCGACTGAGTTTCTTCTAACCAGCTTAAAAGCTAATAGAGCTGCAGGAATTAAAGATAAAGAACAGAACAAGAAAGATCCAGAATAACTATATGCTTCCACTAGTCCTGGTGCTATTTGATTACCTGTATAGTTAGATAAGTTTAGTAATGCCATGAAAATACCGAAGTTGGTAGCGCTAGTCTGCGATGTACAAAGTGACATAAATATAGCGAACATACAGACTGAGATTGCAGCCCCAGTCATATCCAAAGCAAAAATAATAGCGTAAGCAGAGGAAGTGGATATTTGATCGACATATAGTCCTAAAAGGCCATAAACCATTATTTGAATGCCTATAAAAAGAAAAAGTAGAAAATGCCTTTGATAATAAACCCCAAGTAACCCTATAAGAAGTCCTGTTGCTCCTCCTGCAAGTAAACTCCACTTTCTTAGACTACCTATCATTTCTCCTGTCCAATTAAGCTCCTCCAAAAAGAATTTATTGTAAACAGGTTCAAATACACCGAGTCCGAGATTAATAAATAGAATAAAAATGACAGCCCACTTAGCTCTAGGATCATAAAAAACCTTGCTAATTTCTTTTAATAACTCCATGGGAGGTAAAAAGTTCTTTTTCAAAGAATAAGTCTCGTAACCAACCTTGAAATCAAGTTCCTTGGAAAAAAAGGGTACTAAAAAAATTAGAATCATGATTACTATCAGAGCAGCTATTCCAAATGAAATCCCATAAGAAAAGAAAAGAGCAGTTCCTAAACCCATGCCGATAGCATTTCCAACTACCTTACTTCCCCACATTAAGCCATTGGCTTTACTTAGAGTTTTTTCATCTAGACTGTCAGCTGCTAGAGCATCTGTGGATAGATCAAGGAAGGCTATGGAAAAATTTATTGTCATTACAACAAACCCCATAGAAGAGATAGGCAAATTGGACCCTAATAAAGTTAACAGAAGTAAAAGACTAATTATTACTATCTGACTAGATAAAATCCAAAATCTCCTTCTTCCAAATTTTCTAATCGTGAAAGCATCTATTAAAGGAGCATAAAGGCCTTTAAAAATCCAAGGTAAAAGTAAAAGGGAAGAGAATTTAGCTAACTCAGCTACCGTGGCACCTTGAGAGGCATAGTAAGTATTGAGAGCAAAAAACAAGAACCCATTAGGGAGGCCTTGAGCAAAATATAAATTCGATAGACAGAATAAGTGCCAGGGAGACCCCGAACTTAATGTTCTATTTTCATATGAAAGATTAAACACTTTTTAATTTAGTTTTGGTCAAATATTTCTTTGATTAATCTATAAGAATTAGTTTTTGCTTCAAAAGGTTCACAAATTGTAATTATCTTTAGCTCTTCTGGATCTGCTAGCTTGATTAAAGGTTGCAGTCTCTCATAAATGGTATCTTTAGACCCTACAAATGGTCTTTTTATGCCTTCACTCAATGCATCACTGCTTGTTTCCTTAACTTCTTTAAGGGCCTCTTCTACGAGAGGGAAACTAGAAGATTTACCCTGCTGCACTCTCTTTCTCCAAGCGGAAGCACTGGCCGATAGTGTGTTTGCCTCTTCATCAGTTTCAGCACATATGGCGAAAATGCCTACACTCACTTTTGGAACCTTAGAAAAGACTGAGGGCTTAAAATTTTTTCTGTAACGATCAGCTAAATGCAAACAATCTTGTTCAATAAAATGTGCCAAGGACATCGGCAAACCGAAAAAAGCAGCCAAGTCAGCCCCATTTTCAGAGGAAACTAAAAGCCAAGTCTCTGGTAAATTACCTAAACCGGGAGTTACATCTACTGTCTCAAAAGATTCTGTTTCTGGCTTCTCTCCGATCAAAAAAGATCTCAAATCATTCATTTTAGTAGTAAAGAATTCTGGACCTGTGGTTTTAGAACCATATGCTAAAGCCCCAGCTTGAAAGGGATTGCTTCCTGGTGCCCTCCCCAAACCTAGATCTATTCTTCCAGGATATAAAGATTCTAAAAGCCTGAAATTCTCTGCTACTTTATAAGGGCTGTAATGCATTAACATAACTCCACCAGAACCTATGCGAATTGAACTTGTTTCATTTGCTAAAGAAGGGATAAATATTTCAGGAGAACACCCTGCAAAAGAATCAGAGCCATGATGCTCAGCTACCCAAAATCTATGCATTCCAATGGAATCACAGAATTTAGCTAGCTCTATTGTTTCTCTAATTGCAGAGTTTGCATCTGAGTTTGAAAAAATAGGAGACTGATCAACTGCACTTATTTTCACTGTTTAAGGTCCTAAAGGCTTGTCTTTAATGATCTGATCTAAATACTCAGACATTCCATATCCAACTTGCCCTTTATAACTATATTCCGTCATACCTTCAGCTATTCTAGTCGTTAACATTTTTCCTTCAGGATCTTCTCTTTTATTTCTTAAGGGGATAAGAGACAGAACCCTTCCCTCTATTTCATATTCTTCTTTATCTGTTTTAGCCCAGGCTTTAAGGTTCTTTTGGTAATAATCTTCGTCGTACTCACTTTCTATAGAACAATCTTTTATGGTCTCATATGCCCCGTTATTTAGGACTAAGCCACCCCTACGTTCCTTACCTTCTCCCTGATGAACAATACTCAACATGAAGCCTATGTCTTTACTTATATTAATAGTTAACCATCTGTACCACTCTATTGCTTGCCAATATCTGGGTCCCCAACTCTTATCTCTCAATCCATAACCTTGAATTTTCCATTCTTCATCTCCAACTTTAATTGATCCTTTTCCTGAGGTGTGTTGCTCATAATGAGCTTTAGAAAAACTCTTCTCGGGATCTATATTCAAAGAAGCTCCATCTTTTCTTACTGTTTCTCCACCAAACATTGGTGAAATACCTAGAATTTCTACCTGTAAATCACAATTTACAGTTGGATTGGATTTAAAGGCCTTGCTTGGATCTACCATTTGCTTTGGATCTTTTAGCAACAGGATTTTTCCACTATATGAGATAGTTAATTTCTTAAAGGGTTCCAAAACCTTAAAAACCATTCCGCCAGCATTAAATTCATCATTATTCTTTATTCTTGGTCTACCAAACATGAAACCAACTCTTCCATCTGGAAGGTAAAGACAACAAGTCATTTCCGCATAACCTTCGTTAGGCCTATTACCCAATCTAAACCACCCACCCATTTTTTTCTCATGGTCAAAAACATTGAAATACATACTTTCATTGTAATTACTCGAGGAATCAGGAATGTGGTTAAACTCATCCTCAGGTTCTAATTTGACTATAAAATCACTCATAAAATAAAAATTAGTCTAATAAATAGCTATTAAAGTCAAAGCAGTTTATTAGAGAAAGTTTGTAGAGGCTATAATTAGGTAACAAAAAGATGACTATAAATCTATACACATCTCAAGAAACTAAAAAGCTTGATAGCCTAGCTATAAGAAAACAGAAAATTCCTGCTTTCACCTTAATGCAAAGAGCTTCCGAATTCTCTTTTAATGTGCTACTAAACAACTGGCCTAATACTAAAAAAGTATTTGTATTTTGCGGTAGTGGAAATAATGCGGGGGATGGTTATTTAATAGCCCATCTAGCTAAAGAAATAGGAATGGAGGCATTCATAATTCAAGCATCACCCTCCAATAAAATTTCTGGAGCTTCAAGAAAGGCCTTTGAGTTAGCTACAACTTCAAAAGTTAAGAAAATTTCTATTAAAAGTTTTAAAAATAAATCTATGAGAGATTCAGTTATTGTAGACGCCCTTTTGGGAACAGGTATCAAAGGAACTGTAAGGAGTGCGGTATCTAAGCTGATAGTAGAAATTAATAAAAAATCAAAAAATACTCCTATACTTTCAGTCGATATACCATCAGGCATTTGCTCAAACACAGGCATCGGACTAGGTGAACATATTCAAGCTGATGTAACAGCAACATTCATTGGCAGAAAAAGGGGTTGCTTTACTTCCATAGGTAGGACTGCTTGTGGAAACGTTGTGTTTGATGACCTAGGAATTTCTTCATCAACTAAAAATCAAATTAAAACCCATTGTCATCTTTTAGATATGGAAAAAAGTCTTCCTAAGCTAAAAAATAGAAAAGGAGATGCGCACAAAGGTGATTTTGGACATGTATTAATTATAGGAGGTGACAAAGGTTTTGGAGGAGCGGCGATTTTGGCATCAAAAGCAGCCGTTTTCTCTGGTTCAGGTCTAGTAAGTTTGGCTACCAGAACTCTTCATGTCGAAGCTGCACTGTCTTCTTGTCCAGAATTAATGGTTAATGGAATAGAATCGGGTCAAGATATAGAAGACCTTTTAACAAAATCTACGGTGGTAGTGATAGGACCCGGATTAGGTCAGTCAGCTTGGTCAGAACAAATGTTGCAAAGAACATTTATGGAGGCAAAAAGCAGGGATTTACCGGTAGTAGTAGATGCCGATGGGTTAAACCTTCTTTCAAAAGTTAAATTTAAAACAGGTAACCCTAAAAAAATGGTTTCAACACCCCATCCTGGAGAAGCAGCTAGATTGCTTAATAAAGAAGTATCTGAAATCCAAAAGGACCGATTTAAATCGGTAATTGGATTGGAAAAGAAACTTGGGTCTGTCTGTGTCCTTAAGGGCTCTGGTTCTTTGGTTTGTTATAAAAAAGGCGGTGAACAGGAAATAGGTGTATGTGGTGCAGGAAATGCTGGTATGGCAAAAGGAGGAATGGGAGATGTATTGGCTGGCTTAATAGGTAGCTTTATATCTCAAGGCCTCAGTTTAGTTGAAGCCACTGAAACAGCTGTTGACCTGCATTCAAAAGCTGCAGATATAGGATCCCTAGAACTGGGCATGACCATCACTCCTACTGATGTAATTCGTAATATTAGATATTTTCTCAGATAAAAAATGAATTCATCTACTTTGATTTCTAACGGAAATCTAGAAACCGAAGACATTGGGAAGAAAATTTCAAATTCGATTTTAAAAAAAAGTGATTCATACCCTGTTTTAATATTTCTCATTGGAGAACTGGGTGCTGGTAAAACCACCTTATGCAAAGGATTCCTTAAAGGCTTGGGGCATAAAGATGTAGTAAAGAGCCCCACTTATAATCTTGTAGAAACTTATGAATTCTCAAACTTAGTAGTTTTTCATTTTGACTTCTATCAAATTTCTCATCAAAAGGAATTAAGCAACGTTGGAATCCAAGAATATCTAGATACTAACAACTCCATATCCATAATAGAATGGCCAGAAAAGATGGCTTCTTTTTTACCTAATCCTGACATACAGATAATCATTAATCATTCAGAAAAAAAAGAAGATCAGCGAAGTCTGGAAATTAAATCGAATGTTTCTATAAAACTTTAATAAAAAAAATGAAAAGATATTTAGATATAAGACTTAAAAATAAATTTCTTATAGTCCAGATACTCTTATTATTTGTAATAACTTTACCTGTTTTTTCAGAAGAGACTAAAGTTACTCAGGATTCGATTTTTTGTTTTGTAGGGGATACAGGTCATGTTAATGAAATACAAAAACAAGTAGCTAATGCGCTTGCAGATTCGAAATGTAATGCCATTTGGCATACTGGAGATATTATTTATCCAGATGGAATATCAACTAAAGATGATCCACGATTTATAACAAATTTCTTACAGCCTTTTAAGGAAGTGTTTGATAAGGAAATCCCTTTCTTCCTTACCTTGGGAAATCATGACTACAAGAAAGAACCGAAATCTTATCTAGAAATAGCAAAAAACAATCCGCTTATAGTGTATCCAAATAATTATTATTCAAATAGGTACGGTAAATTGTGTATTTTTTCTTTAGACACTACTGTTTTTGACAAGCTTTATCTCTTTTACAAAAGAAGAGAACAAAAAAGCTGGTTAGCGACAATAAAAGAAGACATGACTTCCTCATGTGAACTATCTATAGCTGTTGCACATCATCCACTATTTAGTTCAGGAGATAGAAAGAAGGCAACTCCTCAACTGTCAAGATTTCTGGAATCGGATATATTTGGTACCTTTGATCTTTATATAACAGGACACAATCATGTACTCGCTGATGAAGGAGAAAGAAGGGGAACAAAACAGCTTATTTCCGGTACAGGCAGCCTTCCAGGGGGCTCGCCAGAGGAATGGCCAGAAGGGAAATTTAATGTAGAAACACCCGGTTTCTTAAAACTTGAAGTCAAAGAAAGAGATAATAAAGTTATTGCCGAGTACTCTTTTATACAAGCACAGAATAATCTAGTTATCTGGGAAGGATTAAAGATTGGAAGAGGAATTAGAAAAAATAATTAATTTAATAACAAGGATTTAAATGAGTTTAGTAAAAGGAAAGAATTGTTTAATTACAGGTGCTACTAGCGGAATAGGTAGATCAACAGCATTAGCTTTAAGTGAGATGGGAGCAAACATATTTTTTATTGCAAGAAACCCACAAAAAGCTGAAGAGTTAAAAAAAGAAATTGAAAGGGAATCGGGTAAATCAGCCCATTCAATTATTGCTGACCTCTCTTCCTTTAAACAGATAGAAAAAGCCGCTGAAGAATATAAGTCTTTAAATAAACCTATAGATGTACTGTTGAACAACGCAGGCATTATGAATACTGAAAGAAGGTTAACTGAAGATGGATTGGAAGAAGTTTTTGCAGTGAATCACCTGGCATACTTTCTATTAACTAATTTATTAATTGAACAGATTTTAGAAAGTGATCTTAAACGAGTAGTTAATGTCTCTTCTGATGCGCACCGCTTCCTTAAATCAATGAATTTCGATGATCTCCAATCAGAAAAAAAATTTAAGATGTTTGTGGCCTACGGCCAGTCAAAGTTAGCAAACATTCTTTTTACTAAGAGACTTTCCTCGCTATATAAAGAAAAAGGATTAACAACTAACTGTTTACATCCGGGCTTTGTATCAACTTCGATAGGAGCACAAAATGAGAATTTTGCTTTATTTGCAAATCTAATAAGATGGATTTCTCCATTATTTGCTAAACCAAGCGACAAAGGCGCAGAAACTTCAATCTATTTATGTAGTTCTGAAGAAGTTTCAAGTACCTCGGGGGAGTATTTTATAGACTGCAAAAAGGCTGGGTTAACAGAAGGAGCCAAAAGTACAGAAGACGCAGAAAAACTTTGGAAAATCAGTTTGGAGTTGACTGGACTTAATTAAACTAATTTTAGCTAGTAGAAATAGGATCTACATCAATTGACCATCTAACTTTTCTGGTCTGTTTGGGTGAATACAAGAAGGACTGTAAATGGTCTGCGAGATTATGCAGGGATTTTCTGCTTGAAGAAAAGAAGCTAACTTCCCATCTATATACTCCAGATTTTTTTTCCATCAAAGATGGTAGGGGTCCAATTGTCTTCATGCCTTTGAACAAGGGTTGAGTATTATTTAAGTAGTCTAGGCAGTTCACTAAAAAATCTCTGGACTGCAAACCATTAAAGGATTCTGCTTGTAATTTAATTTGAAAAGAAAAGGGAGGCGATTTTGTGGAGGATCGATCCTTAATAATTTTTTTAACAAAACTTTCGTAATCCCCTTTTAGCAATTCCTCCATTTGCGGGTGTTCCTGACAATAGGTTTGTAAAATGACCTTTCCGGGCTTTTTTTCTCTGCCTGCCCTTCCAGAAACCTGAGTTATTAATTGAGCCACTCTCTCACTACCCCTAAAGTCAGCACTAAATATACCCGAATCAGCATCTAGTATCGCAACCAGAGTAACATCAGGAAAATGATGACCTTTTGCAAGCATCTGCGTTCCTACCAATATTAAGGGCTTCCCTTCATCAATAACTTTTAAATAATTCGTGAAAGCATTCTTTTTTCGAGTTGAATCGCTATCTATTCTAAGAACAGGGAATTGATCAAATTTTTTCTTTAAATAGGTTTCTATCCTTTCTGTGCCTAAACCAAAAGATTCGAATTCATTATGCTTACAAGAAGGACATTCTGTGTACAAAGGCTTTTTATGTTCACAATGATGGCAATGTAGTTGGATAGGATTTGAATGCAATGTCATATGAGCATCACATCTATCACAATAGGAAACCCATCCACAAGACTTACAAATTAGAGAGCAGGCAAAACCTCTTCGGTTTAAAAAAACCAACACCTGGTTCTTTTTATTTAGTTCATTGCTGATCTCTTCTAAGAGCTGCTCTGAAAAACCTTCTTCCAATACCTTACCCTTCAAATCTAAAGGGATAAAATTAGGTAAGTCTGCACCCGTGGCTCTATGCTTTAAAGTCAGTAAATTATATTTACCATTCAAAGCATTAGACATGCTTTCAACTGAAGGTGTAGCTGAAGCGAGAAGCGTAGGAATCTTATTTAGCTTAGCCCTATATAAGGCAATGTCTCTAGCTGAGTACCTAAACCTATCTGCCTGCTTAAAAGAAGCATCGTGTTCTTCATCAACAACTATAACGCCTAAATTTCTCATTGGGATAAAAACACTAGACCTTGTTCCTATTACTATGTCATACAGGCCTCTCTGCGCTCCAAGCCAGACATCAAGACGTTCTCTTTCATTTTTGGCGGAGTGAAAAGAAGCCACCCTATCTCCAAACATTTCTTTAAATCTTCTTTCTGCCTGAGGGGCTAGGCCTATTTCAGGTATTAAAACTAGTGCCTGTTTACCTTGGTCTACAAGTTTTTTTATGCACCTTAAATAGATTTCGGTTTTTCCACTGCCAGTCACACCATTTATCAAAAAGATCTTGTTGCTATTAAGTTCTTTAGAAATAGCTTCAATAGACTCTTTTTGTTCTGGTGTTAGCTTTTTTTGTTCGGTAGTTTCTGAAACTACAAATTTAATCGGTGGTTGTTCTATTCTTAACTTTTTTATGAGCCCTTTTTTTGAAAGATTGTTTAGTATTGGTGTAGCTATGCCATAGGCTTTCAGGGACTGCTGGGACATCTCTCCAATCTCTCTTAAAAGCTCCAAAGCTTCCTTTTGTTTAGGGGCTCTTTTAAAAATAGATAAATCAAAGAAATCTCCTTTGTCTGTAAGTTTCCAGTAAGCGGATCTCCTGAATCTAGCTTCTTCACCTTTTCTTAAGGCTGGTGGGAAAAAATAAGAAATAACTTCTCCAAGGGGATGGTGATAATAGCGGGATGCCCAATCAGCAAGATCTAGTAAAGTTTCATCTAAAAGAGGCTCTTCATCTAGAATCTCTTTAATAAACTTGTAACTTGCTCTTTTAGATTTAGTCGAATCAGAATATTTCCAAAATACCCCAGTAACCACTCTGTTACCAAAGGGAACTTTGAGTCGAACACCCTTCTTAAATTTCTTATTTTTGTGCTCCTTTGGAACCTTATAAGTGAAATTCTCTAGTAAAGGAACTGGGATAAGAACATCTATTAAATCTGCCGACATTTAACTATTTTAGTCTCTTTTTTTAAGATTTCTTTGAATTTGCCTTGTTGATTTGGTCTGGTATAGTGCGCGATCAAATTTGAAGAATAAAGATTAGATATGAGGCAAGGAATACATCCCGAATACACAGAAATAAAGGCAACTTGTAGTTGCGGAAACATTATTGTGATCAATTCCACTTTAAAAGAAGACATAAACCTAGATGTCTGTTCTTCTTGTCATCCTTTTTACACTGGCAAACAAAAACTTGTTGATACTGGCGGTAGGGTTGAAAGATTCGAAAAACGCTTTGGAAAAAAAGGAAAAACAGAAAACAAGAAGAAAGAAGAACCAGTAAAAGAGCTTAAGGTTGATTCTGTTGACCAAGTTAAGGCCGAAGAGGTTAAAGAGAAAGCTCCAAAAAAAGAAGCCGCAGAAAAATCAACTTCAAAGAAAGAATCTAAGAAAGAAGAGAAAGCTCCAAAAAAAGAAGCCACTAAAGAATAATGTCTAAAGTTTGTCAGGTTACAGGTAAAAAACCCTTAAAAGGAAATAACGTTTCCCATGCAAAAAACAGGAGCAGAAGAACTTTTGAACCTAACCTGCATACACACAAGTTTTGGATTGAGTCTGAAAAGAGATATGTAAAACTAACCGTATCTGCTAAAGGCATGAGAATAATAGATAAAAAGGGCATTGATAAGGTTCTGTCAGAGATTAGATTAAGGGGTGAAAAGATATGAGAGAGAAAATTAAACTAGTATCAACAGCAGGAACTGGGCATTACTATACGACAGATAAAAATAAATCTACGATGCCAGACAAAATGGAAATAAAAAAATTTGATCCTGTAGCCAGAAAACACGTGATCTACAAAGAAGATAAGATTAAGTAATTCCTGCGGCTTCCTTTATAACTCTTTTCTTTAGAGTACTGCTCTTGGTGGTTACATTGAAAGCAAAATTTCTTGCTAATTTTACCCAGGGGTCTGAAGTTGCAAATCCCTCTTTAAAAAGCTCCATCATTGCAGTCATAGTTAAATTTGGAATCTTCCTAGATCTTTCATAGTCTTTAAGAGTTCTTTTAGATCCAATATCCACCCCTCTTCTTCTGGCCTTTATAAGAACATCACTGAGACTAGTCACATCGGACAAACCTATATTTAATCCTTGCCCTGCTAGGGGGTGAAAAGAATGAGCTGAGTCTCCTACCAAGGCTATACGCTCTGAAAAATAATTTTTTGCATGTAACTGGTTAAGTGGGAAAGACCTTATTTCAGTCTTTAAATCTATTTTTCCTAATATTTGTTCTGTCTTTTCTTCCAATTCTTTTACAAATTCTTTTTTAGTTAACTTCTGAAGTTTTTCTGCATAATCAATTTCAGCTGACCAAACAAGTGAGATATTAGATCCTTCAATTAAATCAAAAGGTAAAAGTGCTATAGGGCCCTTTGGAGTAAATATCTGCCAGGCGGTGTAGTCATGAAATTTTTCAGTCTTTAACTCCGCTACAAAAGCCCTTTGATCGTAACTCCATGTTCTAGTCTTAATTTTTGCTTTTTTCCTTAAAGTTGAATTAATACCATCAGCTCCAACAATAAGTTCTGAATTTATTTTCTCCCCCCCCAAAAAAGAGATGGATACTTCCTTTTCATTCACATTAATTCCTGATAATTCGGTTTGTTGCCTAAGAGTAATTTCAGGAGAATCTTGAATATACTTATTAAGACTTTTTAAAATTGTATTATTTGAAATAACGTAACCCAGTTCTTTCTTTTTTATTTCCTCGGCCAGAAACTCTAAAGGTGAGCTGCCTTTAGAATCCCAAACAAACATCCTTGTGAAGGGTGTGCTTTGTTTATTAAGTTCATTCCAAATATTCAGCTCTTTAAATAGATCAATTGAAGACAAATTCAAGGCTAATGTTCTGTCTGGTAATTTAGAGCTTTTAGGGATGCTTAATGGACTACCCCTATCAATTAAAGTAACTTTAATTCCTTGCTTCGATAACAGACATGCTAAAGAAGAACCAACGATGCCCGCCCCGACTATAGTTATTTCAGAATCCACGCTTATTATCTTAAGCTTTCTATATCTTTAATTTCTCGAGGAGCATTTGCAGTTATTACTTCATGTCCATTTTCTGTTACTAATAGATCATCTTCTATTCTGACGCCTATCCCCAACCACTTATCCTCTACGCCCTCAAGTGAGTCCAAAATGTAAATTCCTGGTTCAATGGTAAGAACCATACCCGGCTCTAGGTTTCTCCACTCTCCATTCTTCTTGTAATTGCCTACATCATGTACATCCAAACCTAACCAGTGGCCTATCCTATGCATATAGAATTTTGCATACCCTTCATTCTTAATTAGCTCCTCTGTCTTTCCTTTCAGTAACCCCAAATCTATCAATCCTTCAGTAATAACTTTTACAGAAACCTCTTGAGCTTTTATCCATGGATTCCCTGGTTTAATTTCTGCACAAGCTTGCTTATGGGCTTCAAGCACCACTTCATAAATCCTTTTTTGTTCCTCAGAAAATTTTTTTCCAACAGGGAAAGTTCTTGTTACATCGGAGGCATAGTGTTCGTATTCACAACCAGCATCTACCAAAACAACATCTCCATCTTTCAATTCAGAGCTATTTTCTTTGTAGTGAAGGATACAAGAATTATTTCCCCCTCCTACAATAGAGCCATAGGCTGGGAATTTTGCCCCTCCTTGCATAAAAGCATGAAGATATTCTGATTCCAATTGGTACTCATACATCCCCGGACGAACATTGGTCATAGCACGAACATGGGCTTCACACGTAATCTCGCCTGCTCTTCTCATTAGTGAAAGCTCTTCTTCGGTTTTTATTAATCTCAATTCATCTAATAATGAATCTAAGGAAAGTAGATTTTCGGCTACTTCAGAACCGTGTCTTATGTTGGCCCTAATATGGTCTAGCCAGTTCTCTAATCGCAGGTTAATTCCATTAGGAGAACTCATCGAGTAATAAATATTTCTAGATCCTTCTAGTAGTTCAGGCATTATTTCATCGACAAGCGAAATACTATAAGCCTCATCTGCTCCGTGAACTTTTCTTGCGCCATCTTGACCAGACCTAAAACCATCCCACTGTTCTCTTAAAGGATCTCGATCCCTACAAAAAATTACGTATTTTCTTTTCTTGGCTGAAGGCCTTATAACTATTATTGATTCAGGTTCATTAAATCCGGAAAGATAGTAAAAGTTACTGTCTTGTCTAAAAGGATAGTCCGCATCTGAGTTCCTAAACTTAATGTTAGAAGAAGATAATAAAATAACCGAATCATCTAAGACTAACTCAGATAATTTTTTTCTTCTTGAAGCAAAATCAATAGCTTTGTCTGTCATCTTCTTTTCCTTTTTTGGCATCTTACCAATTAAGATGCCACTGGCAAGAAAACCCCCTCATCTGTAAACTTAAAGAGTTGGGATAGAAATGTCAGAAAAAGAATTTTTAGACTTAGAGGCTCAGGTTAAAAACCTCATTAAACTTAGTAAGCAACTGAAAGAATCCAATATTCATTTACTTAAGAAAAATAAAGAGCTATCTATTAAAGAACAGAAACTTTCAGAAACACTTGCTTCTTCAGCAAAAAAAATTGAAAAACTCATCAAAGATCTCAAAAAAGAAACGAAGTGATCTAAATGGAAAAGAATATTACAAAAGTAAAAATTTTAGGTCAGGAATATAAAATTTCATGTCCCCCTGAAGAAAGTGATCAGGTAAAAGATGCAGCAAAATTTTTTAATAAGAGACTAAAAGAGATTAGACAAAATACCAAACTAGATGAATCTAAGGCAGCGATTATTGCTGGCCTCAATATAAGTAACGATTACTTAAAAAACCTCTCTTCTTCTAAGCAAGTAGTTCAGTCAAATTCAGGAATCAAATCCTTAAGTAAACAAATTGAAAAACAACTAGAAAGTTTGTCTAAATTAGAATCTTAATCAGTTATACTTTATTTTGCTTCCTGGTTTATTCGATAGCTGGTGAGACCCTCGAGCCGATATTGAATAAATAGGAGATTTTGAAAAGTCTTGTTGCGCATACCCTCCTTGGGGAGCCTGAGAGACTGACGAAATCACCGCCTTGAACCTCACGGTTCAGGGCTGCATCAGTAACGGTATTCCGGGAAGCTCTCTTCACATGACCTATAAGACTTCTCTTAGAAAAGAAAAAATTCAGGAAAGGAATGCAATATCCAAAAAAGAAATGGATCTTGCTGAAGAAAATACATCAGCTCATTTTAAAAATATTTGTGAAGAGCTTAATTTTGAGAAAGTTTCAATTTATTTCCCTATCAATAATGAGGTGCCTACAGAAATAATAACCCGCTATATTAGAGAGTTAGGAAAAAAGTGTTATTTACCTTTAATTGACAAGGACTTAAATAACAAAGAGATGGAATTTTCAGAATTCAACAGCAAAGTTTCTTTAGTCAAGAATAAATTCAATATACCGGAACCATTCAACGGTTCTCTTACTATTGCCTCGGAATTGGAGTTGATCATTATGCCTTTAGTTGCTTTTGACAATAAGGGTTATAGGCTGGGAATGGGGAAAGGATATTATGATTTTACCTTTAAAAATTTTGAGTTAACTAAGAAGCAAGTATTTTTAGGTCTTGCTTATGATTTCCAAAGAACAGAAAGTTGTTACCCTGAAGAGCACGATTTAAAAATGGATGCAGTTATTTGTCCTTCAGGGATCTATAAATTTTCTTAGCTATTCTAAAAAAGATAAATAAGCTGAGTTGTCAGATTCATTCCAAAATGGAAAACCTGTTTTAGTTAGGTGCTTTGTTAGTCTTTGAGTCTCACTTGAGTTGGCTTGAAAGCCCACTAATACTCTCCCATAGGCTGAACCTTGATTCCTGTAGTGAAACAACGTGATATTCCATTTATCTCCTAATGCATTTAGAAAATCCAGCAAGGCTCCAGGTCTTTCCGGAAACTCAACTCTAAAAATTTGCTCACCATAAGAAATTATTTCTTTTGGTGCCCTACCCCCCACCATATGCTTAACATGTAGTTTAGCCATTTCGTTGTCGGATAAATCTTTAGGTGAGTAACCTTTATTTTTTAGGTCTTGTATAAACCCTGTCTTTTCTTTTGGATCCTCACTTACTCTACAAGCCACAAATATATTAGCCTCTCCCTCATCATCAATACGGTAATTGAATTCTGTAATCATCCTTTTACCTAAATCTTTACAGAATTTCCTAAAACTACCTTTTTCTTCTGGTATACAAACACTCAGCAAGACCTCTTTCCTCTCTCCTAATTGAACTCGTTCAACTATATGAGAAAGGCTATCGAAATTTAGGTTTGCTCCAGAATTAATAGCTACCAGATTTTTATTCTTCCATCCTCTGCTTTTAGCCAATTTCTTCAGGCCAGCCAAAGATAATGCCCCGGCTGGTTCTGAAATACTTCTTGTTTCTTGAAAAATGTCCTCTACTGCTGCGCAGATCTCATCTACAGTTACTGTAACCACTTCATCTATGCATTCCTTAATTATAGGGAAAGTAACTTTACCGACTTGTTTTATAGCTACGGCATCCACAAAAAGACCTACTTCTTTTAAAGTCACTCTACGATTAGCCTTAATAGACTCATATAATCCTGCTGCCTCTTTTGGTTCAACTCCTATTATTTTGATACTAGGATTTAAGTTTTTAATGTATGCACCTATGCCAGCTATTAAACCTCCACCTCCTACAGGAACAAATACTGCATCTATTTTTTTGTCACTCTCTTCAAGAATTTCCTTACCTATCGTTCCTTGGCCTGCAATTACGTCTGTATCATCAAAAGGATGAACAAAAGCAAATTTAGGGTTTTTTGATAATTTTATGGCATGTACATACGCATCATCATAACTATCTCCAATAAGGATGACCTGTGCCCCCAAATTCTTTACTGCCTTTACCTTAATGCTTGGAGTAGTAACTGGCATAACTATAGTTGATTTTAATTTAAGTTTTCTTGCAGAATAAGCTACACCTTGAGCGTGATTTCCAGCGGAAGCAGTAATTACTCTTTCAATATCCCCCTTCTTCTTTAGAAGAGAAATCTTGTTGTAAGCTCCCCTTAATTTAAAAGAAAAGACCGGTTGAAGGTCTTCACGCTTAAGAAAAACATTATTTTTTATTTCTTTTGAGAGATAACTTGCAGAAGACAAAGGAGTAACATTTACTACTTCATAGACTCTACTTTGTTGAATCTTCTTTAAATATTTTTTGGATTTAGAAAATTTCATTTTTTTATTTATCTCCCCATTTAAGGGGAGCGCAATTATACTTACCGCACAATTAATTGCACAAAAAATTCTTAAATTATGGATAAAGAGGAAAAAAAGAAGCAATCTGCTGAAAAAGCATACGAAATAGTTAAAAAAAACCTCAATAGAGACACCGTTTTGGGCATTGGAACAGGATCTACTACAAATTACTTTATAGAAATACTAAATCAGGAGAAATTAGACCTAAAAGGAGCAGTATGCAGTTCAAATGCCTCTGAAGATTATCTAAAAATGTCCAATATAGAAATTCTCAGCTTAAATGACGTACATAAAATAGATTTTTATGTTGATGGAGCTGACGAATTTAATAGCAGAAAAGAGCTGATTAAAGGGGGAGGAGGAGCTCTAACAAGAGAAAAGATATTAGCTCATTCTTCTGAAACATTTATTTGTATAGTAGATGATTCTAAGTATTCAGATCTATTGGGTGATTTTCCTGTCCCCATTGAAGTTATAGAGTTAGCTAGAAGTGCTATTTCTAGAGAAGTAATGAAGATGGGTGGAAGGCCAGTTTATAGAAATGATTTTGTTACAGATAATGGTCATCAAATTATTGATGTACATAAATTGGACTTAAATGTCCCTTACGAAACTGAACAGACAATAAATAATATTCCTGGTGTGGTTGAAAACGGAATTTTTTCTTCTAGAAAGGCAGATATTATACTTCTAGCTACAGATAGTGGCGTTGAAGAAATTAGAGATTAATACCTATTAAATAAGTATATTTGGGTAAGTAAGTACTTACTTTTATTTTATAAAAGAGATTTAATTGAAGATATTAACTCAGTGCTATTTGGTTCTACTTTTGTATTAAAACTAGATACCTTGCCGTCTCTGTCTATAAGATATTTATGAAAATTCCATCCCGGCTCTACGCCTGTTTCTTTTATCAATTCTTTATAAAAGTTATTGGCTTTTTTTCCCTTTACTGAAGATGTAGCAAACATTGGAAATGTTACACCATATTCGGTGCTACAAAACTCTTTAATATCAGTCTCATTACTAAATTCTTGCCACAAAAAATCTCTTGAAGGAAATGCAAGAATAACAAAATCTTCATCTTTTAAATCTTGATACAAATTTTGCAAGCCTGTGTATTGAGGTGTATATCCGCAACGGCTGGCAACATTGACAGCTAAAATAACCTTATCTTTGTATTGACAAAGATTTTCAGTCTCTTTTGAGTCCAGAAGCCTTACTTCATGATCTAGTACATTGGGACAGCTAGCCAATAAGTTAGCGCTTAAATAAAGCAAGATTAGGCTAATAAGTATTTTTTTCATTATTATCTAACTAAATTATCCAAACTTCTGTGTCTACATTTACAGTGTCAAATAATGTAATAACATCTGAATTATACATCCTAACACAGCCATCTGAAGCAGGTTTCCCTATCAAACCTTCTTCTGCTGTTCCATGTATATAGATATACCTGGACTTTGAGTCTACTCCAGATCCTAGGTTTTTACCTTCTTCTAGGCCTGTAAGCCATAAAATTCTTGATGTAACTACATCAAATTCAGTATCTATAGGCTCTTTGATGATATTAGCAATGGCTCCCGTCCACCTTCTACCCTTTAAAATAGCTCCTTCTGGAAGTCCTTCACCTATTTTTTCCGAGATTTTATGCTTCCCTAGGGGTGTTTTATAGCTATTTACTTCTGATCCTGTACCATACACTGAAGTAGAAATGCTATAAATTCTTTCTATTATTCCTTTCTTTAATAAAAAAAGCTGCTGAGTAGTAACATCTACAACTAAAAGTAACTCTATTTCTTTATAATCCTGTGAAAAGCTTTCTATATTCTCCAAAGTCATATAATTACTGCTTTTTTCTTGTGTTACTGTACAGGAAAATAGAAATAAAGTAATGAATAAAACCAGAAAGAAGGTATATATTTTAAATATTTGTTTAATAATAATTTTTATAAGATAATTATAGAACATTTGTTCTTTTATATAATAAAAGGTACATATATATTAGCATAATATATCCATATATTAAGAAATTTCCAATAACTGAAAAAGGTGTTTTGCCCTCATAAATGTATACATTTTCTTTAATATTCTTGTTCTCAAAAAATCCTTGCCTATTCACCACATTCCCTTTTCTATCAATAATAGCGCTAATTCCACTATTTGTTGCTCTAATTAGACTTTTTTGATGCTCATGGGCCCTTGATTGAGCTATCTCTAGATGTTGTTCAGGTCCAATAGAAGCCCCAAACCATGTATCATTGCTTATTGTAACTAATAAATTGCCCTTTTTAGCTGTTTTTCTGACTAAGTCACTAAAAGCTATCTCATAGCAAATACTAGCTGAAATGGCTATATTATCGGCCTTTAGAAGGCTATAAGACTCCCCTGGAAGGGTATTTATAAGGTTTATACCTAAAATATCAAGAAATTTATCTAAATAGCCCCTTAGGGGTATATATTCTCCAAAAGGGACTAGATGTATCTTGTCATAATGACCTTTTATAGCCCCAAAACCCTCTATTCTGTTATATCTCTCTATTAAACTAGGGTTTTGTAGATCTTTTGCAATTATTCCGCTAATTAAGGAAATATTTCTTGATTTAGCTTCTTTCTCAATATCTAAGAACCAGGTATTCAAATCCCCTTTATCAAAAATGATTGCTGTTTCAGGAAAAATAATGAATTCTCCTTCTTGAGCATTAGAAATAGAGCTATTAATCATACTCATAGTTTTCCTTACACCTTCAGAGCTCCATTTTTCCTTTAAGGTTAGATTTGGCTGATAAATGGATGCTTGAATGATTGAAATTTCCTTTGTCCAATTTATTTTATTTAAAGTAAATGAGGAAAGGAGAATAATCACGATTATGAGGGCAGGGGACCAGTGCATTTTTTTCTTATTTCTAAAAAAAAGAACTAAACAACCAGAAATCATTACAGATAATATTGTTGCACCATAAGTGCCTAGTATTGGTATCCATCCGCCCACTGAAGTACCTGCCAAAGACGCTCCTACTATAAGCCATGGAAAACCAGTAAATAAATAGCTCCTAATAATCTCTACTGTTACCCAAACAACAGGGAAAAGTAATAAATAATTTAAATTTTTATTGCTGGTTCTAATTTTTTTTATGAGATAAAAAGTTAATCCTGTATACAGAGATAAAAAGAAGACAAATGCGGAAGTTATAAGAAAAGAACTAAATATACCTTGGTTTCCATGATAGTGAATACTCACATACACCCAAGATATACCAAAGCCCCATTGACCGATCCCATAAAATAAGCCAAGTAAAAATGTATTGTTCTCTACCTTCTCACTAACCAGGTAAAGAGCTAAAGAAATAGACAGAATTGTTAAAGGCCAATAGTCAAATGGAGCGAATCCTAAAGGAAATAAAAGCCCACAAAAAAGTGCCAATAAATACTTTCTCATTGATTAGTAATCTTAAGTCTGGGAGAGTTTATCTCAAACAGATTATTTAGACTTAACTACTCTTATTTTCTTAAGCCGTCTTTTTTCAGTAGAAGCTATAATGAACCTTAGATTACCTATTGAGATAGCATCATTGGCTCTAGGAAATCTTGCAAAATGATGCATAACTATACCTCCTAAGGTGTCAAAATCCTTATCGCTTAACTCACAGTCAAATTCTTTATTAAAGTCTTCTATTGGAATAAGGGCTGATACTAGAAACTCTTCATCAGATAGTCTTTTAACCATCTGGTCTTGTAAATCGTCATGCTCATCTTCTATTTCTCCAACTATCTCTTCTAATACATCTTCTATTGTTACTAAACCTGTAATTCCTCCATACTCGTCTATAACTATAGCCATATGATTCCTACTTGCTCTAAATTCATCTAGAAGAGTATTTAGTTTTTTGCTTTCTGGTACAAGAACAGCAGGCCTAAGCAAGCTATTTAGCTCTAATTTGACTGTATTTTTAGGCGAAAGAAGGGGCAAAAGGTCTTTTGCAAGCAGAATTCCATCAATTTCTTCAGTTTCCTTGTTAAATACAGGAAATCTTGAATGTCGTGATTTAATTATCCTGGGAAGAAAATCATCAGGTTCCTCAGTTGAATCAACAAAGATTATTTGAGGTTTAGGTATCATGATTTCTCTTACCTGAGCCGTAGAAACCTTCAAAGCTCCTTCCATCATGCTCAAAGTACCTTTTTCAAGGACCCCTCTATCGCTAGAATCCCTTATGGATCCAGCTATATCTTGCTTGTTTTGGGGTTTATAAGAGAAATTCTGATATATCTCTTTTATCTTATCTCTAATCTTTTTTGTAATTCCTAGCCTTTGCGGCTCTACCAAACTACCTGGGGGTTCGTCGTTCATTAACGCCTTATATTTATAAACACATGACAATCATAGTTGTATTAGGTATGGATCTTCAATACCTAATTTACTTAATACGCTTTTTTCTATTTGCTCCATTTTTAAAGCATCTCCATCTATATCATGCTTATAACCAAGAAGATGTAATACTCCGTGAATAAATAAATGAAGTAAATGATCTAAAAAATCTTTATTTTGTTCTTTAGCTTCTTTTTTTAGAACATCAATGCAGATAGCAATATCACCAACAAAATTATTATTCTCATCTGTCTCGTTAGGATCTGG
This sequence comes from uncultured Gammaproteobacteria bacterium, assembly GCA_964614345.1. Lineage (GTDB taxonomy): Bacteria > Pseudomonadota > Gammaproteobacteria > Magnimaribacterales > Magnimaribacteraceae > AEGEAN-183. The sequence goes on along the minus strand of CAZTLP010000001.1, from coordinate 45,607 downwards.
TGAAAAAGACAATACGTTAGTTTCCTTATTTGAACCTGAAAAAGAATAATTTAGTTTCTTCATAGTCCTAATGTTAGTAAACCTAAGGGATACAATTAAACAAGGATTATTGGTTCTAGAAGTCTTTAATTCTTTATTAATTAGATTTAGTCCTTTAATTAAAATCTGTTTTTCTATATTTAGGTCTACTTCCTTATCCTTACTTATAAGGATATCGACTAAAAAGAAATTCATCGACTTTTAAAATTCTCGTAAGCTTCCACAATCTTTTGCACAAGTGAATGTCTGGCCACATCTTTAGAAGAAAATCTAACTAACCCCACATCTTCTAGTTCGCTTAAAATATCTAGAGCATGTATAAGTCCTGATTTTATATCCCTTGGCAGGTCTATTTGAGTGAGATCTCCAGTGACTATTACTTTAGAACCATATCCAAATCTTGTTAGAAACATTTTCATTTGTTCGGGTGTAGTATTTTGTCCTTCATCAAGAATTATGAAGGATTTGTTTAAAGTTCTTCCTCTCATAAAAGCAAGAGGAGCAATTTCTATTACATTATTTTCTATTAATTTATTGGTTTCTTTAAACCCCAGAGTCTGAAAAAGAGCATCATAGAGTGGCCTTAAGTATGGATCTACTTTTTGACTTAAATCACCAGGAAGGAACCCTAACTTCTCTCCTGCTTCAACAGCAGGGCGGGTAACAACTACCTTTTCAACTCTTCCAGTTATTAATTCGTTAACTGCTGCAGCTACTGCTAAGTAAGTCTTGCCTGTTCCAGCAGGACCTATCCCAAAGACAAGCTCTTTTTTAGTTATAACGTCTAAATACTTTTGTTGATTTTTTCCTTTAGGAGAAACCAGTGTTTTGGGTGTCTTTAAAGTAATCTTTTTACCCTCTTGATTATCACTTACGTCAGTAGAAGAGTTCTGGTTCATGACTTCCCTTAAATATAAATGTATTTCTTCAGGTGGAACAGCAGTTTTTTTCTCCAATTTTTCATAAAGACCCTTAATAACTGTTTCTGCAGCTAAAGTATTCTCACTATCGCCCCTAACCTTAAACTTAGCACCTCTATTACTGATCTTAATTTCAAGAGCTTCCTCAATCTGCTTAAGAGTTGAGTTGGTAGGACCACAAAGCCTATTAATTCTATCTTGGTCATCTGAATCTAGATTAAATCTTAAGCTCTTTTCCATTTAAGCCATCACCCCTCTCAATGAATTTGGCATAACATCCACGATTTCTAAATTGATAAATTGCCCTACTAGATCTTTACCATTGGAATTAAAGTTAACAACCCTATTGTTTTCAGTTCTAGCCTGAAGTTCACCGGGGTCTTTCTTAGAAATTCCAGTTATTAGACATTTTTCAATATTTCCGACCATTCTTCTGCTAATTCTAAAAGAGCTCTTCTTTAAAGTAGTTTGCAGCTTCTCTAGTCTCTTTTTCTTTTCATCCAAGCTGACATCATCTTTTAAGTCTTTAGCTGTAGTATTGGGTCTGGGGCTGTAGATAAAACTATAAGATTCATCAAACCCCACCTTATCCACAAGATTAAGGGTATCTTGAAAATCTTTATCACTTTCTCCGGGAAACCCGACGATAAAATCAGATGAAATGCTTATATCGGACCGCACCACCCTAAGTTCTTCAATAATTTGAAGATACTGATCTACTGTATGGCGTCTCCTCATTGTTTTAAGGATGCTATCAGATCCACTTTGAACTGGAAGATGTACATGACTAACCAACTCTGGAACATCTTCGTATACGGCTATTAGATCTTCACCAAACTCAAAGGGGTGTGAAGTCGTATACCTTAAACGATCAATTCCTTGTATCCCCGCTGACTCCCTAATTAGATTGGCTAAACCCAAGCCTTTAGTTTTATCATTACTATCTCTATAAGCATTGACATTTTGTCCTAGAAAAATTATTTCCCTAACTCCATCTATAGCCAACCCTTGAACTTCCTCAATTATTTCAGTTAAAGAACGACTTATTTCATGCCCCCTTGTATGTGGAACAACACAAAAGGAACAGTACTTATTGCAACCTTCCATAATTGAAACAAAAGATGAAGTTCCATCATTTGAAGGTTTGGGTAAGGCATCAAATTTTTCAGTTTTTGGGAAAGATATATCCACCTCTCTATTATTGAGCTTAGATACTTCCTCATACATTTTAGGAACTCTGTGAATTGTTTGCGGGCCAAAAACTAAATCAACAAAAGGCGCTCTTTTAATAATATTTTCACCTTCTTGACTAGCGACACAGCCACCTACACCTATCTTTAGTTTAGGGTTTTTCTTCTTTAAATCCTTCCATCTTCCTAGTTCATGGAAAACTTTTTCCTGCGCCTTTTCTCTAATCGAACAAGTATTCAGTAATATTAAATCTGCTTTTTCTGGTTGATCTACAACAGTTAGATCATGGCTTTCACCCAGAATGTCTTTCATTCGATTCGAATCGTATTCATTCATTTGACACCCGTGGGTCTTGATGTATAAATTTTTGCCCATACAATCTTATATATAAAGAGGGCGCGAATTGTAATGTCTAAAAAAGGAATCTACAAAATAGTATTTATACAAATGGGTGAAATCTATGAGGTTTACGCCAAAACTATCTACCAAAGTGATATGTATGGCTTTATTGAAGTTGAAGATTATATATTTGATCAAAATTCGCAAATAGTAGTTGATCCAAGTGAAGAAAAGCTTAAAACAGAGTTTAAAGGAGTCAATAGAAGTTATATACCTATAAATGCAATTTTGAGAATAGATGAGGTAGATAAAAGAGGAAGCGCAAAAATAACTAAAAGTAAGTCTAGTAATGTTATGCCCCTTCCTACTCCTATAATTGATGGCGGGTCAAAGAAAGATCCCTAGACTTCAAATCAATTAAAGAGATTTTCTTTATAGAATTTCAATTCTTTTATAGATTCATACACATCAGCCAAAGCTCTGTGGTTTCCATTCTTATCAATGCCTTGTACTAATTCAGGCCTCCACCTCTTAACCAATTCTTTTATAGAACTTACATCAACATTCCTGTAATGAAAATAGTCTGCTAATTCAGGCATATATCTAACTAAAAAACGCCTGTCATGAGATATCGTATTACCGCATAAGGGTGATTTTCCTTTCTTTGTATACTTCCTTAAAAACTCTAAAGTCTGATTTTCTGCTTCATCAACTGAGATCTGTGTGGCTTTGATGCTCTCAATGAGGCCAGAATTAGTATGTTGATTTAGATTCCATTCGTCCATTCCCTCTATGTACTCTTGGGGTTGTTTTATAACAAGATTAGGTCCCTCTTTTATTTCTTCTAGGTCAGCATTAGTCACTACTGTTGCTATTTCAATAATCCTTTCAGAATCTGGGTCTAGACCCGTCATTTCTAAATCAAGCCAGATGAGCGGAGGTAGGAGTTTATTTTCTGTCATGAATTATTCTCAATGAATGATGAAAAGTATAATAACTCATCATGGCACTTAAAAAGAATTTACCAGGTTATAAAAAAAGACTTTCTTTGGGTTTTTTAACTGTTTCACTTATTTCTTGTTCTGCCTTAGGACAATGGTGGTATGACCGACTTGATATTTACCTAGCAAATTATTTTTTTAAATATGCAGACTTCACTAATGAACAAAAATCTTACATAAGGTCAGTTACTAAAGAATATCTTGAATGGAATTCAACTTCCGAAATTCCTAAATATAGAAGTTTAATTATAAAAATTAGAGATCTAGATGAGACAACAGCAACAAAAGATATTCGAAGTATATTTAAAGAGGGTGAGGCTTTATTTGAAGCAAGTAATAATTTCTTTACTCCTCATATGGTTAAATTTTGTAGAACTGTTACTGACAAACAGGTAGAAGAAGTAAACCTCTTTTTTCAAAAAAGAATTGAAAGGTGGACAGAATCTTTAAAAGAGTCAAAAAATCTAAGCCAAGAAGAAAGTATCACAGAATCAGTACAAAGATTAGCGAAATTCCTAGGTGTTAAGTTAGATGATAAACAACTTAAGACTATAAGAGACTTGGCCAAAGAGATAAAAGAGGAAGACACCTCTTCAATTGAACGACAAGATACTTGGAATAAAGAACTTATAACAATTCTCAGGAAAAGAGATTCTGAAAATTATAATTTTTTACTCTCTGACCATTTAAATAGTTTGCTAGATTCTGAGCAAAGAGGAAATAGAGAGGCTGTATATCATGAGATCATAGCCACTACGATAGCTTCCTTGAATGAGGCTCAAAGAAAAAAATTTAAGAAGAGACTAAATGTATTTGTTTCTTCATTAGATAAGATAATTAGGAATCATAATTAAGAATGTCGAGCCCGTGAGTTAAAATACGCGGCCCTAAAATGAATACAAAGGACTCAAAACCAAAAACGCACTTTGGGTTTCAACAAATAGACTCTGAAGATAAAAGAGAAAAAGTTAGAGAGGTCTTCGATAATGTAGTTGAGGGCTATGATCTTATGAATGATTTAATGTCATTTGGAGTTCATAGAATTTGGAAAAGAGTGGCTGCTGAAATGTCAGAAATTAGACCTGATTCCTGTTTTTTAGATTTAGCAGGGGGAACGGGCGACATGACTAGCCTAATTGCTCCACGTCTAAACCACGAAGGGTTAGCAATTCTTTCTGACATCAATGAAAAGATGCTTGTATCAGGAAGAGACAAGCTTATTGATTCGGGTCTTAATAATTTTTTAGCAGTCCAGCTTGATGCTCAACTAATACCCTTTAAACAAAATACCTTTGATGTAATTTCCATTGCTTTTGGATTAAGAAATGTCACAGATAAAGAGAAAGCGCTGAACTCAATACTGTACTGTTTAAAACCCGGTGGAAAATTAATAGTTCTAGAGTTCTCTAAACCTACCAATGAAATAATACGAGAAATTTATGATTTTTATTCTTTCGAAATCATTCCTAAGCTTGGAGAACTTGTTTTAAGTTCAGAGGAAAGTTATCGATATCTAGCTGAGTCTATAAGAATGCATCCAACCCAAGACGAGTTGAAAAAATTGTTTGAAAATTGTGGTTTTAAAAATTGTGATTATGAAAACTTAACCAACGGGGTTGTTGCTATACACACCGGAACAAAACCTACAGAGCAATGAGAGATATATTAAGACTAATTCGAATAATACATGTTCTTGCTAAGGCCAGATTAGACACCCTCATAAAAGATAGCCAAAGAAACAACCTATTATCTTTCCTATTAATAATTTATCCATGGAGAATCTACTCAACAGAAGAGCCTAGGGGGGAAAGAATTAGAAAAGCTCTTGAAGAAGCAGGCACCATCTTCATTAAATTCGGACAGCTTCTTTCTACAAGGCCTGACTTAATTCCAAGTGACATTGCCCAAAGCCTGCATACACTTCAAGATAGCATCTCTGCTTTTCCAACTGATAAAGCAAAAAAAATAATTGAAGCTGAATTAAATTCATCTATTGAAGAGATATTCACAGATTTTGACCCCAACCCTATAGCAGCAGCTTCTATAGCCCAAGTTTATTCAGCCAAACTTAAAGATACGAAAAAAAAGATAGCTATAAAAGTTGTAAGACCAGGCATTGATAAGGCGATAGATAGAGATATCTCATTAATGAAAAAAATAGCTAAAAAAGCGGAGAAATATTCCTTAGATGCTAGAAGGTTAAGGCTGTTTGAGTTGGTAAAAGAATATGAAGCCGTTATTAAGACAGAATTAGATATGCGAGTTGAAGCTTCTAATATGAAGCAGACAAAAAGGAATTTTGAAGATAATTCTTTGTTGTATGTTCCTGAAGTTTACTTGGAATATTCAACTGAAAAAGTACTAGTAATGGAAAAAATTTCAGGTATACCGGTTGACAATATTAAAGGCCTGAAAGGAAAGGGTGTTGATTTAAAACTAGTGTCTGAAAGGGGAGTGGAAATTTTCTTAAAACAGGTTTTTGTAGATAACTTTTTTCATGCCGATATGCATCCAGGAAATATTTTTATTAACGCACAAGAGCCTACAAGTCCTACTTATATTGCAGTTGACTATGCCATTGTTGGATCTTTAGAAGAAGAAGAACAATTTCAGATTGGAAGAATGCTTTTATCGGTTATCGGCAGAGATTTCTTGTCAATTTCTAATATTTTAATCGACTCAGGATGGGTTGATCCTAAAACTAGAGCAACTGATCTTGAGCGAACTATACGATCAGCTTGTGAACCAATGTTTGAACAACCTTTAGAGAAAATTAAGTTTGGGGAATTGCTTCTGTATATATTTGATTCGGCTAGAAGATTTAATCTGCACATGCAACCATCTTTAATGTTGTTGCAAAAAACTCTTATTAACATAGAGGGATTGGGTAAACAGCTCTATCCTCAATTAGATTTTTGGTCCATTGCTAAGCCTTTTCTTCAAGAATGGACAAAGGATAGATATAACCCTAAAAAAATAGAAGCCTGGGCTAGAAAAAATGCTGGTTTGTGGCTGGAGAAAGCTAGAAAACTTCCCGAAGTTGCAGAAAATGTATTAGACCAAATTAATAAAATTGAAGACTACCAAAAAGAAAATGAAATTAGACATGAAGAATTGATAACTACCCTCAAGAGAGAGAGGAGGGGTACTAGAATTCTAATTTTCATTTCCCTTATAGTCCTCCTAATTCTCTTTCTGTCTTGGACTATAAACTAGGGCTTAAGTATGATGGGTGTTAATAAATTAGTAGGAGAATGAAATGGGTTTAGGCGGAATTAGTATTTGGCAGTTGCTAATTGTTTTAGTAATCATTTTATTACTTGTCGGCCCTAAAAGACTTAAAAGTTTAGGTTCTGAAATGGGAAATTTTCTTAAAAATTTCAGAAAAGCAGTCGACGACAAAGAAGAAAATCAGAACGAATCAGATAAATAAAATCTACCTGAATGTTAGAAATTGGTTTTCCAGAACTACTTGTAATTGTATTCGTAGGTCTATTAGTCGTAGGTCCTGAAAAGCTCCCTCAAATAATAAAAGCCTCAACACGATCATTTGGGGCCATTAAGTCTTACCTCAATCAAACAAGGTCAGAAATAGAAAAAAGTGTAGGAATGGATGAGATCAGACAAGATCTCCACAATGAGAAAATAATGAAAGATTTAAAAGCAAATAAAAAGGAGAACGATTCGACTGAATAATGAAAGAGAAAGATCTGCCGTTGTTAGACCATTTAAAAGAGTTAAGGATGAGGTTACTTAGATCTTTTATAGGTGTCCTAGTTGTATTTTTACCCTTAATTTTTTTCTCAAATGAAATATATGAATTTGCTTCAAGCCCACTTCAAGCCCTTATGCCAGAAAATAGCTCAATGATTGCTACTCAAGTAGCTTCTCCTTTTCTATCGCCTTTAAAACTTACTTTCTATCTATCACTCATGATCTCCTTGCCTTACTTTTTTTCTGAGATGTGGAGATTTATTGCACCTGGTCTATATAAAACTGAAAAGAGGTTTGCTCTGGGATTGACCTTATCGAGCATCTTGCTTTTTTATTTAGGTATTTTATTTGCTTATTTTTTAGTGTTTCCTCTAGTTTTTGGTTTCTTTACCTCAGTCACACCTGAAGGCGTAAAGGTAATGACTGATATCTCTAGCTATCTGGATTTTATTCTCACTATTTTCTTAGCTTTTGCTATTGCTTTTGAAATTCCCGTCTTAATTTTCTTGCTAAATTGGACGGGGATCACTTCACCTGAAAGCTTAGCTGAGAAAAGACCTTACGTTATCGTTAGTTGTTTTATTCTTGGTATGCTTTTAACCCCGCCCGATGTTATATCTCAAACTCTTTTAGCTATCCCGGCATGGTTTTTATTTGAGGTCGGCCTATTTTTGAGCCGAATCTTCATCAAAAATAGTTCAGAAACTGATTAAGTGAAAGTTAATTATAATCAGTGCTCTTAAACAAAAAGGTTACTGGGCCATCATTTATTAGACTTATTTCCATATCAGCACCAAAAATCCCTACTTCTAATTTATTGTGAATCTCTCTTAACTTATTAGATAGCTCTTCAAAAAGTCTTTTCCCCAAATCTGCGCTTGCTGCTTCCGAAAAACTTGGCCTAGTGCCTTTACTAGTTTCTAAAGCTAAGGTTACCTGAGGAACTAGTAAAAGATCTCCTTCTATATCTAAAACACTATTTTCCATCCTACCTGTATCATCTGGGAAAATTCGATAATTAAGTACTTTCTCAGCGATTATTTCACAATCAGAGGAAGTGTCACCTTTCTCAAATCCTACCAGTGCGAGAATGCCCTTATCGATGGATACAATCTTTTCTTTCCCTATATAAAGAGAAGAACTTAATACTCTTTGGGCCAGTAAGTTCAATTACTTAAATTGCAAAGAAAATTTATTTCTCTAGGCTTTGATCCCATTGGCCTTGGGCTGCTTTTTTATTCATAAGTGCCCTATGTGATAAAGCCGCTTGAGCTGCTTCAGCATTTTCTTTTTTACCAAGCCAAGTCTTTAATGCCGGTTGTTGTAGTGCTCGACCATAGGAGAAGCTAAGCTTCCAATCAAATCCACCAATTTTATTCATTGCGTTAAGGTGAGCCGTGGCATCAATATCGGACTGACCACCAGATAAAAAAGTTATCCCAGGTAGGTCTGAAGGGACGTTAGCTATTAAACACTTTAAAGTTTTTTCTGCTACCTCTTCTACACCAGCTTGCTCTATAGCATCTTTTCCGGAAATAACCATGCTTGGTTTTAGAAGGGTTCCTTTGATATTAACTTCGTGTTGATCTAAATAGTTAAAGAGAGCACCCAAGGTTTTAGACGTTACTTCAAAACACCTTTCAATAGAGTGATTGCCGTCCATTAGAACTTCGGGTTCAACTATAGGAACCATCTTATTTTCTTGAACTATCTTTGCGTATTTAGCTAAAACTTCCATATTTTGGTTAATGCAGTCTTCTGTGGGTATACCTTCACCTATATTTATTACCGCTCTCCATTTAGCAAATTTAGCTCCTATTTTTTCATATTCACTACATCGCTCATTAAGCCCATCCAAACCTTGAGTAACTGTTTCTTTTGGCGAATCATCCAATGGTTTTAGGCCCTTATCTACTTTTATGCCTGGTAGGGCTCCTTGTGCTGTAATGATATTAACTAAAGGCGTTCCATCCTCAGCTTTTTGACGAATAGTCTCATCGAACAAAATTACTCCACCTATATTTCCCTTCATGCCTCCAGATCTGAAAAGCATTTCTCTATAATCTCTTCTGTTATCTTCAGTAGATTCAACTCCTATGGATTCAAACCTTTTACCACAAGTGGGGTTGCTCTCATCAGCAGCTAAAATTCCCCTACCATCTTCTACTATATAAGCAGCAATTTCTTCTAAGCTCTCTAAAGACATTTAATTCTCCTTTCTTTATGAAATTTATCCTAAGTCCCTTTTTTTTATGATTCAAGGGCTTTTTCTTCTATAGCAACTAATGCAGGTAATGGCTTTCCTTCTAAATAATTTAAAAAAGCACCGCCTGCTGTTGACACATAACTAATGGAATCCAAAACCTTTGCTTGCGCTGCCGCAGCAATAGTATCTCCACCTCCGATTACTGAGTAAGCGTCTGATTTAGAAATTAGCTCCGCTACTGCCATAGTTCCTAAAGAAAATTTATCCTCTTCAAAAAAACCCATAGGGCCATTCCAGATAATGGTTTTTGCCTCTGCAAAAGTCTTCTTGATTGAATCAATGTAAAGGGGTGATATATCAAATATACACTCTTCTTTGTTTAATGTTTCAACACCAACCTCTCTAGGTGCAGACTCCTTATTGGGAGCAACCACTACTTTATCTGGTAACAATACATTGTCCTTTTCTACCAGGTTTCTAGCTTCAGAATAAAGCGAAGGTTCTACTAAAGATCTCCCTATTTCTAGTCCTTTTGAACCGAGGCATGTATTCGCAATACCTCCTCCAAGCAATAAATGATCAACTTTATTGGCTAAAGCATTTATCAAAGAAAGTTTACTAGAGATCTTAGCTCCACCTAGGATTGCAAGGATAGGACTGTTAGCTTTCTCTATAGTTTCAAGGGCTTCTAGTTCTTCTCGAACTAAAAAACCTATACATGCTTGATTAACGAAGCTTATCACTCCAGTAGTAGAAGCGTGTTCTCTGTGCGAAGCAGCAAAAGCATCCAAGACAAAAATATCGCAAAGGGATCCTAATTTCTTAGCTAAATCGGAATCATTGCCTTTTTCGCCTTTGAAGAACCTAATATTTTCTAGCACTGTGAAGCTTCCATTGAGGACCCTCAAAGAATCTAAACTTTCAGTTAAAGAAATAGGTCTTTGTAATTTTTCTTCTAAATAACTGACTACTGGTTTTAAACTAAATTCTTCTTGTACCTTCCCTGTTTCTTCCGGCCTTCCGAGATGGCTTAATAAAATAATCTTCCCGCCTTCTTCTAGGATGTGTTTTATAGTTGGAAGAGAACGGTCTATTCTTTCAGTGTTTGCAATCTTTCCACCTATCAAAGGAACATTCATATCAGCTCTTAACAAAACCCTTTTGCCTGACAGCTGGAATTCAGTTAAATCTTTAAGGTGCATTTTTTAAAGCAATGAGTCTATGACTTTTATAAGGTTTTCCTTGTCGAAACCATAGTGTTTTTGAAGATCATTTCCTGGAGCTGATTCTCCAAATTCACTCATGCCTACAACCTGTCCTTCTAAACCAACATATTTAATCCACCAATCATCGTATGAAGCTTCTACAGCTAATTTAAGAATCCCCTTACCCAAAACCCTTTCTTTATAAGCTTTGGTTTGTTGATCAAATCTCTCAGTGCAGGGCATTGAAACTACACGAACATTCTTTTCAGGCCCAAGTGATTGAACTGCATCTATAACTGCACCCAATTCAGAACCTGTAGAAATGATGACTAGCTCGGGCTCTTTCTCAGAATCATGAATAATATAACCTCCCTTTTCTATATCGCTCGTTTGCTCTTGGTTTCTATCTTGAGCTTTCAAGGTTTGCCTTGAAAGGATAATGGCTGTGGGATTCTTCTTGTTCAAGAGAGCTGCTTTCCATGAAACCGCTGTTTCAACAGTGTCGCAAGGTCTCCAAGTTTCTAAACCGGGGGTGGATCTGAGGCTTGTTAGGTGTTCTATGGGCTGATGGGTAGGACCATCTTCGCCTACTCCTATTGAATCATGTGAATATACGAATATGGAGGGTATCTCCATTAGGGCAGCTAGCCTGACCGCATTTTTTGCATAATCTAAAAATGTAAGAAAAGTTCCTGCATAAGGTTTAACCCCTCCATGTAAAACCATTCCATTAACAATGGCTGTCATCGCAAACTCTCTTACTCCATAATATAAATAATTTCCGCCATTAATTGACTCATTAATAGCTTTGGTCCCAGCCCATCTAGTGTTGTTAGATCCACTTAGATCTGCTGATCCACCCAGTAATTCAGGTAATAAGGGACCTAAAAAATTGAGAACAACTTCAGAAGACTTTCTTGAAGCCATATCTTCTTGGCCCTCTTGTTGTTTATTAATGAATTCATCAATTTGGTCTAAGAAATCTTTGGGTAAGTCATTCGATAATGCTCTTCTAAATTCATCTGCTAAATCTGGATATTTAGTTTCATATTCTTTGAATGACTTTTTCCAGTCTTCTTCTAAGGTATTGCCTAAATCCTTCGCGTCCCAACTTGAATAGATTTCATCAGGAATAACAAAGGCAGAGTGTTCCCAATTCAGTTCTTTTCTAACCAACGCCACTTCTTCTTCTCCAAGAGCTGAACCGTGAACACCTGCGGTCCCCACTTTATTTGGCGATCCTTTGCCTATCTCAGTCTTGCAGCAAATTATTGTTGGCTGGTCTAGATTTTTCTTGGATTCTATAAGTGCTTTGTCAATCTGATTAGAATCGTGACCGTTTATATTCGGAATTACATGCCAGCCATAAGATTCAAACCTTTTTGGAATATCTTCGGTAAACCATCCAGAGACATGACCATCTATCGAGATATCATTATCATCATATAAAACAATTAACTTGCCCAGTTTCAGAGTACCGGCTAAAGAGCATGCCTCGTGACTTATCCCCTCCATAAGGCAACCGTCTCCACAAAACACATAAGTGAGATGATCCACTACAGTAAAATCTTCTTTATTAAACCTTGAAGAGAGTAATTGCTCTGCTATCGCCATTCCAACTGCATTGGCTAATCCTTGCCCTAATGGGCCTGTGGTAGTTTCTACACCCGGAGTGATCCCAAACTCAGGGTGACCTGGGGTTTTTGAGCCCAATTGTCTGAAGTTTTTTATTTCTTCCATTGGAAGATCGTAGCCTGTTAAGTGAAGAAGACTGTAAAGCAGCATAGAACCATGCCCATTAGAAAGCACAAACCTATCTCTATTGGCCCAATTTGGATTACTGGGGTTATGTTTAAGATGGTTCCTCCAAAGAACCTCGGCTATGTCTGCCATGCCCATGGGCATGCCAGGATGGCCACATTTGGCATTCTCCACGGCATCCATGGATAGAATTCTAATGGCGTTCGCTAATTCACTATTTTTGGACATATGTACTATTTGGGACAGTATTTTGTCCGATTCTAAAAAGAGTGTATACATTTATAAGCTTAAAATTGGATAAAACCCTTAAATAAAGGGTAGAATGCCGGTCCTTTTTCATGGAGATAAAAGAAGAAAATGTCTGAATATAAAGTTTTTACTTCAGAATCTGTTTCAGAAGGTCATCCAGATAAAATGGCTGATCAAATATCTGATGCTGTTTTAGATGCTATGCTTAAAGACGACCCAGAATCAAGGGTTGCCTGCGAAACCTTGGTCAAAGATAACTTGGTTGTCTTAGCAGGAGAAATTACCAGCAAATCAGATCCAGACCTAGAAGCTGTTACTAGAAAAGTTATTTGTGATATTGGTTATAACGACATTTCAGTTGGTTGTGACGGAAATACTTGCGAAATAATTAATGCCCTTGGAAAACAATCTACCAACATAGCTCAAGGGGTGAATGAAGGTGAAGGAGAAGATAAAGAACAGGGTGCTGGTGATCAAGGATTAATGTTTGGCTATGCTACTAATGAAACTGAGGTTTTAATGCCTGCCCCTATTACTTATTCACACAGACTTGTTGAACAACAAGCTTTTATTAGAAAATCAGGGAAGTTAAATTGGCTTAGACCTGATGCCAAAAGTCAGGTTAGTTTTGTTTATGGCGATGATGGGAAGCCCGAATCTATATCAGCCGTCGTACTCTCAACCCAGCATGATCCAGAAATTTCACAAAAAGATTTAAAAGAAGGAGTAATGGAAGAAATTATTAAACCTGTTCTGCCTCAGAACTGGCTTAATAAAGAAACTAATTTTTTTATAAACCCAACAGGGAAATTTGAAGTTGGAGGTCCTGAAGGGGATTGTGGTGTAACAGGAAGAAAAATTATAGTCGATACTTATGGAGGAATGGCTCGACATGGTGGAGGAGCCTTCTCAGGTAAAGATCCTTCAAAGGTTGACCGCTCAGCTGCTTATGCAGGCAGGTATGTGGCTAAAAATATAGTTGCATCAGGTTTGGCTGAAAAATGTGAAATACAAGTTTCTTACGCCATTGGAGTAGCTGAACCTACTTCAATTAGTGTAAATACCTTTGGAACAGCAACTCTAGATGAAGAAGAAATATCGAGTCTAATTAGAGAGCATTTTGATTTAAGACCCAAACAGCTGATAGAAATGCTTGATCTAAAAAGACCAATCTACCAATCAACAGCAGCTTACGGTCATTTTGGTAGAGAGGAAGATGCCTTCACTTGGGAAAAAACTGATAAAGCTGAAGCATTAAAGGCTTCATAATTTTGAGGAAAGATTATGGTTAATGAAAAACAAGATTATAAAGTAGCTGATATCTCTCTTGCCGACTGGGGAAGAAAAGAAATTGTGATTGCTCAGTCTGAAATGCCAGCCCTAATGAAACTAAGGGAAACATATGCATCAGAAAAACCTCTTGAAGGGGCCCGAATATTAGGGTGCATACACATGACTATACAAACCGCAGTTTTGATAGAAACATTAACGAGCCTGGGTGCTGAAGTTAGATGGTCAGGTTGTAATATTTTTTCAACTCAAGATCATGCAGCCGCAGCTATCGCCAAATCAGGCGTGCCGGTTTTTGCCTGGAAAGGCCAAACTGAAGAGGAGTTTGATTGGTGTATTGAACAAACAATCCTTAAAGATGGAGAGCCTTGGGATGCCAATATGATCTTAGATGATGGAGGCGATTTAACGGCTATGGCACATGATAAATATCCTGAGATCTTAGATAAGATACATGGCATAACTGAAGAAACTACAACCGGGGTAGTTAGACTTCATGAAATGATTAAAGAGAACAAACTAAAAGTACCAGCGATAAATGTGAACGATTCTGTTACTAAATCAAAAAATGACAATAAATATGGGACACGTCACAGTCTCAATGATGGCATCAAAAGAGGAACCGACATGTTTTTAGCAGGAAGAAAAGCCTTAGTCATTGGCTATGGAGATGTTGGTAAAGGTTCAGCACAAAGTTTAAAACAAGAGGGAATGGTGGTTAGGGTTAGTGAAATAGATCCGATTTGCGGTATGCAAGCATGTATGGATGGGTATGAATTAGTTTCTCCCTATAAAGAAGGAGAAAATAAAGACAACCCTGATGCAATTAATACAACACTTCTTGAAGACACTGATTTGCTTGTTACCACTACCGGTAACTACAAAGTTTGTGATAGACATATGTTGGGTGCTTTAAAAAAAGGAGCTGTAGTTTGCAACATTGGTCATTTTGATACTGAGATAGATACCCAATTCATGCGAGATGAGTGGGCCTGGGAAGAAGTTAAACCCCAAGTTCATAAAATCTTTAGAGATACTAAGGCTGGTGAACTACCTGATCTTGAAAGCGATGACTATCTACTGCTACTTTCTGAAGGAAGGTTGGTTAATTTAGGAAACGCAACAGGGCATCCATCTCGTATTATGGATGGATCGTTTGCAAATCAAGTCTTAGCGCAAATGTATTTATATGAAAAGAAATTTGCTTCCCTAAATGATAGCGAAGCCAAACAAGAGCTTATCAAGGTTGAGGTTCTGCCCAAAAAACTAGATGAAGAAGTTGCTAGCTACATGGTAGAAGGATTCGGCGGGACCATAACAAAATTATCAGAAGACCAAGCGGAATATATCAATGTCCCTAAAGAGGGACCTTTCAAATCTGAAATCTACAAGTACTAATCTGATCTTTGCCGCGGGAAAGCTCCATGAATACGAGTTTTGAATTTTTTCCTCCTAAAACTGAGAAAGGAAAAGAAAGCATTGTCGATATAACAAGAAAGTTAAGTAATTTTTCGCCTGAATACTTTTCTGTTACATATGGAGCAGGAGGATCAACCAGAGAAGGAACTCTTGAGACCTGTGTTTCTATTATGAACTTAGGGCAAAAAGCTTACCCCCATTTATCGGGCATTGGAGCTTCAAAAGCTTCAGTAAAAGAAATCCTAAGTGACTATAAAGAACAAGCATTAACAAGGATAGTGACTCTAAGGGGAGACCTACCTTCAGGTATTAGAGGTGGTGGTGATTTTCCTTATGCTCTAGATTTAATTAAATTTATTAAAAAAGAAAAAGAGGACTTTTTGATAGAAGTTGCGGCTTATCCCGAGGTTCATCCTGATGCAGAATCAGAAAATGCAGATTTTGAAAATTTTCTTAATAAGGTAAATGCTGGGGCTGATGGCGCGATAACTCAATTCTTTTTTCAAGAAGATTCATACTTTAAGTTCATGGACAAATGTGAAAAAGAACAGATTTCAATTCCAGTTGTACCTGGAATAATGCCTATTCATGATTCTGAAGCATTGATCAGAATGGCTAAAGTTTGCCAAGCTCAAATTCCTATATGGCTCAGAGAGGGGATGGAGAAATTTTCTAGCAATGAAGACCTATTGGCGTATGGTGTAGATGTTATAACGAAACTTTGTGAGAAATTACTCCATTTTGGAGCACCTGGTATACATTTTTTTACTATAAATAGAGAGGAGCCAACAAGTTCAATAGTTAAAAACTTGGAAATAAACTAATGGTAATTAAAAAGCCCAAGACAACGAACCCCTCTTGGGGGGGTAGGTTTGAAGATTCAGTGAATGAGCTGGCTGTTAGTTATACATCTTCTCTTGACCAAGATAAGAGGATGTATAAAGAAGATATTGTCGGTTCAATGAAATATGCTCTAGCGCTCAAAGAAGCCAAGGTTATAACATCTAATGATTACTCAAAGATCTTAAAGGGACTAAAAACTATTCAAAAGGAGATTGAATCTGGAAAATTTGAATGGAAAGAAGAGTTAGAAGATGTTCATATGAATATAGAAGCGGCTTTGCAAAGAAAAGTAGGAAATGCTGCTAAAAAACTTCATACAGGTAGGTCCAGAAACGACCAAGTGTCTACCGACCTTAGGCTCGTTGTACTCAAGTCTATAGATGAAATATCTAATCTAATTTCTAGAGTACAAACCTCCATAGTAGCTAAAGCAAAAAAACACCATAGCGATCTAATGCCAGGATTTACTCACCTACAATTAGCTCAACCGGTTACTTTTGGTCATCATCTTATGGCTTGGTATGAAATGCTGAATAGGGATTTCTCTAGGCTTCAAGATGCTAAAAAGAGAGCAAGTAGCTTGCCTTTAGGCTCTGGGGCTCTGTCAGGTAATAGATATAAATTAGACAGGAAGCTTTTAGCAAAAAGATTAAATTTTGATCGTATTTCAAATAATTCTATCGATGCAGTCAGTGACAGAGATTTCATCCTTGAACTTTTATCCGCAATAAGTATTTTGGGTGTGCACTTATCAAGGATTAATGAAGAACTCATAATCTGGTCCTCAACTCAATTCAATTACATTGATTTACCGGAAGAGTTCTGTACAGGTTCTTCAATTATGCCGCAAAAAAAGAATCCCGATGTTTCTGAATTAATGAGAGGAGGTTCAGCTAGGACTATATCTAACTTAATGGGTCTACTCGTTCTAATGAAAGGTTTACCTATGGCCTATAACAGAGATATGCAGGAGGATAAGAGATTTATCTTTGATAGTTTAGATTACTCTAACTCAAGTCTAGAGTTATTGGCTTTAATGATTAAAGGAATGTCTGTAAATACTAAGAAAATGAAACAGGATTGTGAATTAGGTCACATTACAGCCACTGAACTAGCCGACTATCTGGTCTTAAAAGGTTTGGCTTTTAGAAAGGCACATGAAGTAGTTGGAAAAATAGTGGCTCATGCTGACAAGCAGAAAAAACAAATTTTTGAACTAGACTTAAAAGAACTTAGGAAATATTCAAAGCTTATAGAAAAAGATGCTGTGAGTTTAATCAAACCAGAAGAAGCGATAAGAAATAAGGACTCGATTGGTGGAACATCTCCTAAGCAAGTCCTGAAGCAAATAAATAATGCCAAACGCGAGTTAAGTTTAAGGAAATGAAATTGAAACCCTATTTAACAGTTCTTCTGCTTACTGTCTCTCTGACTTCTTTGCTTTTCTTAAATGCATGTGGCCACAGGGGACCTTTAAATTTGCCTCAAGAAAGTAGCTACTCTGAAGGTGCTGTCTATGAAAGGCTTTAATCGCAAAGAAGGTCAGCTCTTTATAGATGATGTATCTCTTAAGGATATAACAAAAAAATTTGGCACTCCTGTTTACGTCTATTCAGCTAATAAATTAGAAGAAAACCTAAATAACTATCTTTCTTCTGTAAGAAAAGAGGACAAGGTTTGTTACTCTGTTAAATCTAACTCCAACATTCATATTCTTTCCTTACTTTCAGCGCTCGGTAGTGGTTTCGATGTTGTTTCGGGTAATGAGCTCAGAAGATGCCTTGAAGCTGGTGCAAACCCTCAAGATATAGTTTTTTCTGGCGTTGGTAAGACTAAAGAAGAGATAAAACTTGCCATCAATACAGGGATATTTTCAATTAATATTGAATCCGAAGAAGAATTAGAAAGAATTATAAAAATCTCCAAGGATTTAAAAAAACAAGCGGAATGCTTTATCAGAATAAATCCTGATCTTTCTTCTGAATCTCATCCATATATTCAGACAGGCCTCAAAACCTCAAAGTTTGGTGTTTTAAAGGAAAAGGTGGATTCCATGGCCAGAAAAGCCTCTGAATCTGGATCAGTTAACCTCAAAGGCATAGCTTCTCATGTTGGATCACAAATTTTTGATAAAGAATTGATAATCGAAAATTTAAATTTACTAATTGAAATTTCAACTGATTTAACAAAGCAAGGACATGAATTGAGGTATTTAGATTTAGGCGGGGGACTTGGAATTAGTTATCAGGAAGAAGAAGAGCTAAAAATAGATGAAGTGTTGCCAGAAATAATTTCTTTTCTTGAACCACTTAACCTCAATCTTATTCTTGAACCGGGAAGATCCATTTCTGGCAATGCGGGAGTTCTTCTCT
>CAZTLP010000001.1:0-26958 GCA_964614345.1 uncultured Gammaproteobacteria bacterium | reverse complement strand
ATTCAAGAATCTAAATTTTTTCCTAATGGGGTAAATCTAACTTTAGCTGAAATGACCTCTCCAGCCGAAGTAAATATAAGAGTTTTTGAAAGAGGCGTAGGTGAAACGCTAGCATGTGGAAGTGGTGCTTGTGCCACTGTGGTAAAAGGAGTTGAGCTTGGCTATCTCCAAAAAGAAGTCACTGTTAATTTTAAGACGGGCTGCTTATCTATAAAATACGATTCTGATAACCAAGTATTGACTGCAACAGGGCCCGCAGATTTCTTAGAAGAGACTAGTATTCTTATATGAATGATAAAAAGAAACACAATCCTTCTGCTAAGGAAGTTGCTGATTATTTAATCTTAAACCCCAATTTTTTTAAAGAACATCCAGAAGTATTAAATTCCATAGAAATAGTCCATGAATCTGGAGCAGCGGTTTCATTAATACAAAGACAAGTTGAATTGTTAAGAACAGATTACAACTCCACGACAGATAGATTGATGGAGTTATTAGCTAATGCAAAGAATAATGACGACATCTTTAATCTAACCAAAAAATTAATCCTTGATCTCATTAATGCAAGCAACATAGAAGAAATAACCTCTATATTAGAAGAAAGATTTAAAAAAGATTTTGGTGCTGACGAAAGTAGATTAATATTTTTTACTGAGTCCAATAAAAACATCCCCAAAGGAAGAGTTAAGAATCCAGTTGAATCAGCAAATAAACTAGCTGATCTTATGGAACCTGGAGAATTGTTTTGTGGTGAAGTAAAACAGGAAATTACTAAATTTATTTTTAATGACGAAACCCCCTTTAAGGAAGTTGCCCTAATACCCCTAACAAGTAGTTCTTTAAAAGGAATGATTGCTTTGGGAAGTACCCAAAAAGGAAAATATACAGAAAATAAGGATACTCTTTTTCTGGACTTTGTTTGTGAAGTGGTCAGTGGGTTAATAGATAATCATAATTCTTAAATGTTAGACAACCACCTTGATCCCTTTTTATCTCATCTGGAAGTTGTTAGACATCTTTCTCCTCATACAATAAGTAGCTATAAAAGAGATTTGGATTCTTTCTTCACTTTCTTAAAAGAAAAAAATGATTCATTGGAACAGGTTCAAGATCATGATATTAGGGGTTTTGTTTCTCAAGAAAGGAGAAGGGGTCTAAGCGCCAGAAGCCTACAAAGATCTCTATCTTCTATCCGTAGTTTCCTTAACTATTTATTAGATGAAGAAATTGTAGAAACTAATCCAGCTGAAAATATCAGCGCCCCAAAATCTACTCAGCTATTGCCAAAGGCACTGGATACAGACCTTGTTAAGAGACTTTTAGACTTTAAACCGAAGGGAGACATTGAGATTAGAGATAAGGCCATGGTAGAACTTTTATATTCTTCGGGCCTGCGTCTTTCTGAGCTCTGTGGTCTTAATATAGACAGTATCTCTATTAAAGAGAGATCTTGCCGTGTGGTTGGTAAAGGAAATAAAACGAGAGACCTGCCTGTTGGAGATAAGGCCATACAAAGTTTAAGAGACTGGCTTCTTGTTCGAAGAAATATTTCCAGTGATACTAATAAAGCTTTATTTTTAAATAAAAACGGTAAAAGAATTTCTACCCGTTCTGTGCAACTTAGACTAGAACGGTTAAGCAAAAAAAGAGGACTTCCAATGGTAAACCCTCATATGCTCAGACATTCCTTTGCAAGTCATATTCTAGAATCAAGTGGAGACCTGAGGGCCGTACAAGAAATGTTGGGACATTCCGATATTGGAACCACACAAATATATACAAAACTAGACTTCCAGCACCTATCGAAAGTCTATGATGATGCCCACCCCAGAGCCAAAAATAAAAAAAAGTAAATGAGCAGCATTAAAGCTATCACGTTTGATTTAGATGACACTTTGTGGCCCTTATTGCCTGTAATTCTTAAGGCTGAAAAAGATACCAATAAATGGTTAATTGAAAATTATCCTGGCGTTGAGAATCTTCTAAAGAGTGACGAGGTAAAAGAAATCAGAGACAGTCTAATTTCTCAAGAAAGCAAGTTGGTCTATCAGCTGTCTAAACTTAGAGAATTAACGTTAGTAGAGTTAGCTGTCAGATCGGGCTACACAAAAGAAGAGTCGGAAATGATGGCTAGGGAGTCTTTTAAAATTTTTTATGCTGGCAGGAATGATGTAACCCTTTATGAAGGCGTTGAAGAAGTCCTTGAATCTTTAAAACAAAAATACGTTCTAGGGGTAATAACAAATGGAAATGCGGATACAAAGAAAATTGGGATCGATCACTACTTTGACTTCAATATATCTGCAAGCGATATAGATGCAGGTAAGCCTGAACCAGAAATCTTTGAAGAAGCTTTAAGGCAGTCTGGTTTTAGAGCTGAAGAAATCTGTCATGTCGGAGATCACCCTGTAAATGATGTAGAGGGGAGTAGCAATTTTGGAATGAAATCTATTTGGTTTAATGAAAAAGAGCTGGATTGGCCTCTTGATGAAAAACCCAACTTTAAAGAAGTGAATTCTTGGTCTGAGCTAGAAAGAACTGTAGAAAGCTTTTAGTCTAGTGCGTCTAGCATATACTGTACGGCATCAGTTAACTCTTCCTGTGAACAGTCCATACACATACCCATGGGCGGCATCCCTCCTAAACCATTAGTTACCGTTTCTACTAAATGATCTAAATCTTCGTTCGCACGTTCACCCCAACTAACCCTGTCTCCAAACTTAGGTGCACCTGCCAATGCTATTGCGTGACACGTTGTACATGCTGCGTCATAAACTTCTTTACCACTTCTCATTTCATTTGAAGAGGAAACAACAAGATCAACTTCTTGTGCGCAATCTTGACCTTCTACACAAACTTGGCCTACTGGTGCTATTCTTTTTTCTATGGCTTTTTTTGCTTCCGAAGCTCCTAATCCCAGTGCTGCTAAAGCAAGTGACAATGAAATAAAAAAAACAGTTTTTTTCATAGAATTTTAAGTTAGCTGTTAAAAGCGCGGCCATTATATAGGAAGAAAAGCACAATGAGACAGTGATCTTTAAATCAATTTATAATCGACCCACGGGCTAGTAGTTCAACTGGATAGAACGTTTGCCTCCGGAGCAGAAGGTTGCAGGTTCAAGTCCTGCCTAGCCCACCAATTCTGTCTATTTAGAATAATTGAAATATCTGCTTTAATGACTAAATGAAGAAACTGGTGAAATCAACAATATTAGTTTTGCTACCTTTTCTAGCGCTTTCTCTAAATGCTCAAGAAATTGAAGATATTAAAAAGTGCAGTCTGATAAATGACCCCATGAAAAGGCTGGCTTGCTTTGATGATCTAGTTAAGGGCCCAAGTGAGAGCCCAGAGGTAGAAGCGAAGCAAGAAGTAGAAAAGGTTTTGCCTGCTAAAAAAGAAGTTATAACTGAAGAGAAAGTCTCAAAATCTTCAGAAACAATAATAGAGGAACAAAAAGAAAGAATACTCTCTCTTGAAAGAATAGTTAAAAGGATAAGTAGGCAGAGAGATGTTCAAAAACAAAAAAATGAGAGTAAATCTCAACCTTTCTCGGCGACTATTGATTCTGTGAAATTTATAAATTACAAATTTAAATTTAAGCTAGACAATGGAGAAACTTGGCAGCTCACTGATTCAGGGAAAAGAGCAAGATTAAAAAAAGGAGAGACAATTCGTATTGTGCCTGGGGATATGCGATCTTTCTTTCTTGAGAATTCTAAGGGGAGATTTAGAGTAAAAAAGATTAAATAGTTAGTCTTTCGCTTTAGTTCTTAGTATTTGACAGTTTTTTTACTTTATTTATTATGAAAGTGCTTAATTATTAGAGGGAGAGATAGATGACTCATGACATTTTAATCAAAGGCGGTCAGGTTGTAGACGGAACTGGTTCTGATGCTAAATACGCCGATGTAGCGATAAAAGATGGAATTATTGCTGAAATTGGAAAAATAGATGGGCAGGCCGAGCATGAAATAGATGCAGAAGGTCAGACAGTCACTCCCGGATTCGTAGATATTCATACCCATCTAGACGCTCAAATCGGTTGGGACCACGAACTAAGACCAGTTAGTCATCACGGTGTCACTTCGGTTCTTATGGGTAACTGCGGAGTAACCTTCGCCCCCTGTAAACCAGAAGATAGAGAGCTCATAGCGCATATGATGCAAACAGTAGAAGACATACCTAAAGAAGCCATACTTGGAGGTCTTCCTTGGGACTGGGAAGATTATGGAGGATACCTAGATTCAATAGAAAAGTTTGATCTCGGAATAAATGTAGCTGGAATGGTGGGACATACTGCGGTCAGGTATTACGTAATGGGAGAAAGGTCTGTTGAAGAACTTGCGACAGATGAAGAAATCAAACAGATGGCAGAGATAGTTGGAGAATCAATGGATGGAGGAGCTGTTGGGTTTTCGACAAACAGATACCCTCCTCATGTGGGTCCTGACGGTAGATCTATTCCAGGAACATATGCAGAAGCTAAAGAGCTATTAGAAATAGCTAAAGTTGTAGGTGAGAAAAGAGGCCTGATGCAGAATGTATTAGATTTTGGCGGTCAGCCCGAATTCTCAGTTAAATTGCTCAAGGATCTTGCTAGTACAACAAGAGACCGAATACTCTTCAGTATGGGGACAGGTCCTGATCTAGAATCAGGGAAAAGGGTGCGCGGCCTTCTTAAAGAGCTTTGTAGTGAAGGTGGCGATATTACTGCCATTTCACAACCCAGATCCTCTGGTTTTATGTTTGGGCTACAATCTGGATTACCTTTTGCAGGAGAAACCTGGGACCATCTTCGAACCAAGGATCTAAAGGGTAGGCTTGCAGCAATTAGAGATACAGAAACACGAAAAAAACTGATTGAAGAAGCTTCGGCTAGTAAAGAACATCTGCCTTATCACTTAGTTTTTTGGTTAGGAGATGAAGAAACCCCAGATTATGCAGCGGGAACTGAAAAGTGTGTTGACGCAATGTCTAAAGAGAGAGGCATTCATCCTTCAGAGTTATTTCTAGACTTATCTGATGAGTCTGATGGAAAAAGCTTATTTAATTACAGGATGTTTAATCAAAATTTAGAGGCTGCTGGTGAGATGTTCTTAAGTGACAGAATTTTCCCAGGACTGGGAGATGCAGGAGCTCATGTGTCTCAAATTTGTGATGCCGGTTGGGCAACTTTTGTACTTTCACACTGGGTTAGAAAGACCGGTCTTTATAGCCTAGAAGAAGGAATCCGAAGGATTACCTCAGCACCAGCAAGGATTATAGGTCTTAAAGATCGAGGAACTCTTGAAGTTGGCAAGAAAGCAGATGTTAATGTATTTGATGCTGGTTCTGTAGCTGAACTTCAGCCGGAAATCGTTCATGACTTTCCTGGTGGAGCTCCAAGGTATGTCCAAGGATCAAAGGGTTATAAAGCAACTGTGGTAAATGGAAAAATTAATTTTATGGATGGAGAGCTAACTGGGGCAGCTAATGGAGAAGTATTAAGACACAGTGCTTAACTAAATAAAGGAGAGTAGTCATGGAAGTTAAGAATGCGGTTATGCCTAATGATGAACAGATGGCAGGGTTTCTAGAAAAGGATAAAGATGAACCAATTTTTATGGTCAACCTTCTTAAGTTTAAAGATAAAGCGGAATACCCTGATAAAAGAGAAACTGATCTAACGGGTGAAGAAGCTTATGCCATATACGGGAAGGAAGTAAGAAAACACCTAGAAAAAGTTGGTGGACAACCTATCTTTAGCGGAAAGGTATCACGCCTAATGTTGGGAGAGGTTGAAGATCTTTGGGATCAGGTTGCAATTGCTACATATCCAAACAGAAAAGCTATGCTAGATATGATATCGGACCCTGAATACATTAAAAGCGCTCAGCATCGAGTAGCAGGTCTTGAAGGCCAACTTAATATAGAGACAAATTCTCCCTTAGATATTTAACGAATTATTTTTCTATAAACTTAGCCCAAACATCGAAAGGTTCTCTTTCAGTAACTAGGTTATTTACTGGATCTGTGTCGTCGATGTAACCTATGGCCATACCACAAAAAAGCATTAACTCTTCCCCTGCTCCCACAAAACTAGAAACACTGTCAGGCCTAGCTGACCATGCCTCTTGAGGACATGTATCCAAGCCTTCTTCTTTGGCCAAAAGCATAAAGGTTTGAAGAAACATCCCTAGGTCTGACCATTGTGGAGGTCCCATTTGCTTATCAACAAAACAAAAAAATCCGGCGGGAGCTCCAAAAAATTCAAAGTTTTTTAACATTTGTTTAACTCGAGCTTCTTTATCTTCTTTTCCTATACCCAAGAGCCCATACATATCTACTGCAACCTTAAGCCTTGAAGATTTATAAGGCTCTGTTAAATCTTTAGGGTAAATATCATAGGCAGGTGTTTCGGGTTCAGTCCACTCAGAAAGGTGCTTTAAAAAGCTTTTCATCGTGTCATTGTTAATTACAAATATTCTCCAGGGTTGTAGGTTGCCTCCGGATGCTGCTCTAGCAGACTTTTCAAGCAGAGTTTGAATTAATTTATTGTCTACGGGAGTGTCTAAGAAGGCCCTAACTGACTTTCTTTGAGATACAGCATCAGAAACTTTCATCAATAACTATGAAAGTTCTTCATCAGCTCTTTGCTTAGCCCACTTATAATTAGCTTTACCGTTAGGAGCCCTCATGACTTCATCAACAAATAAAACTTGTTTAGGAAGTTTATACCCAGCTAAATGCTCTCGAGTGAAATTAATTAAATCTGCCTCTTCTACAGTATTGCCTTCTCTATAAGAAGCTAAAGCAATTACTCTTTGGCCAAACCTATCGTCGTCCACACCCACCACCAGACAATCGTAAATATCAGGATGGCGTTTTACAGCTTCTTCGACCTCTTCGGGATAAACCTTTTCTCCTGCGGTGTTTATGCAATTGCTACCTCTTCCAAGTAAAGTGATGGTCCCATCGGCTTCCATTAATGCATAGTCTCCTGGAAAGCTATATCTAACTCCATCCACTTCTTTAAAAGTTTCAGCAGATTTTTTTGCGTCTTTGAAATAACCCTCCGGTACAAGCCCACTAGTTCCAATTAAACCCATTTCTCCTGAACCAGGTTCTACAAGTTTCCCCTCATCCGTAATGACTATTACTCCTGGATTTAGAGTAAATTTAGCCGTTGGAGCAGGGTTCTCTCTTGAAGCAATAGAACCACCCATACCTCCTTCAGTTGACCCCATTGCATCAACTAAAAGCATTTCATTGTGTGCAAGAAGGCCCTCTTTTACTTCAGAGCTCCACATAACCCCACTTGAAATCATCATGTTTACAGAATCAATGTTGTAAGGATTAGCTTCGGCTTTTGCTTTATCTAGAGAATCTCTGATCGGTTTTGCAAAAGCATCTCCAACAATTACTAGATTATTTACCTTATGCTTCTCAGTTTCTTTCAATAAATGATCTGGGTCAAAACCCAACTGAGGAATTGTAACCACCGTTCCCCCTACACTTAAAGGAATGAGGGCACCAAGCCACATACCGGTTCCGTGCATTAAAGGACAGGCAGGTAAACTAACTATTAAACTATTAGACTCATCTAAGTCTTTAACAAGTCCTGGAACAACATCCAAATCGAAACCAGCAGTACTCTCCAACTCTTCCGGGGCTATAGGAAGCAACCCCCAGGCAGTTCCTGTTTTTAGCATCGCACTAACAAAACCTTGATGTTTATACATAACTCCTTTGGGCATGCCGGTTGTACCGCCCGTATAAAGCATATAAATATTTTCTCCTGACCTTGCTACTCTCTCCATGGGATCATTGGCTGATATGGAATCTTCAAAATCCACCGAAAATTTAGGTAGTTCAGTAGTCCCATCATCAACTTGAATGAAAAGTTTTACTTTGGGGAGTTTTTCTTTTATTGATTCAATTTGGCTTGCGTAACAGCCTTGATAAAAAACTGCTTCTGCATCCGCATTGTCTAAAAGATATACAAGTTCCTCTTCCTTGTATCTGTAATTTACATTTATTGGTACGCCTTTAATTTTAAAGACAGAATATTGAGCCTCTAGGTATTCATTAGAATTGTGAAGATATAAGCCTACTTTGGAATCATCTCCTAAACCGTTCTTTGACAAGAGGGTAGCTAATCTAGCGGCCCTGTTATCATATTCTTTCCAAGTTCTTTCTATATTTCCACAGATTAGTGCCTTTCTATCTGGGATTACATCTGAAATGTTTTCCCACAAAGTTGCAAAATGTGTCTCCATGTTTATTCCTCTTAATTAATTTATCTTGGCATCCAACTTCCGTGGGCTCCAAAAGGTATCCTTTGGGGAGTATATATTTCTGCCACAGGGGGAGATTCAAAGTCTTTGGAATCTATTATTAATAGTTTTGATTTCTCAGTGCTTTCTTCATATGCCAACATTAATATCCACCCATCATCTTCACCCGAATCTTTAGATTTTGGTACGAATACAGGTTCTCCTCCCCTTACATTTTCACCCAAGTCATGTGTAACCCTTTTGCCGTTTGCTAAATCATATTTAAGTACATGATTTCCTAACGTTAAAGAATCTGCGTTAGTATCTAAAGTCATGCAATAACCATAGTCCGTTTTCAAACCCGTTCTCCTGTCATCAACTCTAGGGAAATCACAGGGCGAATCATCTATTTGCTCCTCTTTAACTTCTCCTCGCTCAAGATCGATAGTCCACTTCCACAACCTGCCTATTGTTGTGTCTCCGCCATAAATCTCTTGAAAACCACCAACCATGGCTTCTTTTTGCTTACAAACATAAAGAATTATTTTATTGTCCTCTTCATAAGAGTTAAGAGGATGAAATACATAACAAGGATCAATTTCAAACCACCTGACATCGCTGTTGGAACCATTTCTTGGCATAACACCTAGCCTTGCTCCGCATTCAGGTTTAAAGCCAAAGGGCGATCCTGTTTCTACCGCCAAGTTCATGTCTGAAATTATTGGAAGATCCATAAAAACAACAAAGTTTTCAGTTACATTCCAGTCATGCATCATAACTGCCCTAGGCAATTCTATGGGCTCTACCTGAATTAACTTACCCTTGGGATCAACACGATAATAGGTTAAATAAGGTTCCGACATCATCGAGTAAGAAAAAAATAAGAGCTCTCCAGTTTTGGGGCAAACCCTTGGGTGTGCTGTCATGGCACCATTCAGTTTGCCTGCAAAGTCATACACACCTACAGTTTCTAAATTTTCATCCACCTCCCACGGTAAATGAGCCTCTTCTAGAGCCAACAGCTTTCCAGCATGCTTAACAATGTGCGTATTGGCAGGTGAAGCACTCAAGTCGCCAAAAGAACTCATAATATCTAAATCTTTTTCATAATAAGGTGTCTTTACATACCTGTTTTTATAATTTACTTCGCCATTATCAAAATTAAATCCGTGTAGCATTCCATTGCCAAAAAACCAGTGATCGCTATAACCTGATCTGGGGTTCATTCCATTTCTTACATAAAGCCCATTTAAACTTTCGGGAATTTTCCCTTTAACTTCAAGACTAGCTACATCCAATTCTTTTTCTACCGGACCCCAGTTTCCCTGTAAATGCCATGCATTCTTATCAACAGCATCAGTATCAAATAAACTCTGACTCATTTTCTCTCCCAATTCGTATTAATGAGATACCAGTTATAACAAAAATAAATTTTAAGGCCAATCGATAAATTAATAATCTATCTTGTCTTCGACGGCAGTTCCTTCTTTGGGGATTAAAGCTGACCTTAAATAAGAAGCAACTACGGTGCCGTCTTGATTTTTTCCAGTTGTCTTGACTGTCACAATGCCGTCATCAGGTCTGGATTTTGACTCTCTTTTCTCCATGACTTCAGATTCTGCATATAAAGTATCCCCAACGTACAAAGGGTGAGGTAAAACAATGTCTGTCCAGCCCAAATTAGCAACAGCCTTTTGACTAACGTCACTTACACTCATCCCAACCATTAAAGCTATAGTAAACGGGCTGTTTACAAGAGTTTTACCAAACTCTGTCCCCTTTCCAAATTCTTCATCAAAATGAATAGGGTGCTGGTTCATGGTAAGTAAAGTGAACCAAGTGTTATCTGATTGAGTAATTGTTCTTCCGGGCCTGTGTTCGTAAATATCTCCGATATTAAACTCTTCGTAATACCTACCAAAAGTCTCCCTGTACCTTCCGGGTTCTATTTCCTTAATATTTTTAACCATAAATTTCTCCTCAATCCTCTACTCACTTTCTAAATCTATTCCAGATAACCACAACCGTTTCTTCATAAGCCTAACAATTGGCTCATCAACCATCTTACCATCTACAGAGATAGCCCCACCTTTAGAATTGGAGTAGGCTTCAATAATCTTTTTGGCTTCCTCTAATTCCTCTTCGGTAGGTAAAAATCTTTCTTTAATTATCTTTGCTTGCTTTGGGTGAATAGCAAATTTACTGTTAAATCCAATAGATTTAGCTTTCCTGCTCTCTTCAGCTAAAAGCTTCTCATCATTAATTTGCATGAAGGGACTGTCTATAGTCAAAAGCCCGCGTTTACTCGCTTGCATTACTATCATAGACCTTGCCATCAAAAGAGAATCCCAGCTCATATCGGACCCTAATTCTGCTGAAAGATCTGCCCCACCCAAAGCAAGACCCATGACCTTTTTATCCTGAATTAACAATGAAAGGTTTTCTAGTGCTATTGGGGTTTCAATCAATAAGATTACTTTTATGTCTTCGCTTAAGGAAGTAAGCTCAGTGGGGTCTTCTATCTTAGGAATAATTAGTCCTTTAAAGTTTTTGACAGTACTTTTGAATACATTGATATCCTTTTCTCCATAAGATGTAGTTAGAGGATTTACCCTTATAAAAAAGGGTTTGCTTATCTCGGTAGAAGACAAGTAATCAGCTAAAGCTTCTCTGGCTACATTCTTCTCGTCTTCTGGAACGGAATCTTCAAGATCAATAATTAAACCGTCTGCTTCTGAGTTTTCTGCCTTCTGAATCCAGTCCAGCTTAGAGGCGGGAACGAATAGAGGGCTTACAGGAAAAGAATTCAAGATAGTACCTAATTTGAACTCGGCAAGAACTTCCTCTCTTTCTCTATTAAGAAATCTACTACCTCTAGAAGTTTACTGGTGCCAATTTCTCTTGTACCTGAGACCTTATATTTGCCGTTTACTATGATTGTAGGAACTCCAGTTACAGCCCATTGCCTCATCCTGTTATTGGCTTGTTTAACTGCGTTATTAACCCCGAATGAATTAGAAACAGACAAGTATCTTTCTTTTTCTATCCCAAAGCCTTTAAAGAAGTATTCAACTTCAGAATTACCAAGAAGATTTCTGCGCTCTCTCCATATGGCAGTAAAAGCAGCAGGAATAGCTTTTTCTTCAATTCCGAGAGCTTTCGCAGAATAAAATAAGCGAGCATGTGTTTCAGCTTGTGCATTCCAAGTTATGTGTGACTTCCAAAAATCTACATCATTAGGAAGATCTTTTTTCCAAGGCTGGATATAGGACTCAAGTGCATAACAGTGATTGCAACCAAACCAAAAAACTTCAACTACCTCAATTTTAGAGGGGTTTCTTGTAACCGTTGGATTATCTAAGATCTGGTAATGTCTTCCTTGAACATACTCTTCAGCTTGAGCACAGGAAAAAAACAATAAAAGACACACCCAAGCCAGATGCTTTAGATTTAATTTTGCGTTAATAAAGACCATTTATAAAACTTGCTAAAGCCTCTATCTCTTTATCATCGAGCTTATAAGCTATCGATACCATAATTGCAGACTCTTCAGAGTATTGTCTTTCACCAGTCCTGTAATCCTTCAAGGTTTTAGCAATATATTCAGTTTTTTGACCGCTCAAGAGAGGGTACCCAGCAAGACTGTTACCCGTGCCCTTAGGAGAATGACATGCTGTACAAGCAGGTATGCCCTTTTCAAGACTGCCAGAATAGTAAAGCTTGAAGCCCTGATCTACTAGATCAGCAGACGCTTGCCCTATTTTATTTTTATTAGCTGAATAGTAAGCTGCAATATCTTGTAGGTCCTGCTCTGTGTACCCATCCAATTGGCCTTTCATTTCGGCTATATATCTTTCTTCAGACTGAATTAATTTCAGCTGTTTGAATAAATACTTCTCATTTTGTCCTGCAAGTGAAGGCCATAAGCCCACAACACTATTACCGTCCTCTGCATGGCATGCAGCACAAATTTGAGATTTTTCTTTTCCTGACTGAATATCCCCGGCTCCTATAAGCAGGATTGCAAAAAAAGTAATGAACAGTCTTGTTAAATTCATAGAAATGCTTGCGCTAATTGGTGATACGGGCGAGGATTATATACCAACCTTTACCAGGTGTTTAATTTAAACAAAGCTATGAATTCACAAAATATTTTTTCTAACGCGAGGTTTCTAGTTAGTGGTTTTTCATTAAAGGACCTTCCTGAAGACCAAGGAATAGAAATAGCTTTTTGTGGCAGGTCCAACTCTGGAAAATCTAGTGTCCTAAACGCTCTTGCAAAAAATAAGAAGCTTGCTAAAACAAGCAAAACTCCTGGAAGAACTCAGGCAATCAATATTTTTTGTCTGGATGAACAACAGATGAGAAGAATCGCTGATCTTCCTGGTTATGGTTTTGCCAAAGTGTCAAAAAAAACTCAAAAAGAATGGGCAAGGTTTATTACTGATTACCTTAATTTTCGTAAAAGCCTTAGGGGTTTAGTAATCATAATGGATATTAGACATCCGTTTAAAGATTCAGATTTAACTCTTGTAGACTGGTGTCATCAAACAGATACGCCTCTCTTAATACTGCTTAATAAGTCAGATAAACTTTCTACTAGTAAAGTCAAAGAAGAAGTAAAAAAGGCAAACTCAGTCCTTAAGGAAATGAACCTTACAGGAGAAGCGATAGCTTTCTCTTCAAAAAAGAGTATTGGCTTTGAGGGGTTAACAGATTTTCTTGGAGATTGGCTTGGGGCTTAAGGCCCCGAGTACCTTGGGGAAGTGCCCGGGGCATCCATCATTTAACTAACTTAGGTATAAAATAAGACCCAAAATATAACGAAAAGTTCATAAAGGTTTACAAGGTAGTAGTTAAATATAGACTCACGAGAATTAAACAAGAAAAGAAATTAGATGCCAGAAGAAAACTCTACTGAAAACCCCCTCATCCTTATAGACGGATCTTCCTATCTCTACAGGGCATACCATGCGCTGCCTCCTTTAATGAGCTCAAAAAATCAACCGACAGGAGCTATTAGAGGAGTCATTAGCATGATAAATAAGATTCTTTTAGATCACCCTAATAGTCCGCTCGCAGTAATTTTTGATGCAAAAGGAAAAACCTTTAGGCATGAAATGTATAAAGACTACAAGGCAAACAGACCTCCTATGCCTGAAGACCTCGTTCAACAAATTGAACCCATCAATCAAATTATTGAAGCTCTGGGTATAAAGCTTTTAAGCATAAAAGGAGTGGAGGCAGATGATGTAATCGGTACCTTGGCTAAGGAGGCAAGTGAAGTAGGTTTAAATACTGTCATTTCAACGGGTGATAAAGATATGACTCAGCTTGTTAATAAGCATATAAGAGTTGTAAACACTATGAGCAACGAACTACTAGATGAGAAGGGAGTAGAAGATAAATTTGGAGTTAAGCCAAAATTAATTGTTGACTACCTGGCTTTGGTTGGTGATTCATCGGATAACGTGCCGGGTGTCGAAAAGGTAGGGCCGAAAACAGCTGTTAAATGGCTTATTGAGTATGGAAGCCTTGATGAGATTATAAAAAATGCAGAAAAGATTTCAGGAAAAGTGGGTGAAAATCTCAGGAATGGGATGAGCCAATTACATATTTCAAAGGAATTAGTAACCATAAAAAAAGACGTTTCTTTAGAAGTTGGCGTAAAGGACTTAACAGTAGGTAAACGAAATAAAAAATTATTGGATGAGATTTATACAGAGTTAGAATTTAAGGCTTGGTTAGAAAAAGAAGAAGTGCCCGCAAAAGAAGTAAAAGAAGAAGCAATAAAGCAGTCAAAATATGAATGTATCACCAAACTTAAACAGCTTGAAAGTTGGCTAACTAAGATAAAGAACAGCTCTTTATTGGCCTTAGACACTGAGACAACAGGCCTAGATTATATGGATGCAAAATTGGTGGGAATTTCTCTATCAGTGAAATCGGGAGAAGCAGCTTATATCCCCTTGGGCCACCAACAAGAAGAACAGTTAGATGTTGATGTTGTCTTAAAAAAGCTCAAGCCTATCCTTGAATCAACAAAAATAAAAATAGTTGGACAAAACATCAAGTTTGATAGAAATATTCTTGCTAGATATGGAATTCAGTTAACTTCTTTTGAAAACGACACAATGTTAATGAGCTATGTTTTAAACAGCACAGCGACCAGACATAATTTGGATGCATTGGCCCAATACTATTTGAATTACAAAACAACTACTTTTGAAGAAGTTGCCGGAAAGGGAGTAAAACAAGTCACTTTTGATCTGGTTCCTATTGACCAAGCCGTTCACTATGCTTCTGAAGACGCAGATATAACTTATCGGCTTCACGAAGAATTAAAATCTAGGTTGGCCAAAGAACCTGTCTTAAATACTCTATTAGAAGAAATTGAAATACCATTAATAACAGTATTGTCAGACATGGAGCGGGCAGGAACTCTAGTGAATGAAAAGGTTCTAAAGGCGCAATCTAAAAACTTTAGCAAAAGAATTACAAAGCTCGAAACTGAAGCTTATGAGTTAGCTGATCAAGAATTCAATTTAGGGTCTCCCAAACAGTTGCAGGAAATATTTTTTGAAAAATTGAAGTACCCCATCCTTCAGAAAACTCCAGGTGGTCAGCCATCCACGGCAGAAAATGTTCTTCAACAGCTTTCTGAGGACTATGAGTTGCCTAAAATCATTTTAGAACACAGAACCCTCAGCAAACTTAAATCCACTTATACGGATAAGTTGCCTTCGCAAATTTCTCCAAGCACAGGAAGAATTCATACTTCTTTCAATCAAACTGGAACATCAACAGGGAGACTTTCTTCTTCAGATCCTAATTTACAAAATATTCCCATAAAAACTGAAGATGGAAGAAGGATAAGACAAGCATTTGAAGCCCCAAAAGGGTATCAGCTAATTTCCGCTGATTATTCTCAAATAGAGTTAAGGGTTATCGCCCATTTATCTAAAGATGAAGGTCTGTTAAAGGCCTTTAAAGAAGGACAGGATATTCACTCCAGTACAGCGAGCGAAGTTTTTGGGGTCGACATAAAAGAAGTTGACCTAAATCAGAGAAGAAGTGCTAAAGCAATTAACTTTGGCCTTATCTATGGCATTTCTGCTTTCGGCTTAAGTAAACAATTAGGTATCAATAGAAATTTAGCAGCTGAATACATGGACATCTATTTTTCTAGATACCCGGGGGTCAGGAAATATATGAATACAATAAAATCTGAAACCAAAAAAATTGGCTATGTCGAAACCCTTTACGGACGCAGACTCTATCTCCCAGAAATTTCTACTGGGAATGCTATAAGAAGGCAGGCAGCCGAAAGGGTAGCAATTAATGCTCCAGTCCAAGGAACTGCTGCCGATATAATGAAAAAAGCCATGCTTTCTGTGAATGATTCCTTAAAGGAACAAAAAATTGATGCTAAATTAATCCTTCAAGTTCACGATGAATTGGTAGTTGAATCTCATGAGAAAGATACCAGCAAAGTGAAAAAAATCTTAACTGACTCTATGTCAAAGGCAGCAAAACTTTCAGTTCCACTCGAAGTTGAAATTGGCATAGGAAAAAATTGGGATCAGGCTCACTAATTCAATGTTAGATTTATTATTTTCAGACAGCAGAAGATTCTTTTTGCTTATGGGGGCTTCTGGTCTTGGTCTAATAATTGTGGCTCTATTTTTTGAACATATGCTTTTGCTTGAGCCGTGTCTGCTTTGTTATGCTCAAAGAGCCTGTGTATACCTTGTAATCTTTTTGTCTCTAGTTGGTTTTTTGCATAAAAACCAATCACTTATAGTTTTTAGAACGTATATTGGTCTTGCTATCGCAATTATTGTATGCGGAATATTGCTTTCAATTAGACAGCTGTATCTTCAAAACCTTCCGCCCGAACTAGTCCCGTCTTGTGGACCGGATATAGATTACCTCTTTGAAACCTTGCCTGTTTTAGAAGTTTTTATGCTTGCTATACGTGGAGATGGAAATTGTGCGGAAGTTCTCTGGTCATTTCTAGGTATTAGTATTCCGGGATGGTTACTGATAGCTTTTTCAGCCCAATTAATTTATTCCGTAGTCTCTTTAACTATTTCAAAGAAATTACATTCTAAAAGTTAAATAAATATCTATAATGCGCATTTAATCAGCACGACTCCCATGGCAGCTAATATACAGGCAGATCTAAATCAAGATGAGCTTTTAGAGCATTCACTTAATAGAGGTGAAGGCGAGATAGCCGCCAACGGAGCTTTATTAGTTAAAACTGGTAAAAGAACTGGTCGAAGTCCCTTGGATAGATTTATTGTTAAGGACCTTATTACAGACTCTAAGGTTGATTGGGGCGAAGTAAACAGACCATTTGATAGCGAAAAGTTTAATTCTCTCTGGCAAAGAGTTGAGTTTTACCTATCTGAAAAGGGTATTTTTGTTTCTAGTCTGCATGTAGGAGAGCACAAGGAACATTACATTCCGGTAGAAATTCAAACTGAATGGGCATGGCACAATCTTTTTGGTAAACAAATGTTTATACGACCAGAGGTTTTCAATCCATCAAATAAAGAAACTTGGTCCGTTATGAGCGCTCCAGAATTTGTTTGTGATCCCGAAAGAGATGGGACCAATAGTGACGGAGCAGTAATCATTAATTTTAATGAAAAAAAGGTTCTGCTTGCGGGTATGCAATATGCGGGTGAAATGAAGAAGTCCATGTTTTCAGTTCAAAATTTTCTTTTGCCGGAAAAAAATGTTCTCCCCATGCATTGTGCTGCAAATGTTGGAAAAGATGGTGATGTATGTCTTTTCTTTGGGTTATCGGGCACTGGAAAGACAACTCTTTCGGCAGACCCCGATAGAGATTTAATAGGAGACGATGAACATGGATGGAGCGAAGGATCTGTATTTAATTTTGAGGGGGGGTGTTATGCCAAGTGCATAGATCTAACTCAACAAAATGAACCCGTTATTTGGGATGCTATAAAGCATGGTAGTGTTATGGAGAATGTAGTTATTGACCCGCAGACCAAAATACCTGATTACAGTGACTCGTCCTTGACTGAAAATACTAGAGTAGTTTATCCGCGAGAACATATTGAAAAGAGGGCTAATGAAAACTCTGCCGGAGAACCCCAATCAGTTATCTTTCTAACCTGCGATCTTTCGGGAGTTATTCCTCCAGTGTCTATTTTGGGCAAAGAAGCTGCTGCTTATCATTTTTTAAGTGGGTATACGGCTGCTGTTGGTTCTACAGAAGTAGGATCTACTGAGGCTTTCAAAACCACCTTCTCTACCTGTTATGGGGCGCCCTTTTTCCCAAGGCCTGCAGGTATATATGCCAATTTACTTATGGAAAGAATTGAATCATTTGGGAGCCGTGTTTATTTAGTAAATACCGGCTGGACCGGTGGCCCTTATGGCACCGGAAAACGTTTTGACATCCCTGTAACCAGAAAGATTATAAATGCCATCCAAACAGGAAAATTAAGCTCAGTAAATACTGAAAAGATAGAGGGCATGAACTTACAAGTACCCACTTCCATAGAAGGAATAGACAGTAAACTTCTTAACCCCGTAAGAAACTGGGAAGATCCATCCCTGTATGAGTCTTACGAGAATAAACTAATCAAGCAATTCACTGAAAATTTTACTAAGTTTGATGTCGTTCAGGAAATTGTAGAGGCTGGGCCAAAAGCTACTTAATTTTTACATATTATGCATTTAAGTTTAAAGGACCTTAGGGAATCTGGTGCTTTGGATGATCTTAAGTCCATCAAGAGGGGCATAGAAAAAGAAAGCTTAAGAATAGATTCACAAGGATCTATATCCAAGAAAAAACACCCTAACAAGCTTGGTTCTGCTCTTACAAATACATTCATAACCACAGATTTTTCGGAAGCACTTCTTGAGCTTGTGACTCCTGCTTTTACAAATGTGGAAGAATGTTTAAGCTTTCTAACTGACCTTCATGCCTTTGTGCACCAGTCGATCGACAAAGAGTTATTGTGGCCCTTGAGCATGCCATGCTCAATAGGTGCTAACGAAGACGTTGTGATAGGAGAATACGGAACCTCTAACTCTGGAATGATGAAAACCGTCTACAGAAAGGGGCTTGCTCATAGGTACGGAAGCAAGATGCAAGCGATTGCAGGAATTCATTACAACTTCTCGTTGCCTGATGAATTGTTTGTAAAGATAGCTGATTTTAGGGGTCTCAAGGAAAAAGATATTAAAGATATTAAAAGTGAAATATATCTTGGTATGGCCCGAAATTTTAAAAGGTATGAGTGGTTATATTTTTTACTTTTTGGCGCATCACCTTCTTTCTCTGAGACTTTTACAGAAAAAAATCTAAGCAGCTTTAAAAGGTTAAACAAAGGAAGTTACTTTAAACAACAAGCTACTTCTTTACGAATGGGTGACCTGGGTTACATCAGCGAAACACAAGATGATCTCAATATTTCTATAAATTCAATTCAAGAATACATTCAAGACTTAAAAACAGCACTGACCAAGCCCCATGGTGACTACCAAAATTTAGGTGAATTTTCGAATGAACAAAGAATTCAATTAAACACCTCCGTGATACAAATAGAGAATGAGTACTACAGCACAATTAGACCAAAAAGAATCTGTCCCTCGGGTGAAAGGCCCATTAATATTTTAAACTCTGAGGGCATAGAGTATCTTGAACTTAGGTGCGTAGATTTGGATCCTTTTAACCCCATTGGAATAGATAGGAGTCAGATAGATTTTTTAGATGTATTTTTACTTTTCTGCTTAAGCAAGGAAAGTCCGCCTCTCGAAACAACAGAAATCAACTCCTTAAAGGAAAACCATAAAAAAATTATTAACGATGGACGAAATCCTAATTTAAAGATTTTCTATGAAGGAGCAGAGACTAAGGTCAGTGAATTAGCTAATGATTTACTAGAAAAAATGAATGAGATAGCTGAAGAATCAAAGGAATTTGTGTTCCAGGACGGAGAAAATCTCTGGAAAGAATCTTTACAAAAACAGAAAGAGAAAATAGATAACTTAGATTTAACTCCAAGCGCTAAAGTCATAGAAAGGTTAATCAATAACAAGATCTCTCATGAAGAATTTGGCCTAGAATTAGCTGAAAACAACTTATCTTTTTTTAAAAACTACAATAGTTCTAGAAATGAAGAGTTCAGCAGAGAGGCCTCCTTGTCAGAAGAGCGACAAAATAAGATTGAATCGCAAGAAAGCCTTCCTTTTGAAGAGTATTTAAAAGAGTTCTTGAATAAAGTCTCTTGACCTTATTAAACTTATTAGTAACGTATCATCAGAAAGACGTAATTAAGGAGAGCATTTAAATGAAAGCATTTGTTTGTAAAGAATTTGGACCTATAGAATCTCATGGAATAGAGGAGGTGCCTGATCCTGTAGCGGGTGATGGTCAGGTGGTTGTTGACATAAAAGCTACAGGAATAAGTTTCCCTGACGTTTTGATTGTCCAAGGGCTATATCAATTTAAACCCCCCTTCCCATTCAGCCCAGGAGGCGAGATTTCAGGGGTAGTCTCTGCTGTAGGTAATGGTGTTACCCGTTTTAAAGAAGGTGACCGAGTAATGGGGAATGTAGGATCGGGTGGTTTAGTTGAGAAGGGAGCTTATTTTGAACAACAGCTCATGCCTTTACCTGAAACTATGGATTTTAAAGTAGCAGCCGGATTCTCTCTTAATTACGGAACAACTATTCATGGACTTAAACAAAGGGGTGAGCTTAAGACAGGAGAAACCATTTTAATTCTTGGAGCAGGGGGCGGCCTTGGTATCACTGCTATACACGTTGCCAAAGCTATGGGGGCTAAGGTGCTGGCCGGGGTATCTTCCCAAGAGAAATTAGATCTATGTAAAAAAGAAGGTGCTGATGAGGGGATAATCTATCCAAGAGAAATGGACAGAGATGCTCAGAAAGAGCTATCTAATGAAATCAAAGAGATGTCTGACGGAGGCGTAGATGTGATCTATGACATAGTTGGTGGAGACTATGCCGAGCCATCACTGAGAGCAATAAAAAGGCATGGCAGATATCTGGTTATAGGCTTTACAGCAGGTATCCCAAAAATGCCTCTTAACCTTACCCTTCTTAAAGAATGCCAAATAATAGGAGTATTTTGGGGCCAGTTTGCGGGTCTAGACAGGGATATTAACCGAGAGAATTTTGAAGAACTCTTTCAAATGCATGCTGATGGAAAAATAAAACCTTTTGTGAGCGAGACTTATCCTTTAGATAAAGCTGGAGAAGCCATAAAAAGCCTAGAAGACAGGAAGGTGCTAGGGAAAGTTGTTGTAAGCATGGAATAACCCTTTATATCTATTTTGAAAAGCACAATAGCCCTTCTGTTGCTTGCTGGTCTTTGCTCCTTTTGCCTAGCTGATGATATCGAAAGACAAAAAAAAGAGTTTGTCTATGACCTTTCTCTTGCAACCCAAGGAGTTATGGTCAGTCAATACAATACGGGTGTTAATTATTCACTTGGGATAGGCATTCATGTAGATTTGGAAAAAGGTGTTTTTTGGTTTCAAGAGGCAACCAAGCAAGGACATTCAAAAGCTCCGTTTAATTTAGCTATTCTTTACGCTAAAGGTGGCGACAAAATTATGAAAGATTTAACCTTGTCAGAAACTTATTTCCTTTTGGCTGCTGAAAGAGGCAATAAAGAAGCCAAAAACTTTATGCGCGAAGTTTATTCCTCAAAGTTTAAAAATAGCTCAGATGCTATAGAAAAATTGTGCTGCCCCCCTATTTTGCTTCATGCAACAGCTCTCCCTTTTGTTGAGCAGAAGTAAGTAGTGGTAGTTGAATTATTACTTAGTAATCTTTTGTATGCCTAAAGTTATCTAGCCATAAGCGGGTTATTCGTCTTTCCTCTTCTAAAACATGATCCCAAAGTTCTAAAGCTAGTTTCTTATCTTTTTTATTCTTGATTTATATCAAAGTATGAATAAGAGAAGGGTTGATAAAGTTAGCTAATGAAATTCAATAAGAAACACAATCAACCAAAAGAAATATTTTTTAACCCTGATTCCCTAAGAGCTAAATACAGAGAAGAAAGAGATAAAAGATTGAAAACCGATGGTAACGAACAATATCGAGAAGTTGTAGGTGATTTCTCACACTATATTGATGATCCGTATGTGGAACCTGGTTTTAGAAGAGAAGCTCTAAGTGATGAGGTTGAGGTTGCAATCATAGGCGGTGGATTTGGAGGTATTCTAGCTGGGGTTAGACTCAGACAGGAAGGTATTAATGATCTAAGGATTATAGAGAAAGCCGGAGACTTTGGTGGTACCTGGTATTGGAATCGCTATCCAGGAGCTGCTTGTGATATGGAATCTTACATCTACCTTCCTTTGTTAGAAGAAATGGACTTTATTCCTAAAAATAAATTTCCTCACCAGTCAGAGATTCTAGACTACAGCAAAAAGATAGCTGAAAAATATAACCTTTACGAAAATGTTTGTTTTCAAACAGAAGTAGAAAGTCTTAAATGGAATGAGAAATCAGGTAAATGGACTATTTTTACTAACAGAGGAGATCAAATAAAAGCTCGCTATGTAGTCAGTGCAAATGGGCCTTTAAATCGCCCCAAACTACCAGCTATCTCAGGAATAACTAAATATAAAGGTCATTCTTTCCATACCAGTAGATGGGACTACGAGTATACAGGCGGAAATTCTGAAGGTAATTTAACGGAATTAAAGGACAAGAAGGTTGCAATTATTGGAACAGGCGCCACTGCAGTGCAATGCATACCACATCTCGGAGAGATGGCAGAACACTTATATGTATTTCAAAGAACTCCATCCTCAATTGATGTAAGGAATGACCATCCTACGGATAAAAAATGGTATAAAAACCAAGAAAAAGGATGGTATGCCAAAAGAAGGGACAACTTCAACACATTGGTCTCAGGTGGGCTAGCCGAAGAGGATCTAGTTAATGATGGCTGGACAGAGATTATTAGAAATCTAATCCATGGACTTAGAGAAAATCAAGATGAAGAGATGACCCCCGAAAAATTTATGAATGCCATGGAGATGGCCGACTTCGAGAAAATGGAACAAATAAGACAAAGGGTAGAAAAAACTGTCAAAGACAAAGGTACTGCTGAAGCTTTAAAGCCTTACTATAGGCAATTTTGTAAAAGACCATGCTTTCATGATGAATACCTTCCCACTTTTAATCGATCAAACGTAACCTTGGTAAATACCGATGGCAAGGGTGTAAGTCAAATCACTGACAAAGGGGTGGTTTTTGATGGGATTGAGTACAAAGTTGATTGCATTATCTTTGGTAGCGGTTTTGAGGTTGGAACTGCTTATACTAGGAGATGTGGATACGAGATCTACGGCGCAAATGGTTTATCCATTTCAGAAAAATGGAAAGATGGATTAGCTACTTTTCATGGACTGCATAGCAGAGGATTTCCAAATTGTTTCTTTTTTGGGCCTCAACATTCTGCTTTCACGGCTAATTATGTCCACTCTCTGGATGAACAAAGCATACATCTAGCTTACATATTAAAACAATCAAAAGAGAGAGGGGTTGATAAGATAGAAGCCTCTGAAGCTGCAGAGAAAGAGTGGATTGAGACTATTATTGATAAGGCACAACTTAATCAAGGCTTCTTAGAAAATTGCACACCAGGATACTATAACAATGAAGGGCAACCCAAAGGTCAAGCACAAAATGCTTCTTATGGAGGTGGACCAGTTGCTTTCTTTGACCTGATGGATAAATGGAGAACTAAAGGAAACTTGGAAGGATTAGAGTTATCTAAAACTTCAGAAGAGTTAAATAATTTTTTAGGTGATTATGATGGGTAGCAATGAATCTTTTGGCATTATTAATAAATCAGATGAATATTATGTAGCTACTATAGAGAGACAAATTGAACATAAAACCGAGAAGGTATGGTCTATGTTAGTAAATTCATCTCGTTTAGTGGATTGGTTGGCTCCTGGTCAAATAGAACAGCATAAAGGAGGTGTGGCCAAGCTGGATTTTGTAGATAGTGGAATTATTATTGATAGTAAGGTTACTGCCTATGAAGAAGAAAAATTACTTGAATACTCCTGGAGTGGGCCTGGAGAGCCGGAGCGCCCTATTAGATGGGAGCTGAGAAATGAAGGAGATATTACAAAGCTCACTTTGATTTTGAAATGCCCCCTTGATGAGGATATCGCTAGATCTTGTGCAGGCTGGGAAGCTCACTTGATGATGTTGTTAGCAGCTATTGAAGGAGTTCCAATTAAGTTTCCGTTTGAACGTTTCCAAGAAACAAGAGATGTTTATAAACAAATGATCAGTTAGCAAGGCGAACACACCAAACTTCTTCAGTAGGCCATTTACTAGCCCAGCTCCATCTTTATCAGCCATATTAATGTTTATTTCG
Organism: uncultured Gammaproteobacteria bacterium; assembly: GCA_964614345.1. Classification (GTDB taxonomy): domain Bacteria; phylum Pseudomonadota; class Gammaproteobacteria; order Magnimaribacterales; family Magnimaribacteraceae; genus AEGEAN-183. Next base: position 3,278 of record CAZTLP010000001.1, on the reverse strand, counting down.
ATCTTTTGGTTTTCGCCAACCAAGTGCTGCACCAATTGCAACACCTACCGCAATCCATACTGGTTCATTTGTGGCGGCAAAGATTGCTGCCCCTATTCCGATCCCAACAGCGATCCAGGTTCCAGTATTCATTTTTTCTCTTTTATTAATTAATCTGGTTAATACTACTTAACAGTAACGGAGTGTATTGAAACGGTGAATAACTTTTTCACGGTGACAAAGTTTTTTTGTTCCAATAAAAGATAATTGGTGTAATCACAGCCGTCGGTAACAACCACCATATCCATATCGGTTCAATATTCACATTAACCACTAAAACAGCTGTAATAACAGCTATGGTTCCAGCCATCATATTGGCTAGATGCTTTGCAATTCTCTCTTTTCCTATTGCTGCTTTTTTCTTGTGGGTTCTATAGTCTGCGTATCCAGTCGATAGCGCAATAAATCCAAAAACAAGAAGTGTTATGTAATGAGAATTGTCATTTGTGAAGTAAATTACAGCCAATGCCCACATCCCTAATCCTGATAAAATCATTAAGCTAACCGCAATCCAATCAACTGTCGTCGCTATGTCTTTTCTGTTTTTAGCAAAACGCATACCCGCGAAAGCTAAATAGAAAGAAAAAATAGCTATTAAAAACAAAAAGATGTTGCTACTGATAATCGACATCGGAATAGCTGTTAAGAAAATACCAACCATGCACCAGAAATATGTTCTACCTGAAAGCACATGGAATTTTTTTCCTTTCTCAGATGAAACTGCTAGAGCAGCACAAAGAAGAGCAATTGTTCCAGCTAAAATATGAATTGCTAACAATATAGACATATTAATTAACTGTTATGTTCTACTCCGCCGTAATGGACTGTTTTAAAATCGTTATTGGGTAAGATTGTAGACCTAATGGATATAATTCTTTAATTTTTTTGGCTTCTCTTAAGCCCGTATTTAGAGCGGAATGCGTGAAGCCATATTCATTAACGCTTGTTGCCTCGCCAGCAAAAAATATTTTATTTTCAATTGAGTTAGCTAATTCATTTCTCAGTGTTAAGTCATCTTGATTGTATCCAGCTGTTGAGTAAGATCCCAGTATGTATGGCTCTAGCCCCCATCTTGTGATTAAGAATGAATCTGGATTTGGGATATCTTCTCCATAAACTACCCTTAAAGGTTTCATTGCTTCTTCAATAACATATTCATCTGACTTCTTCTCGAGTTCTCTTGAGTAGTCTCCTGAAATAATGGAATAGATAACTGGTTCATTTACTATTACCTCGTTATTGAACCAGGTTGAAAAGGCACTTCTATTCTCTCGCTCAATGAAAAACATTTTGTCGTCTCCCCAGAACTTGTATGGGAATCTTAAAATAACCTTGTTTACATTTCCTAGATTTATATTGCTAATTGCATCTCTCTTTTTTTCAGGCAACTCCGGAACAAATTCGATAAGGTTCTGTTGCAAAACACCAAGAGGAACAGTCACAACCACTGAATCAGCAACGTAAGCCTGCTTATCGGTAAATACTTTTATCTTTTTAGATGAATAATCAATTTTTGTTACTGGGGTGTTCAATTTTATATCTAAATTCTGAGATAAATGATTTGTAATTTGATCAAAGCCTCCAAGCACCTCTTCATCACTTCCAGCGCTCTCAGCATATTCTGCTTCCTCTATTAAGACGCCAATTGGCATATTCTTCGAATCTTCAGCGGCGCTTAATTCTAAAGTTTGGTGAATCGCTTGAAGAACTGCATTAGGAGCCAAAGACAGTAAGCTTATGCGTTTTAAGAAATCTATTACATCTTCCAGATTTGACGAAGGTTTAATGTATGAAGCAATGTAGGCAGCCAGCCCTATCCTAAATTCAATTTTTTCTAAATCTTCTTTCTTTAAATTTATAACATTTCCATTTTTATCGAACAATTTAACGCCATCATAAGCAGTTAAGGGGCTTATATATGTTTTTAACCCCAGCTCTTCTTTTATGGACATGAGGCGATTATTTTCTAGTTCATTACTGTGAATCCAATTAGCGCCTCTTTCTATCGGAAACCCCAAAGATCTATCTGTGTCTATTCTTCCACCAATTTTATTTCTAGCCTCAAGAACAGTTACTTTATAACCAGAGTCATGTAAGTCTCTTGCCACGCCCAGTCCTGATATTCCTGCTCCAACAACCAGTATTTTTAACCCTTCGCTTTCAGAAAAAGCATAAAAAGGTTGCAATAAAATATATGCAAATAGAACTTTTATAAAAATCTTCATTAATAAAAACTACTTACTGAATAACGATTTAAAACCACTCTACTGTTACTGATTAAGTTTAAACGGTGATTTGATTCCAACCCTTTTGTATTCAACTTCTTCATTACTTTTTTATTTTTTAACTTTTCTAGCATCATAAAAAATAACTTCATGTCCTTGTCTTTCAAGACAGTTTTCAAGACTAGCATACTCTCTAAATTCTTCAGTTGCCTTTGTAACAATAATTGTTGAACCTCCGACAATACTTCCTATAGTTCCTGCTGCGACAGCAAAGGGTGCAAAAACTCCACTTGCTGCAGCAATTGTATAAAGTCCAGATGCTACCCATATAGATCCAACACCAACACCAACTTTTGAAGATCTATTTGCTTTGATATTCGATGCTTTTATACATTGATCTAACTCATTCATATAAGTATTTAGATCTGTATCAGATGCTCTTTTTATATATACGGGTGTGTCAATTAATTGTGAATATTCTTCAGAATTTGGTTTTACATTAACTGTATTTGATACACAAGAAGATAAAACAAATGTGATACAAAAAAAATATAAAAATCTAATCCACATAGTGTTCTTCTTCTAAATCACTGTTTAAACTTACTCTACAGTAACCGAGTATTTTTATCCCAACCTAAATTTAACATTCATAGATTATTACAGTTTGTCAGCTTCCTGGGTCTGCGAGCCGACGTCTGCAGCGATGTCATTGGGGACGAGCATGGTCAAGGCGTAGTGGGCTATTTTCCATTCGCCGTTGATCAGCTGGACAACGCCAGTCCCCCTGCAATGTCCTAACTTTTCATTGAGCAGAATTTCATCAAACCAGCGTGTATTGCCGTCTCCCTCCCAGTTGCGCTCGACTACTGCGTAAGTCCATCCATGACCATCTGCAAATGCCGGTTTGGCATAGGATTTAAATTCCTCTATGGTCCAGCGCTCACTTTTATCCGTTCCCAAAAAGACAGCATCCGAGCTGTAGCGGGCAAAGTAGGTCTGAAAATTCCCTTCGTG